>DASQHF010000093.1:0-8979 GCA_035632215.1 Micropepsaceae bacterium | reverse complement strand
TACTAAGGGAAGCAGCATGAGCGCAGCGAGGCGACCGGGTTGGCGCAGCATCATGGACGGAGCCCTTTCCGCGTCTCCTTCTCGATAGGTCGCGTTGATGAGCACGATCAAAGCCGTACAGGCGAGAAGAAGCAGCGTCGTGGCGAAGCGCGTGTCCCACAAGGGTTGCAAACCCGTGAAAATGAGCGTGACTAGAAAGCCGGCGACGATTAGCGTCATCAGCGGCAACAGCCAGGAGAGCAAGGTCAGTCCTAGGGTCCGCAGCCCGCGCACCAGCTCGACCTGCACGTCGGTAATGTGGATTGCGACCGCAACCGCAAGCGTGGAGGCGGGTATCGCGAACCATCGATGTTCGATCAGGTCCGTGACGAAGCGGATTTTTATCAGTTCGAAAAGACCGGCGCCCAGCCAGAGCAGGCCCCAAAAGACACCGGCGAACGCCACAGCGAGTGCGAGCTGCACGGCGAGCTTGGAAGCAACGTCGAAATAGGTTGGGTATGCCGCGACAAATGCACGGTCCGCGTCCGCGGCCGATACGAGAACATGGGCGATCGCAAACCCCAGAATGAGGACAATAGCAAGCTGGAACGACGGCAACACCGTCGGCCTCGCGGCTGCCGACACGTTTGGGCTCGTTTCGACCGGCCAAGCGTGCCAAATGTCGTAAAAGCCTAGGCTCACGACAACCAAGATCGCAGCCGCGATCCAAAAGAGGAGCGTGCGAGTGCGTAGATTGCTCAGTCCTTGCAGAGCAAGGACTGGTGCGAACGACCAAGTCAGCAATATCGGCGCGAAGACATAACCATTGGTCGCAGGCCAACTTCGGTCGTCATAGGCAACATAAAGGAGATATAGCGCCAATCCCTGCAGCAAGCCGACGATTGTACGCGTCAGGTAAACCGCGCGCGGCTCCACGGCGTTGTCGCTCATCGCGTTCGAACTCCCCGCTCAAATGAGGCAGACTAGAATAACGGAAATTGGGGCTATTGCGGGTCGACGCTGCGACCATGTTAAGGCTCAATAAAATATCAGTTCTCAATCTGCGTCCATTTTCAAGGCAGCGATGAAGGCTTCCTGCGGGATGTCGACTTTGCCGAATTGGCGCATCTTCTTCTTGCCTTCCTTCTGCTTGTCGAGAAGCTTGCGCTTACGCGTGATGTCACCGCCATAGCATTTCGCGGTCACGTCTTTCCGAAGCGCGCTGATCGTCTCGCGAGCGATGATCTTGCCTCCCAAGGCCGCCTGGATCGGGATCTGGAACAGGTGCCTTGGGATGAGATCTTTGAGCTTCTCGCACATGGCGCGCCCGCGGGCTTCCGCGCGAGTCTTGTGCACGATCATGGAAAGTGCATCGACGGGCTCGCCGTTCACGAGGATCGAAAGCTTTACGAGATCGCCTTCCTCGTAGCCCTCGATGTGGTAATCGAAGCTCGCATAGCCGCGCGAGACCGATTTCAGCCGGTCGTAGAAGTCGAACACGACTTCGTTCAAGGGCAGCCGATAGATCAGCATTGCGCGCGAGCCCGCATAGGTGAGCTCGAGCTGCCGTCCGCGGCGATCCTCGCAGAGCTTCAGCACCGCGCCCAAATGCTCGTCGGGAACGAGGATCGTCGCCTTGATCCACGGCTCCTCGATGAAGGCGATCTTCACCGGATCGGGCATATCGGCGGGATTGTGCAGCTCCTTCATCGAACCGTCGGTCAGATGGATGCGATAGATGACAGAGGGCGCTGTCGCGATCAGCTCGATGCCGAATTCGCGGTCGAGCCGTTCGCGGATGATCTCTAGGTGCAGAAGACCCAAGAATCCGCAGCGGAAGCCGAAGCCGAGCGCGGCAGAGGTCTCCGTCTCGTAGGTGAAGCTCGCGTCGTTCAGATGGAGCTTTGCGAGCGCATCGCGCAGCTGTTCGAACTCGGCAGCATCCGCCGGGAAGAGGCCACAGAACACGACCTGCTGCGCGGGCTTAAAGCCGGGAAGCGGGGTCTCGGTGCCGCGGCGCTCATCCGTGATCGTATCGCCGACCTTGGCATCGCCAACTTCCTTGATGGCGGCGGTCAAGAAGCCGATCTCGCCCGGACCCAATCGCTCGACCATCTCCTGTTTGGGCGTGAAGACGCCGACCCGGTCCACTTGGTGGACGGCATCGGTCGCCATCATGCGGATGCGGTGACCTTTCTTGAGCTCGCCGTCGACGACGCGCACCAGCACGACCACGCCGAGATAGGGATCGTACCAGGAGTCGACGAGGAGGGCTTTCAACTGCGCATTCGGCTCGCCTTTTGGCGGCGGCAGTTTCTCGACGATCGCTTCGAGGACCGCCTCGACGTTCAAACCTGTTTTTGCCGAGATCTCGATCGCGCCCGAGGCATCCAAGCCAATCACGTCTTCGATCTGCTGGCGCACGCGATCGGGTTCGGCGGCGGGGAGATCGATCTTGTTCAAGATCGGTACGATCTCGAGCCCGGCATCGATCGCCTGATAGACGTTCGCGAGCGTTTGGGCTTCCACGCCCTGGCTTGCGTCGACGACGAGCAGCGCGCCTTCACACGCCGCCAGGCAGCGCGATACCTCATAGGCGAAATCGACGTGTCCGGGCGTATCCATCAGATTGAGGATATAGGCTTGGCCGTTCTTGGCGGTGTAGTTCAGGCGCACGGTCTGCGCTTTAATGGTGATGCCGCGCTCGCGCTCGATGTCCATGGAATCGAGCACTTGCTCCTTCATCTCGCGCTGCGTGAGCCCGCCGCAAAGCTGGATCAGCCGGTCGGCAAGCGTCGACTTTCCATGGTCGATATGCGCGACAATGGAAAAATTGCGGATGTGGGGCAAATCGGGCATCGGGTCAGAGATAGCGGCGGGGGAGCGCTAGGTCCAGAGCGCGCCTATTCCGCTGGGCTCCGGGCTTGCGCGGCTTGAAGGCGCCGAACTGGCGGCTTGAGCCTTACCGCGCCAATAAGCGTCACGATCATACCCACGCCCCAGACATACCAGCCGGGGCGGATGCCGGCCTGGAAGTTGAAGTCGACGGTCAGGACTTTCAAGACCGGTGCGTTGAACGCGATCTTGAATGCAACTGCTTCGGCGATGAAGACGAACAAGCCGACCGCGAACCAGCTTAGCCCGATCACATACAGCGGAAACTCGGTTTCGCGTGGCAGCGCCCAGTGCATGATGCGGTAGAGCATCAGCCAGAGAAAAATGCCGCCGATGATGGTGGGCTCGAAAACCTCGAGCTTGGACTGCATGAAGTAATGAATGCATCCGAGCACCGCGATCGGATAGATCAGCTTGTGCCACTGGCGCCAGCGGATGCCGCCGAGCGCCCGCACCGAGTAGTCGTTCGAGGTCGCGGCCAGCACCATTAAGCCCAGCCAGGCGGTGAAGCCGATAGTGAGGTAATAGCGCAGCACGATCTCTGAGACGACTTTGCCCATGTCGAACAGCTGGTCGGCGGAGTAGAGGACGAGATGGAGCGCGATGTAAGAGAAAGCGCCCACGCCGATCATGCGGCGCACATCGACGAGCAGCGCATAGCGCGCGATGCGCCGCATCGGCGTAATGAAAAGCGAGAGCATGACGAAGCGGATCGCCCACAGGCCGACTTCGTGGATCGCTTCCGTGCGCGGCCGCGGCCCCAAATCGGACGTGAACGTGAAATAAAGCAGCGCCAACACGGGCGCCACGAGCAAAGCCAACGTCGCCGCTCGGAGTGGCGAGAAACGCCCGCGACGGTCATGCCAAAGAGCCATGGCTATGGAAAGCTCGTCATGGCAGCGGCTTTCGTCAACTCCGCAACGTACCGCCGGTCGCCTTGGCGACCGCGTTCACGATCTTTTGCGCGACCGCTTCGATCTCCTGGTCGGTCAATGTCCGTTCCTTTGGCTGCAATTTGACCGCGATGGCAAGCGACTTCTTACCCTCAGGAATTCCCTTGCCCTCGTAAACGTCGAACACGTCCACGCGCTCGATCAGCGCGCGTTCGGCGCCGCGCGCCGCCTTCACCACCTGATCGGCCGACACGCCCGCATCCAGCACGAAGGCGAAATCGCGTTCGAGCGGCATCAAATCCGAGGCTTCGAGTTTGCCCCTTGCCTTCGTAGGACGTGCTTTCCCTTCCGGGATCGCATCAATGAAAATCTCGAACCCTGCGACAGGGCCTTTCAAATCGAAGGCCGCGATGATCCGGGGATGCAGCTCGCCGAAGTAGCCGATGACTTTCGGTCCGAGCGCAAGCGTTCCGGCCCGTCCCGGATGATACCAGGCGGCCGCATTTGCGAGGATCGGCGCCGCGATGGGCTGGCGCGACGCGGCATCAAGCACCGCAAGAGCGTCGGCTTTCGCGGTGAAAGCATCGGGGGGCGTCGCTTTCAGCCAATGCCGTGGCGGGTCGCCGGCGCGGAGCCCTGCGGCCACTGTCGTCTGTGCGCCGGGCATGCCCGACTCGAACTGCGCCCCGATCTCGAACAGCAACGCGTGGAGTAGCCCGCGTGCCTGGTTGCGCGCGGCCGATGCCAAAAGCGCGGGCAGAACCGAGGGACGAAGCGCATCGAGATCGGCCGAGATGGGATTGGCCAATTGCCGCGCCTCATCGCCGCCTCCGAAAAGGAGCGCGTGCTTTCTCGGGACAAAGGAGAAGTGCACCGTCTCGTCAAAGCCCCGCGCAGCCAAAGCGCGCCGCGCCCAACTCACACGCCGCTGTTGGGGCGTAAGCACCGGCTGGGCCACGGCATGAGGGCGCTTCATCGGCTCGGGTGGAACTTTGTCGAGGCCGTAAATGCGCACGACTTCTTCCACGAGATCGGCCGGGCCGTGCACGTCCGAGCGCCAGGACGGCGGAACGACGGTGAGATGCTCGTTGCCGGAAACGGAGAATCCGAGTTTCTTCAGGATACGGACGATCTCGGATTGCGGTAGCGATAAGCCACCAAGACGCTTCACGTCGGCGGTCGAGAAGGCGATTTTGCGCCCACCCCCGAGCGGCCCGCCGGCGACGACGATCTCGGAGGCCTCGCCGCCGCAGAATTCGAGCACGAGCTTCGTCGCAAGCTCCAAGCCCTGCACGACGAATTCCGGATCGACGCCGCGTTCGAAGCGATAGCGCGCGTCCGAGATGATCCCAAGCGTGCGTCCCGTGCGCGCGGTGCGCACGGGATCGAACAGCGCTGACTCCAGAAACACATCGGTCGTCGCTTCCGTGCAGCCGCTCTCCTCGCCGCCCATGACGCCGGCAATCGCGCGCGCGGCAACTTCATCGGCGATGACCGTCATCTCCTCATCGAGCGTGTAGGTCTTGCCGTCGAGCGCGAGGATCGTTTCGCCGTGCTTTGCCAGCCGCGCGCGCATGTTGCCCTTGAGCTTCGTCATGTCGAAGGCGTGCAGCGGTCGGCCGCGATCGTGGGCGACAAAATTCGTCACATCAACGACAGCGGAGATGGGACGCAAGCCGACGGCTTTGAGACGCGTCTGGAGCCATTCGGGGCTCGGGCCGTTCTTTATCCCGCGAATGACGCGGCCCGCAAACATGGAGCACGCGCTCTCGAGTCCCGCCGGGAATTCAAGCGAGGTCTTGATGGGGGAGGGGAAATGACCGCTTACCGGGGCGACGGCGCCACCTTTCAAGACGCCCAGATCCGCGGCCGCGAGATCACGCGCGATCCCATAAACGGAGGTGCAATCACCGCGATTGGGCGTGAGCGCAACGTCCAGCACGGGATCGGCAAGCCCGAGCGCGGCTGCCGCGGGACTGCCGACGACAGCATCCTCTTTAAGCTCGATGATGCCTTGATGCTCGTTGGAAAGCTCGAGCTCGCGTTCCGAACACAGCATCCCGCGTGATTCTACGCCGCGGATTTTGGCGATCCCGAGCGTCATCTTGCTTCCCGGAATATAAGTGCCGGGCGGCGCGAACACGCCCTTCATGCCGGCATGGGCGTTCGGCGCACCGCAGACGACCTGCACGGTCTCGGTTCCCGTATCGACCATGCAGACGCGGAGCTTGTCGGCATTGGGATGCGTCTCGGCTGAGATGACGCGCGCGACTTTATAGGCGGAGAGCTCCGCCGCCTTGTCTTCGATGCCTTCGACCTCGAGCCCGATGCGCGTCGCGCGGTCGGCGACACTCGCCGCATCGGCCGAGGTGTCGAGATGCTCCTTCAGCCAGGAGAGCGAGACCTTCATCGGCTCACACCTCCGTCGAGCGTCGGAATGTCGAGCGCCGAAAAGCCGAAATGCTTGAGCCAGCGAAGGTCGGACTCGAAGAACGGGCGCAAATCCGGAATGCCGTATTTGAGCATCGCCAGGCGATCGATGCCGAGCCCGAAGGCGTAACCCTGATAGGCGTTGGGATCGATGCCGCACATCTCGAGCACGCGCGGGTTCACCATGCCAGCACCCGCGATCTCGAGCCAATCCGAGCCCTCGCCGAACTTGATCTGTCCGCCCGAGCGGTCGCACTGGATGTCGACCTCGACCGAGGGCTCCGTGAAGGGAAAATAGGATGGCCGCAACCGCATTCCGACTTTCGGCACTTCGAAGAACGCCTTCAGGAATTCCTCGAGCACCCATTTCAAATGCCCGAGATGGGTCTCCTCGTCGATCACGAGGCCTTCAACCTGATGGAACATCGGCGAGTGCGTCGCGTCCGAATCGCAGCGATAGGTGCGCCCGGGCGCGATGATGCGGATTGGCGGCTTTACGCTCAGCATCGTGCGCACTTGCACCGGGCTCGTATGCGTGCGCAGGAGCGGCACCGATCCGTCCGCCTGCGGCTTCATATAGAACGTGTCGTGCATCTGCCGCGCCGGATGCTCGGGCGGAATGTTGAGCTTGGTGAAATTGTAGTCGTCGGTCTCGACATCGGGACCTTCGGCGACCTTGAAGTCGAGATCGGCGAAGATAGCGATCATCTCGTCCTTCACTTGGCTGACCGGATGCACGGTGCCGCGCGGCGCGTCGTGCACCGGCAAGGTGACATCGACGCGCTCGGATTGGAGCCGCGCATCGAGGCTCACGTCTTCAAGCGCCTTCTTGCGCGCCGCGATCGCGTCGGAGACGCGGTCGCGCAGGCCGTTGAACTTCGGCCCGTTCGCCTTGCGCTCGTCCGGAGTCATCGAGCCCAGCGTCTTCAAGAGCTCGGCGATCGATCCCTTCTTGCCCAGCGCGCTAACGCGCAACTCCTCGAGCGCGCGCTCGTCCTTAGCCGCGGCAATTGCGGCGGTAAGCCCGGCCCCGAGTTCTTCAATGTCGGTCATGCGAATCTCTCAAAGCACAATGACGCAATCCCAGGTGATGGACCAAGGACCACGTAGGCACGAGAGAAGATAGACGGAACTAGTGCGCTGCGGTCGCTTGGTCGACGAGAGCTTTGAACGCTTCGGGCTCGAAGACGGCGAGGTCGGCCAGGATCTTGCGATCGATCGCGACGCCCGCACGTTCGAGCCCGCTGATAAATCGGCTGTAGGTCAGCCCGTGCTCGCGCACGGCCGCGTTGATCCGCTGGATCCACAGCGCCCGGAAGTTCCGCTTCCTGAGCTTGCGCCCGATATAGGCGTGCTGCATCGAGCGGTCGACGGCGGCTTTGGCGGTGGTGATGTTGTTGCGGCGCCGGCCATAGAAGCCTTTGGCCTGCTTCATCACGCGCTTGCGGCGGAGCCTCGAGGCGACGGCGCGGGGGGCTTTGGACATGGTTCGTCTCCCTTAGTCGCCGTAGGGCATCCAGCGCTTGATGCGCTGGGTCTCAGACGCCGACATCACGCGGGTGCCGCGAAGCTCTCGGATCTGCTCATTCGAGCGCTTGATCATGCCATGGCGCTTGCGCGTCTGGCCGTGCTTGACCTTGCCGGTTGCGGTGAAGCGGAAGCGCTTTTTGGCGCCCGACTTCGTCTTCAGCTTGGGCATTTTGCGTCTCCTGAAAAAGCAGCCTTTAGGCCGCTATCGCGTTATGAACCGCCACGGCATGCCCTGTTCGCCGGGCGGTTCCTTAAATTGAAGAGGCGCGGTTATACGCGAGGCGGCCGAATTTGCAAGCACGAGGCCAAATGGGCCAGATGAGCCGCCCATGAAGCTCGACCGCCCGCTTTTGCACAATGCCCGGATCGCCGATGCGATCCTTTTCTGGCCGGCGGTGACGCTCGTCATCTGGGGGGAAATTTTCGGTCCGGCCAGCCCCCCTTTGCTTGAGAGCGTAAACGATAAGGTACTGCATTGCTTTAGTTATTTCGTTCTGGCCGCGATGGCCTCGGGCGCCTTGAAGAGGCGAGGCCCGGCGATCCTCGCGGTCATCGGGATCATCATCCTGGGCGGCGTGCTTGAGATCATCCAGGGCTATGTCGGGCGCGACATGTCGCTCTATGACGAGCTCGCCAATACCGCGGGCGCCATTCCCGGCGGTATCATCGCGAGGATCGTCGTCGAACCTTTAAGGCGGCGATATGCCGCCGATCCAGCCGAGTAATGGGAAACAGTCCATGAGCATCATTCAGGAATTCAAAACCTTCGCCATGCGCGGCAATGCCGTCGATTTGGCCGTGGGTGTCGTGGTCGGCGCCGCCTTTACGACCATCGTCAACTCCTTGGTCAAGGACGTGATCAATCCGCCGCTAGGGCTCCTGATCGGCGGCATCGACTTTTCGAATCTCTTCTTTGTCTTGAAGGGCAGCGGGCCGTTCGCGACCTTGAAAGCGGCGCAGGATGCGGGCGCGGTGACCGTGAATTACGGTCTGTTCCTCAACAGCATCGTGAATTTCCTCATCGTTGCCTTTGCGCTGTTCCTGCTGCTCAGGCAGATGAACCGGCTGATGGCGCCTCCCAAAGTGGCCAAGCCCGGCGATCCGCCGCCGCCCGAGGACGTTCAGCTCCTACGCGAAATCCGCGACCTGCTGAAGGCACGTACATCCGCACCCTAACTTGTCATCCCCGGCGCGCGCGATAGCGCGCGGGAAAGGGAATCCAAACGTGTGTGGGTTCCCTTCCCCTAGCGGC
>DASQHF010000092.1:0-17513 GCA_035632215.1 Micropepsaceae bacterium | reverse complement strand
GATCGATCCCTTCTTCGTCGAGGTGATCCGCTCCTGCAACGCGCCCATGTCGGTGGACAGCGTCGGCTGATAGCCCACCGCCGAGGGAATGCGCCCCAGCAGCGCCGACACCTCGGCGCCCGCCTGGGTGAAGCGGAAGATGTTGTCGATGAAGAACAGCACGTCCTGGCCCTGGTCGCGGAAATATTCGGCGACCGTCAGGCCCGACAGGCCGACGCGCGCGCGCGCACCGGGCGGTTCGTTCATCTGGCCATAGACGAGCGCGCATTTTGAGCCGTCGGTCGAGCCCGCGTTCTTCTTCGGGTCCTTGTTCACGCCCGACTCGATCATCTCGTGATAGAGATCGTTGCCCTCGCGCGTGCGCTCGCCCACGCCCGCGAACACCGAATAGCCGCCGTGCTTCTTGGCGACGTTGTTGATCAGCTCCTGGATGATCACGGTCTTGCCCACGCCTGCGCCACCGAAGAGACCGATCTTGCCGCCTTTGGCGTAGGGCGCGAGCAGGTCGATGACCTTGATGCCGGTGACGAGGATCTGCGCTTCCGTCGATTGCTCGACGAAAGCCGGCGCCTGCTGATGGATGGCGCGCTTTCCTGTGGCCTTGATCGGACCGGCTTCGTCCACCGGCTCGCCGATCACGTTCATGATGCGCCCAAGCGTTCCATCGCCAACGGGAACCGCGATCGCCTGTCCGCTGTCGAAGACTTCGTTGCCGCGCACGAGACCCTCGGTCGAGTCCATGGCCACCGTGCGCACGGTCGACTCGCCTAAATGCTGCGCCACTTCCAGCACCAGCCGGTTGCCGTTGTTGTCGGGTTCTAGTGCGTTCAGGATCTCGGGCAGCGGTCCATCGAAATGAACGTCGACAACCGCGCCCATCACTTGCGCGACGCGGCCGATCTTGTTGCTGGCGGTCTTGGCTGGAGCATTCATGGTGGTTTTCCTCAAACTCTCCTAAAGCGCTTCCGCGCCGGAGATGATTTCAATGAGTTCCTTGGTGATCATGGCTTGGCGCGAACGGTTGTATTGCAGGGTCAGGCGATCAATAACGTCGCCCGCGTTCCGCGTCGCGGCATCCATCGCGCTCATGCGCGCGCCTTGTTCCGAGGCGGCGTTCTCGAGAAGAGCGCGGAAAATCTGGACCGACAGGTTCCGCGGCAGGAGCTCGGCCAAAATCGCTGCTTCGTCGGGCTCATAATCGTAGACCGCGCCTCCGCCGTGCTTCCCCTTGTCCACTGCCGCGTCCACCGGCGCCGGAATGAGCCGTTGCGCAGTCGGCTCCTGCGAGATCACGGACTTGAAGCGGGCATAGCAGATCGTGGCGACATCGAACTCGCCTGCGTCATAGAGGTCGAGCACGCGCCGGCCGATCGCAGCGGCGTCCCTGAAGGCAAGCCTTTTCACGCCCGTCATCTCGATCGTGTCGAGGATATGTTGATTGTAGAGGCGGCGCAGCTGATCGCGCCCTTTCCTGCCAACGCAGAGGATTTTCACTTGGCCGCCGTCACGAAGCACGCCGTCGATGACCGCGCGGGCGCGGCGCACGATGTTGGTGTTGAACCCGCCGCAGAGGCCGCGATCGGCGGTCGCGACGATGACGAGATGGACGTTCTCCTTGCCCGTGCCGGTTAGCAATTTCGGCGCACCGGGATTGTCCGCCATCGAGCCCGCGAGCGAGGAAATGACCGCGGCCATCTTCTCGGCATAGGGACGTGCCGCTTGTGCCGCATCTTGCGCGCGTTTCAGCTTCGAGGCCGCGACCATCTGCATCGCGCGCGTGATCTTGCGCGTGGCTTTCACGCTCGCGATGCGGTTGCGGAAGGCCTTTAAGCTCGGCATCAGGCAAAGCTCTTCGAGAACTCGTTCAGGATGCTCTGAAGCTTGCCTTCGATCTCCGCGTTAAGCTGCTTCGAGGTACGGATCGCATCGAGCACGTCCTTATGCTTGCTGCGCATCAGCCGTAGGAATTCGCTCTCGAAGCGGCGGACTGCGTTCACCGGCAGCTTGTCGAGAAAGCCCTTCACACCGGTGTAGATCGCGACGACCTGTTCTTCGACCGGCATCGGCTGGTATTGCGGCTGCTTCAAGAGCTCGGTCAAGCGCGAGCCGCGGTTCAGGAGCCTCTGCGTCGCCGCATCGAGGTCGGAGCCGAACTGCGCGAAGGCGGCCATCTCGCGGTATTGCGCGAGCTCGAGCTTGATCGAGCCTGCGACCTGCTTCATCGCCTTGATCTGCGCCGCCGAGCCCACACGCGAGACGGAGATGCCGACGTTCACCGCCGGCCGGATGCCCTGATAGAAGAGATCGGTTTCGAGGAAGATCTGGCCGTCGGTAATCGAGATCACGTTCGTCGGAATGTAGGCCGAAACGTCGTTCGCTTGCGTCTCGATCACGGGAAGCGCGGTCAAGGAACCGCCCTTATTCGCGTCGTTCAGCTTCGCCGCGCGCTCAAGCAGCCGCGAGTGGAGATAAAACACATCGCCGGGATAGGCCTCCCGTCCCGGCGGACGGCGGAGAAGTAGCGACATCT
Source organism: Micropepsaceae bacterium (assembly GCA_035632215.1). Classification (GTDB taxonomy): domain Bacteria; phylum Pseudomonadota; class Alphaproteobacteria; order Micropepsales; family Micropepsaceae; genus CAIYRG01. The sequence continues at coordinate 14,983 of DASQHF010000092.1, read as the reverse complement.
GGCGATAGGCAACGGCTTGCTTGGACAAGTCATCGTAGATGATGAGGGCATGCATGCCGTTGTCACGGAACCATTCGCCGAGTGTGCAGCCCGAGAATGGCGCCAGATATTGCAGCGGCGCAGGGTCCGATGCGGTCGCGGCGACGACGGTCGTGTATTCCAATGCGCCCGAGTCCTCGAGCGTCTTTACGATCTGCGCCACCGTCGAGCGCTTCTGTCCGACCGCGACGTAGATGCAATAGAGCTTGATCTTCTCGTCGTCCGATTTGTTAATCTCGCGCTGATTGATGATGGTGTCGATTGCGACCGCGGTCTTTCCGGTCTGGCGGTCGCCGATGATGAGCTCGCGCTGACCGCGGCCGATGGGAATGAGACTGTCGATGGCTTTCAAGCCCGTCTGCATCGGCTCGTTCACGGATTTGCGGGGGATGATGCCAGGCGCCTTCACGTCGACGCGCCGGCGCTCGGCCGCGCCCGCGATTGCGCCCTTGCCGTCGAGGGGCTGACCCAAGGGGTCGACCACGCGGCCGAGCAGTGCCTTGCCGACAGGAAAGTCCACGATCGCGCCGGTGCGCTTGACCGTGTCGCCTTCCTTGATCGAGCGGTCTTCGCCGAAGATCACCACGCCCACATTGTCGGTCTCCAGATTCAGCGCCATGCCCTTGATGCCGCCCGGGAACTCGACCATCTCGCCGGCCTTCACCTGATCGAGACCGTAGACGCGCGCGATGCCGTCGCCGACCGAGAGCACCTGGCCCACTTCCGTGACTTCGGCTTCGGCGTCGAAATTGCGGATCTCGCGCTTCAGGATGGCTGAAATCTCGGAGGGTTGGATGTCCATGGTTCAGTTCCCTTTCATGGCCGCGCGCAAGCCGTCGAGCTTGCTGCGCAGCGAAGAATCGATCATGCGCGAGCCGACCTTAAGCTTGAGACCGCCCAGAAGAGCCGGATCGACGTGAAGTTCGAGTTTGGGTTCGCGCCCGAGCTTGTCTTTCAAGACGCGTTTCAGTTCCGCGGCTTCCTCGGGCGAGAGCGCACGCGCGGAGGTGACCTCGGCCGCGACCTCGCCCTTATGTTTAGCAAGGATCTGCTCGAAGGCGCGGATGACGTCGGCGAGCGCGAACAAGCGCCGCTTCTCGGCCAGGAGCAGCACGAGCTTGCGGGTGAGGGCCGAAGCGCCTGCCTTCGTGAGCACGCCTTCCATGCCTTTGGCCTGATCCTCGCGCGAAAACAGCGGCGAGCGCACGAGGCGCGCGAGCTCGGCACTTTCCTTTAAGAACGATTTTAGCTGTGCGAGATCGGCGGCCAGAGTGTCGATGCTGCGCTCTTCCGCCGCGAGTTCGAACACAGCTGTGGCATAGCGCAAAGCCAAGCCCGCGATTTGGCTGTCTCCTGAGGCCACTTTTCCCTACTTAAGATGACGCTCGCGAGACTCGCGAACGATGACCAAGCCATTGATTTTGCTGTACAAAACCCGCGACCAAGCGACTCATCCGCGGGCGGCGGGGAATTAGCACGAGGATTACCGTCGCGCAACCTTCACGTCCGCACGGCGCCTCTTCATCTTGTTCGAAGATCGACACCTCGGTGAGCACTGCTGAATTCGCGGTCCCACGTTCTCCCTACCGAATGTGTCACGGTCGCCCTCGCGATTGAACGCGGGCTCCACTGGCCGAGCAACGTTTATCGCTCTAGTGAACGCGCGCATTTTTCGCGCAAGGCGCAGGCGGCCTCGACTTCAGCCTAGCTCCGTCATCGCGCCGTAACATCTTGCCTCACTTGACAAAACCTGTGCGCTTCTCTTGCCTTAAGCGACTGGGCGATGAAGAGGAGAGCAGCATGAGCATCAAGATTTATGGTAGTCCGATGTCTCGCGCTTCGCGCGTGATGTGGTGCGCGAAAGAGCTTGGCGTGCCTTTCGAGCATGTCGACGTTCCTTGGGACAAGATCAAGGCGCCCGATTTCCTGGCGATCAATCCGAACGGCAAGGTGCCGGGCTTTTGTGACGGCGAGCTGAAGCTGTTCGAGTCGCTTGCGATCAACCTCTATCTCGCGAAGAAATACGGCACGGGCGAGCTTTATCCGACCAATATCGAGGACGAAGGCCGCACGCTCCAATGGACGATGTGGGCAGCGACCGAGGTCGAGCCTTTGGTGCTCCCGTCTCTCATGGTCCAGCTCGGCTACAGCAAGGACGCCGATGGCGCGAAGGCGACTGCCGAGAAGCTGCCGCCGGTCCTAAAGGTGCTCGACGATTCGCTCGCTGGCCGCGAATGGCTCGTCGGCAAGAAGTTCAGCGTCGCGGACCTCAACGTCTCGACGGTCGTTGGAATGACGCAGTGGGCGAAGGTCGACATCTCTTACGCGAAGAACGTGACTGCTTGGCTTGCGCGATGCATGGCGCGGCCTGCGCGCAATCCGGGCGCACGCGAATAATTTTGGGGTCAGACACCAACCCCTCGGACGGTGGAAACTAGACTACCGATAGCGGGGTCGGTGTCTGACCCCACTGGAGACAACCATGATCGAGAAGCAGGTCGAGATTAAGACTGCCGACGGTGTTGCCGACGCCGAGCTCTTCTATCCCGACGAGAGGGGCGCCTGGCCGGGCGTGATCATGTATCCCGATGTCGGCGGGCTACGTCCCGTGTTCCGCGACATGGCGAAGCGCCTGGCATCCGAAGGCTTCGCCGTGCTGGTGCCCAATCCGTTTTACCGGGTCGCACATGTGCCGGTGTACGAGAACTTCAAGTTCGGCGACGAGAAGACGACGGCGCGCATGGGCGAGGTGAGGCCTTCGGTTACGCCGGCCGGCATTGCCCGCGACGCGCAGGCTTATGTCGCGTTCTTGGGCGCGCAGAAGCAGGTTAACGGCAAGATTGGCACGGTCGGCTACTGCATGGGCGGCGGCATGGCGATGCGCACTGCCGCAGCCGAGCCCGACAAGGTAGCGGGCGTTGCTTCCTTCCATGGCAGCCAGCTTGCTTCCGATGATCCGCAATCGCCGCACATGCTGGCGCCAAAGATCAAGGCGCAGATGTATTTCGGCTTCGCGATCGAGGATCGCACCATGCCGCCCGAGGCGGTGGAGAAGCTGAAATCGGCGCTCGACGCAGCGGGTGTGCGCTATGAGGGCGAGACTTTCGCGGGCGCGCGCCATGGCTGGTGCGTGAAAGATCACAACGTCTATCACGAGCACCAGGCCGAGCACGCCTGGCATCACCTCGTGGAATTTTTCCAAGAGACGCTGCACTGAAAAAGAAGAGCGCGCGGGCGGGCTCCGCGCGCTTTTCTCACCTCCAGTGATTGTCGATCAGGGCAGGCCGGCCAGTACGGCGAGGTTATGTCAGGCGCGCCACACCGGGCGGCCGAGATTGATCTGCTGCGGCCTGGTGAGCATTCCCGTAGCAGCGCCGGCCGCCGCGCCGATCACGATGCCGGGCGGTCCGCCGAGAATGCCGATCCCTGCGCCGATGCCAGCGCCCGAGAGACCGCGATCGCCCTGAGTCGTTCCACAGCCAGCAAGCAGGACCGTCGCAAAAATTGCCAATGCCATCCTCTTCATATTCATATCCGCTCTCCTTCGAATGAAGGCCCCTCAGAAAACGGAAGCTTGGGCTTAAGGTTCCGGTTTCCAGCCGATGAAGGGCACGAATTTCCTGCGCCGATTGTGACAATTGTGAGGCTTGAGGCCGCGGATCGGTGACTTTCCGCGGGAACTTGGGGCGTTTCTCTAAAATTACGCCTCCACCCGTCGTGCTTTCCTTTACCTCGCCCGCGTAGCGTGGTGCTTGGTGAAGCGTGGGGCTTTCCATGCGGCGGATTTCTTCGAAGCTGACCTATGTGTACAAGCGCGTCTTTCCGGCCGTCTGGTTCGGAGTGCTGGCGCTCGTCGTCGGCATCGTGATGGCTGCGAGCTGGACGGCCAAGAGCTGGCCGCCGCTCCCCTTTCTGATCGTGCCCGCATCCATCGCACTCATCGGCTATGTCATCATGGAGAAGCTCGTCTTCGATCTCGTGGACGAAGTCTTCGACGACAAGGAAGCCCTCATCATCAAGAACGGGCGAAAAGAGGAGCGCGTCGATTTGCGCGACATCGTGCGTGTCGATTTCACGCAGTTCGTCAATCCGCCGCGCGTGACGCTCTCGTTGAGAAAACCGAGCTCTTTCGGAGCGGAGGTGTCGTTCTGCGCGCCTTTCCGGTTCTCGTTTTTCTCGCCGAGCCTGATCGCCAAGGAGCTCGCGCAGCGCGTTGGCCGCGCCGCATAACGGCGAGCGCCTCAGGTTCATTCGCTTAAGCTGTCGCCTTCGACGGTGCAGCGCCGGAGAAGGCGCGGTTCGTCTTTCGGGAAGTCCGTCCGTGCGTGGATGGTGCAGCGATTGTCCCACATCACGAAATCGTCCATTTCCCAGACATGCTCGTAGATGAATTCGCGCCGCTCGCCGATCTCGTAGAGCTCGCTCAGGATCGCGGCACTTTCCGTCTCGCTCATACCTTCTATTCTCACCGTCATCAGCCGGTCGACGAACAGCGATTTTTTCCCTGTGTCGGGATGCGTGATGAAGATCGGATGCGAATGGTGCGGGACGCCGCTGATGTCCCTCGCGAGGCTTGCCTGTTTCGAGCGATTGTATTCGTGGATATGTAGCGCTCGTCTGCCCTTGAGCTTCTCTTTCAGCGCACTCGGCACGGCGTCATAGGCCTTGTACATGTTCGAGAACAGCGTGTTGCCCCCAACTGAGGGAAGCTCGAGTGCGTAAAGGAAAGTGTACCTGTAGGGGCGCGCGGCGTAGCCGGAATCGATGTGGAACCAGAATTCGCCATCCCCGAAAGCGCCGATCGGCTCGCCTTCTATCCTGATGTTGGTAACGAGCAACACCTTCTCGTGCGTCTGCTCGACTCCTTCCGCGCGCGAACGCAAGGGCTCGGGCGCTTTCTTGCGGCTGCCAAGCTCGCCGAAATAGGAGGCGAAGCGGAGCTGCTGCTCCTGGGTAATCTTCTGGCCGCGAAAGACGAGCACCAGGTGCTTGCCCCAGGCGTCTTTGATTGCCTCGACTGCGGCGCCGGACAACGGTCGTGCCAGATCGACGCCTGCGATCTCTGCACCCAATGCCGGCGAAAGCGGCGTGATGGTGATGTCCAGAACCTTGGACATTCCTCTATGCCGTTGCCGGCGCGCTAAGCATTTGCGACAGCACGCGTGCGATGGCGTCGCTCGGCTGCGCGCCCGAGAAGAGGAGCCGGCCCTTCAAGATGAAGCTCGGCACGCCGGAAATGCCGGCACCGGTGGCGACAAGCTCTTCGGCTTTCACTTCGGCCGCACCTTGTTCGCTCGAAAGGAAATCGAGCGCTTCGCTGCGTTCGATCCCGGCTTCTTGCGCGAGATCGGCGAGCACATTGCGATCGCCCACATCGCGGCCTTCACCGAAGTAGCCGCGGAAGAGAGTCTCGGCGACTGCGTCCTGGATCCCGCGCCTCGCGCCCAGCCAGATCAGCCGATGGGCGTCGAAGGTGTTGGGCGTGCGATGGATGAGGTCGTAACGGAAGGTCAAGCCTTCCGCAGCGGCAACGGCCGTAAGCTGCGCATCCATCGTTTGCGAGCGTTCCAAAGAGCCGAATTTGCGCATTCGGTAGGCGGCCCGATCCATGCCTTCCTTCGGCATCTGCGGATTGAGCTCGAAGGGACGCCAGGTGATGCGCAGGCGCGGTTGCCCGAGTATCCCAAGCGCCTTTTCGAGCCGCCGCTTGCCGACATAGCACCACGGGCAGATGACATCGGAAACGATGTTGAGCTCCTCGAGCGGCGCAGCATTTACCGCCGCGGCAGCGGGTACATCGGCGGGCACGCAACCGTCGACGCTGCAGACTTGTCCTTCGAGCTCTTCGTTCATGGCCGATCTCCTTGCGGACATATCGTACTAGACGCCGACCAGAGCCGGCAACGATGCGAGCGAGGAGACGATACGATCGGGCTTTCCGGGCAAACGCTCCATCTTCTGGCCGTAGCGGTTGCACCATACGGTGCGCATGCCGAAGGCGGACGCGGCATGGATGTCCCAGGCATTGGAGGATTGGAATGCGATCGCATCCGCGGGCACGCCGAGCCGGTCGACGGCAAGCTGATAGACTTTCGGATGCGGCTTGAAGACGCCGGCTTCCTCGACCGACAGAACTGCATCCAACAGGCTCTCCAATCGGTTCGCGGCGACGACGCTCTTTAGCATCGCCGGATTGCCGTTCGAGAGAATCGCTGTGCGCATACCCGCTTGCTTCAATTGGCGCAGCACGCCCTCGACTTCCGGAAAAGTCTCGAGAGACAGATAGAGGTCCATCAGCCGCCGGCGAAGCGTCTCATCGGCAATGCCGAGAGTCTCCAGAGTGAAGTCGAGCGCGTCACCCGTGACTTGCCAGAAATCGGCGTGCCGCGCCTGTGCCGCGCGCAGCCAGGTGTATTGCAGCTGCTTGTCGCGCCAGAGCCGGGTCAACGGCTCGAGCTTGTCGCCCAATTGGTCGCGGCAACGCGCTGCGGCCGAAGCGTAGTCGAACAGCGTGCCGTAAGCGTCGAAAACGCAGGCTCGGATTCCGTCGAGGGGTTGAGGTTCCATGTGCGCCCCATTTTTTTCGCGCATTACATATCTGAAAGCCGGAACTCCACCGATCACTTTCCGCCACCTAAGCCTATGTTCATCTCTGGTTCAGGGAGCGGGCAAGACACTTCCACCTAAGGGTCTGTGGGTCGTATTCGAACCTAGGAGTCGGACATGAAGCTTGCTCTTGCCACCATTGCGGTCGCCGCCGCCACGCTGCTCTCCGGCTGCGTGTATCCGTACGGCTATTACGGCGGCGGCTATTACGGCGGTCGCGGCTACGGCGGCGGCTATTACGGCTACCGTTCGCCCTATTACGGCGGCTATTACGGCTATCGCGACCGCGACTACGACGGCTATTACCGGCGCTACTGACCTCCCGGTAGCGAAAGCGGGCGCCCGCCTGTAGATTGGCTAGGACATCCAATCTACCGGCGAGATGGCAGAGGTTCCCTTCGCTGCTCCGCTCCAGGCGCCCGAGGAGCGGTCCAGCATCAAGCGCCTGATGGCGTTTTTCGCGCTCGTTTATTTGGTCGAGGGCATCGGTCAGACAGACAGCCTCATCTCTCAGCCGCTCAACTATTATCTCAAGCAAGTCTTCCAATGGACGCCGGTCGAGATCGCAGCGTTTCTCGCGGTGCTGAATCTCCCTTGGATCATCAAGCCCGTCTACGGAATCGTCTCGGACTTTGTTCCTCTCTTCGGCTACCGCCGAAAGACCTATCTGATCGCGGCCAACGCCGCAGCCGCGGTCGCCTATTTCGCCGCCGTCATCGCGGACGCGCCCTCTCAGCTCGTGTTCCTTCTCTTGCTAACCGCCTATGGCATGGCGATCGCGAGCACGCTCGCGGGAGCCATTCTGGTCGAAAGCGGACAGAGGTTCGGACTGAGCGCCATATTCGTCAACCAGGAATGGCTCTGGTTCAATCTCGCCCAACTGGTGGCCTCGATCTTGGGCGGCTATCTGATCGAATGGCTGTCGCCGGCTTCGGCTGTCCACGCGGCTGCTGCGATTGCCGGTCTGCCGCCCATCCTGGTTGCGCTCAGCACATGGATGATCATCAAGGAGGAGAAAAGCGCCATCTCGTGGAAGGGCGTGCGCGAGAGCTTCGCGGCTCTTGGCAACTCGCTCGGCTCGCGTCAGATCTGGGTGATCGCGCTCTTTCTCGCCTTCTATTACTTCAGTCCGGGTATCGACACGCCGCTCTATTTCTACATGACCGACAACTTGAAGTTCTCGCAAGCTTTCATCGGCATCCTCAATTCGTTGGAGAATGTCGGCTGGATTCTTGCTGCTCTCCTTTACGCGGCCCATTTCCGCCACGCCTCGATCAAGACGCTGTTGAACTGGAGCATCTTCACCGGCGTGCTCGCGATGTTCTTGTTTCTCTTCGTTTCAGGACCGCTAACGGCAGGCATGGCGAAGCTTGCCTATGGCGGCTCCCAAATGCTGGCAACAGTCGCCACGCTCGGGCTCGCTGCGGACTACTGCCCGAAGGGATCAGAAGGGTTCACCTTCGCCGCGATGATGTCGATCACCAACGCGGCAGGGACGCTGGCCGACAATGTCGGCGCGTTCCTGTACGAGCATGCCTTTCGGAACGAGCTCTATCCGCTCCTTCTCGTCGCCGCGGGATTCACGGCGGTAAACTTCGTTCTGGTGCCGCTTTTGGGCTTGAGAGAAAGCGATCAAACGCAACCTGTGTTGCTCGCGCGGTAGCGAGAGGGGATCGGCGCGCTTCAAGTCTTCAGCCGGTAGCCCGTCTTGAAGATCCACGCGATCACGCTCAAGCACGCGACAAGGAACACGGTAATCATCGCGAGACTAATGCCGACGCTGACGTCGGCGATCTCATAGAAGCTCCAGCGGAAGCCGCTGACGAGATAGACCACGGGGTTCGCCAGCGTCACCTTCTGCCAGAACGGCGGCAGCATGCTGATGGAATAGAAGCTGCCGCCCAAGAACGTCAGTGGCGTGATGACGAGGAGCGGTACGATCTGAAGCTTCTCGAACCCGTCCGCCCATAAGCCCAAGATGAATCCGAATAGGCTGAAGGTAACGCCAGTCAGGATCAGGAAGGCGAACGTCCACACCGGGTGCGCGATGTGCAGCGGCACGAACAGGCCCGCGGTCGCGAGGATGATCGCGCCCAAGATGATCGATTTGCTCGCCGCGGCGCCGACATAGCCGAGCACGATCTCGAGCGCCGAGACCGGCGCCGAAAGGATCTCGAAGATCGTTCCGGTGAAACGCGGGAAATAGATCCCGAACGAGGCATTGGCGATGCTTTGCGTAAGCAAGGACAGCATGATGAGCCCGGGCACGATGAACGCACCATAGCTCACGCCTTCGATCTCCCGGATGCGTCCTCCGATCGCCGCGCCGAAGACGATGAAATAGAGCGACGTGGAGAGCACCGGCGAGACGATGCTCTGCGCGAGTGTCCGCCCCGCGCGTGCCATCTCGAATTTGTAGATCGCCCAGACCGCGCGAAGATTCATTTCGGCCTCTTCACCAGATCGACGAAAATGTCCTCGAGCGAGCTTTCCTTCGTCTCTAGATCCTTGAAACGGATCCCTGCATCGCCGAGCTCCTTCAACAACGAAGTTATCCCCGTGCGCTCGGCATGGGTATCGTAGGTGTAGACGAGCTCCGTGCCGGTGTCGCTCACGTGAAGCTGATACGCGGCGAGCGGCGGAGGGATAGCGTCGAGCTTTTGCTGGAGATGAAGCGTCAGTTGCTTCTTCCCGAGCTTTCGCATGAGCTCGATCTTGTCCTCGACCAGGATCAGCTCGCCATTGTTGATGACGCCCACGCGGTCGGCCATCTCCTCGGCCTCATTGATGTAATGCGTGGTCAGGATGATGGTGACCCCGGAATCTCTCAACGCCCGCACCGTCTCCCACATGTGCTGGCGCAGCTCGACGTCGACGCCGGCCGTTGGCTCGTCGAGGAAGAGGAGCTGCGGCTCGTGGGCGAGGGCCTTCGCGATCAGCACCCGGCGCTTCATGCCGCCCGAGAGCGTGCGGATGCGGCTGTCCTTCCGATCATAGAGGGAAAGGTCCTTCAGCACTTTGCCGACATAGTCCGGATTCGTGGGTCTGCCGAAAAGTCCGCGGCTGAAACTGACCGTCGCCCAGACGGTTTCGAACATCTCCGTTGTCAATTCCTGCGGCACGAGGCCGATCAGCGAACGGGCCGCGCGGTAGTCCTTTTGGATGTCGAAGCCTGCGACCGTGACGTTCCCCTCGCTAGCGTTGACGATGCCGCAAATGATGCTGATGAGGGTCGTCTTGCCTGCACCGTTTGGTCCCAAAAGCGCGAAGATTTCGCCCTTCTCGATCTCGAGATTGACGCACTTCAGCGCTCTGAATCCCGAGGCGTAGGTCTTGGAGAGATTGGAGACGGAAAGGATGGGTTGCATTAAGCGAAACTGCGCGCTTGCGCCTCCGGAAACGACATGAGAAGAGCTGCCTTAGAGAATGATCGTTTAGAGTGCAATCCTTCAACGGCGTCAAAACGGGGAGCGGCGCAGTTGCATAGGCATAAACGCTTGATCTGGCTGTCGGTGACCGTCGCTCTCGCGCCTGTTCCCGCCGCAGCGGAGGATGAGCCGTGGACGGTCAACCTGATGATCGAAAACGACTCGTTTTTCCACATTGCAGACCGCCACTATACGAACGGCATGTATGTTTCGGCGACGTCGAATTCGGATCCCGACTGTGCGGCGTGCCGTTATCTTGCAGATCATTTGATGATCGAGAATCCCGATCCGGAGAAAACATATCGGTTTGGAGGCTTTGCCGGTCAGAACATGTTCACGCCGGAGGACCTCTCGCTCAATCCGCCTGATCCCAAGGACCGGCCTTATGGCGGTTGGGTGTATGTCGGCGCACGGCTTTACCGGGAAACGGAAAACGTGCTCGATCGTGCCGAGGTGAACATCGGTTGGGTCGGTCCCGGTTCCGGCGCGGACGCGGTGCAAAGATGGTGGCACGCCCTGCACTGGTTCGGCGGCGTGCCGCCGGAAGGCTGGCATTCTCAGATCAAGGACGAACCGGGCGTGGAGCTCTCCGAACAGCGCATTTGGCGGCGCTGGGGGACCGTTGGTCCATTCGAAGCCGAAGTGCTGCCCGAGGCGAACGTCTCGTTCGGCAACGTCTTCACGTACGCGGCGGCAGGCGCGACCCTCCGTTTCGGCCAGCGGCTTCACGCCGATTGGGGCGCGCCGCGCATCCCGCCGGCGCTCTCCGGCTCGGACTTCGTCGCATACGAACGGGTCAAGCCGTTCGCCTGGTACGGCTATGTAGGATTTGAAGGACGGGCGGTCGTCCGCAACATCTTCCTCGATGGAAATTCCTTCCAGCACAGCGCCAATGTGGAGAAAAAGCCGCTCGTCGGCGATCTTGTCGTCGGCGCCGCAGTCCTGTCGCGATATTTCAGCTTCTACGCGAGCTACACGGTGCGAAGCCGCGAATTCAAAACCCAGAAAGGGGACGACGCCTTCTTCTCCTTCACCGTGACCGTTCCGGCCGGCTGAAGCCGCGCTCTGGTAGGTGGCGAACGAAAGGAATAAGCTTCTGAAGCGATTTTTACGGGATTCATAACCCAGCACTGGAGGCGCATATGGAAATGTCTCGCCGCGAGACGATGCAGTCCGCGACCGCTCTTGCCGCCTTGTCGCTTGCCGCTATTACGCCATCCGCAAGCCGCGCCCAAAACACCGGGCAGCCCGACAAGCTCGTCGACACGCCGTTGCGCAATATCGCGACCCTGCCGTTGAAGCCCGATGGCTCGGCGGTCGAATACACACAGGCCGAGGTCGGGCCCATCGACGGCGTGCTGTGGAAGACCAAGAACCAGACACCGGACATCGAGTTCGATTATCGCAAGCTGAAGGTCAAGATCGACTCGCGCGGCGCGGCGAAGCTGTCCGGCACGCTGACATTCTCCGATCTCGAAAAGCTGCCGCGCTCCTCCATGATCACCATGCTCCAGTGCGGCGCGCCCAAACCCCACGGCATCGTCAAATGGACGGGCGTGAAGTTTTCCGACTTCGCGCAATCGGTGGGCGCGCAATCCTTCGCGAACTACGTGCGCTTCGTCGGCTCGGACGCCTATTTCCTCGACGAGGACATGAAGACGCTCAGCCATCCCCAAGTGATGCTCGCCTGGCTGATGAACGACCAGCCGATCCCACCACAGAACGGCGCGCCCTTGCGTCTCGTCGTTCCCTTCCGCTACGGCGCGCGCAGCATGAAGGCGATCACCGAGATCGGCTTCACGGCGACATCCTTCCCGCCCGCCAAACCCTGGCCGACCTAAGCGCCTGCGCTAAAAATGCTCTCCACTCCGGAACGGGCCATGGCGGGTTGAGGCGGCGATCAAGTACGCGATCGACCAGCCGATCAGGATGAATCCGTTGATCGACTCCAATGCGGCGAACAGCCGCCATTGAGGATCGGGCGTCACGTCGCCATAACCAACGGTCGAGAAGCTCTCGGTCGAGAAATAGAGTGCCGTTTCGAAATCTCCTATCACGCCGATGGCGGCATAGACCGCGGCCCACAGCCAGATCTCGAGCGTGTGGAGAAAGAACAGCCCGAGCACCGTTGTCATCAGCGCGAAGGTCTGCCCCGGCCGGTGCTTGTGCAGCTTGAACCAGCGAACGACCGCGGCCATCCAGTCGGCGAGCAGAACCAGGCCGGCGGTATGGATGAAGACCGTGCTCGCAATGAGAACGCCGCCCAAGGCGAGATTCGCTACCATCGGGATTCGAAGATCATCTGGAAGGCCTTTTCCCCATCGGCGTGGATGATCTCCTACGCCTTGGTATGCCAAATCTCTTTGCGCAGGATCAAGGACCACAGAAATCCTTTTTCCTCAGATGGTTGCGAGCTCGTCGGAACGCCCGGCCTCAGGTCCAGGGCGCCCGCTTTCCTGTACGGCCCTTCCGTTCCGCGATAATCTCAAAGCCAACTCGCACGTCCGCGAGATCAGGGAGGAAACCATGCAGAGATCGACGTTCAGGTCCGTTCTTTTGGCGGCGGCAATTGCGTTGCCTGCGGCCAGCTTCGCGCAGAGCGATCCCAATTCCGCGCCCAATTCCTATCGTCTCGACGACGGCTGGGCGAAACACCCGATGGGCCGGAATTTCGGCTCGACCATCGGTATCCATCCCGACAAGGACGGCAAGAGCGTGTGGGTGTTCGACCGCTGCGGCGGCAACACCTGCGAAGGCTCAAACATCAATCCCATCAACAAGTACGACGCCTCAGGCACGCTGGTCGCGAGCTTCGGCGCCAAGATGTTCAACTTCCCGCATGGCCTCTTCATCGACCGCGACGGAAACCTCTGGGTGACCGACGGACGCGGCACGCCGCCCAAGGGCAACACGCCGGGGAAGGGCAACACCGTGTTGAAGCTTTCACCGGAGGGGAAGGTGCTGATGACGCTCGGCACGCCCGGCGTTGCGGGCAATGACGAGACGCATTTCAACTCGCCTTCCGACGTGCTCGTCGCGCCCAATGGCGACATCTTTGTCGCCGACGGCCATGGCGGCGACACCAATGCGCGCGTCGTGAAGTTCTCGAAGGACGGGAAATTCATCAAGGCGTGGGGCAAAGCCGGGAAAGGGCCCAGCGAGTTCGACACGCCCCACAGCATCGCGATGGATAGCCAAGGGCGGGTCTTCGTCGCCGACCGCAGCAACAACCGCATCCAGATCTTCGATCCGGACGGCAAGTTCCTGGCCGAGTGGCGGCAGTTCGGACGGCCGAGCGGCATCTATATCGACAAGAACGACGTCCTCTACGTTGCGGATTCGCAGTCCGACGAGAAGATCAATCCGGGCTTCAAGCAGGGCATCCGCATCGGCAGCGCCAAGGACGGCAAGGTCACGACCTATATCCCGGAGAACAAGGATCTGGGCTCGCTCGAAAGCACGGCCGCGGATGACTCCGGCAACGTCTATGCCGGCTACACCGGCGCCATGAACTTCCGGAGGTTCGTGAAGAAGTAGTGGTTTCACGCTCGTATCGCCTCCCCCTGAAAAGGGGAGGCGCGAGCGGCGCTAGCCGCGAGCGGGTGGGGTCAACGCAGTCGCAGAGTCACGGGAGGCCATAATGCGCGAGAAATTGTTGGTCTCGGTGATTACGGTCGCGGTGAGCGGCGTGATTGCAGCATCGGTCGTCGGCAGGGCCGCTCCGGCCGCGTCCGACAAACCGGTGCTGAAAACGTCCTGGGGCGAGCCCGACCTGCAAGGGCTTTGGACCGACGAGAACGACACGCCGCTCCAGCGGCCTGCGAAATACGCGAACCAGGAATTCTTCACGTCCGAGCAGCGGGCCGAATTGGATGCGCAGCGCTCGGCGATTTCGGGCAAGGACAAGAGGGCTGAGCGCGGCACCGAGCTCGACGTCACCGGCTCCTACAACGACCTTTTCATCTCGCGGAAACACACGGGTACGCGCACGTCCCTCATCGTCGATCCCAAGGATGGCCGCATTCCGGCCCTCACGCCCGAGGCGCGGGAGAGGGCGGCAGCCGAGCGCGAATATCGTCTTGCCCTGCTGCAATCGACCGTGACCTGCAAGACCAAATATCCGACTTGCGCCGGCGGGAAATACGATCCCAAACCGTCCCCACGGCGCGCAGAGCCGCCGCCGCGCTACAACACCGCGCGAATGAATCGGCACGACGGTCCGGAAGACGGGACGCTTGCCGATCGCTGTCTCACCATCGGGCTGCCGCAGTTCGGCGGCAACGCCTTCCGCCGCATCGTGCAGACGCCGGGCGGGGTCGCGATCTTCTATGACGTTGGCCAGGGGCAGGGCTGGCAGCGCAATATCGTCATGAACGGGAGCCCGCATCTACCCGCGACCATCCGCCAGTGGTACGGAGACAGCAGAGGCCACTGGGAAGGGGCCACACTCGTTATCGACGTGACCAACTTCAGCGCGAAAACGGATTACCAGGGCTCGCGCGAGAATCTGCATCTCGTCGAGCGCTGGACGCGCACTGGCCCGACAAGCCTCGAATATCAGGCAACGATCGACGATCCGACCGTGTGGACAAAGCCCTGGACGGTGAAACAGGAATTCACCAAAGAGAGCGACGAGCAGAACCGGATCTACTACGAGCCGCGCTGCGTGGAAGGAAACTACGCGCTCCCCGGCCTGCTTCGCGGCGCGCGCATGGAAGATTTGGCCTTCAAGGAGGGCCGCGGTCCCGATCCCGCAACGCGCGACAACGCGACCTCGATCTCGGGCGCGGAGGACGATCCCCTCCAACGCGCCGGCGCGGAGTAGGGCGAGCTAGGCACGTCCTAATCTGTAGGACGAGCATATTCGTTGGCGGTTGAGTTCTACGCCTGCCTGGGTGGCCCGCGTGCGC
>DASQHF010000091.1:0-17270 GCA_035632215.1 Micropepsaceae bacterium | reverse complement strand
GGCCCGCGCGCAATTCCGCAGGTTGCGCGCACAACGGGTGGCGCTGCCCCCCAGCGGACTTTGCTCATCGGGATGACGGCGGGACGAGGAGGCCGTAAGCTGAGGCAAGCCCAAGGCAATAGACGATGAGCAATCTCGCTGAGACCCGACTTTTCCGGCCCGACACACGCGGCGCGGGCGCGTCGGTGTGGCTATGGCGGACCGCGCCTGCTCTGTGCGCGGCCGCCTATCCGTTTCTTTCGCAATTGCTATCCGGGCTGCTCGTAGCCGGGCACGGTTCGGCATCACCCGACGGGTTGGCGCTTTGGCTCGGAGTTGCCGGATCGCTGTTGCTAGCGCTTGGCGTCATGGGCGCTGCGTTTGCATCTCTTAGGGCGCAAACCGGTTTTCGCAGCCGCGCGACCGCTCATCTCGCATTCGCCACGCCCTCGCTGTTCGTCGGCTTCGGCAATGTGGCAAATCTCCTGCATTCGCCCGAGCTCGCGATCATCGCTTGGCCGATTTTCTGGACCCTCGTTGCGGCCTTCGTTTTCGTTCAGCCGAAGGCGCAAAAAAACCCCGCCCTGCGAATCGGGCCCACAGACTACCGGCGGCTTGCTATTGCGCACGGAATCTCGGCATCCCTCATTCTGATCCTGTTCGTCGCGCCGCACCTCACCAATCACGCCGCGGGACTATTGAGCGGAGCCGCGCATATCGAGTTCATGAAAGAGGCGAGGCAGTTCTATCGCGCTGTGATTTTCGAACCGCTGCTGCTGGCGCTCATCGGATTTCAAATCGCGAGCGGGACATTGCTGGTTCGACGCCGGCTGCGCGGGGAAAGCGATTTTTTCGGCAGGCTCCAGACCATGTCCGGCGTCTATGTCGGCATTTACTTCATCGCGCATCTGACCGCCGTTTTTGGCGCGCGATATGCCGGCACGGACACCAATTGGAACTGGCTGACGAACAACGATCACAGCATGCTCGCAGGTCTGTCGAACTTAAGGCTGATCGCGCATTACTGGTTCGGTCCGATCGCGATTGCCACGCATTTGGGCTGCGGCCTGAGACTGGTTTTGCGGGAGCACGGTATCGCCGCACGGTTTGCCGATCTTGCGCCGCGGCTTGCGATCGGAGCCGGGGCGATCGTTTCGAGCGTTATTCTCGTCGCCCTGCTGGGCGTGCATGTGAGCTGATGGAAGTTTCGGTCGCCGCGGGTCGGCAAAGAACGGAGTGCTTGCCATGAGAGCCTTTCGTCTTCTGGTGACAGTAGCGGCTGTGGTTGCGACCTCGGCGCTCGCACAGACATCGGCACCGACTGCCGGCCCAACGAATAGCCGCACGCAAAGCGCCTTCATTCCGGATTTCTCCGGTGTCTGGTCGCACCCATTTCTCACCGGATTCGAGCCGCCGCAATCGGGGCCGGGTCCGGTGAGGAACCGATCGCGCCGGCCTGACGGCGTCGCCAATTTCCAACAGCTGGTCGGCGACTACACCAATCCGATCTTGAAACCCCAAGCGGCCGAGGTGGTGAAGAGCCACGGCGACATCACGCTTTCCGGCAAGGGCTATCCCACACCGAGCAGCCAATGCTGGCCCGGCGGAGTGCCGTATGTGTTCTGGGATTTCCTGGTGCAGATCTTCCAGGAGAAGAACCAGACCACAATCATCTACCGCCAGGGCGACGAAGTGCGCCGCGTGCGCATGAACGCGACGCACCCCGCTCATCCGGCGCCCTCCTGGTACGGCGATTCCGTCGGACACTATGAAGGCGACACGCTGGTCATCGATACAGTCGCGATCAAGAAGGGGCCGTTCGCCATGCTCGACATGTACGGCACGCCCTTTTCCGACAAGCTGCACGTGATCGAGCGCTACAGGCTCGTCGATTACGACGCGGCCAAAGACGCGATCGACCGCAACGCGAAAGAGAATTCCTACGCTCCTGGCGCGTGGGATTATGACCGCGCCTATCGCGGAAAAGTGTTGCAGCTCCATTTCACCGTCGAGGACGAAGGCGTCTTCACCACGCCCTGGACCGCGACCATCACCTATCGCCCGGCGGTGGATCCCTGGACGGAATTGATCTGCGCCGAGAACCCGCGTGAATTCAACAACACCCAATCCGAAATCCCGATCGCGGCGAAGCCGGACTTCTGACGACAGTGTGCCTCGTCTGGCGAATTACGGGACCGGAACCTCGATGTAGCGGAAGGGCCCCGTCACGTCCCTGTACCAGTGAAGCGTGTCCGGCGGCATGATGAAGATATCGCCTTGGCTGATCCGGTGCGACGCGCCGCCTTGCACGAGGTCCCCTCCGAATTTGTCGGCCGCCGCAGCCTTCGTCGTTCCGCCAACCTCGAGTGTCGCTGCTCCGCTCACCACGATCACGACCGCCGTATAGACCTTGTGACTGCACCCTTGCGGCGGACATGCGGACTTCGTCGACTCGCGGCTGTGCACGCTGACGTCGGTCGTTCCATAGTTCGAGGTGTGGCTCCAGACCTGCGAAGAGCCTCCGCTCGCGAGCGCCTTAGCAAAAGATGCGTCCAGTTTCGTGTGGTCATAGACCGTGACAACGCCCGCGCCAGTAGGCGCGTTCACCTGGGCGACGCTACGCGCGTGCCACGCCGCTCCTGCCGCAGCCACGACCACGCCGGTCACTACCAGTTTTCGCATGCTCCGCATCGCGATCTCCTTTCGAACGCGCCGTGATTACTCCTGCTGCTGCGGCGTGAGCACGCCGACCGCGCGGCTTGAAGGTGCGCCCTCGTCCTCGGTGTGCATCTCCACGCCTTTGCGTTCGATGCCGAAGCCGACCAGGAGCGCGATCGCAATCGCCGCCCCGACCGCGACCATCGCAAGTGCCCAGGAATAATTGTTTCCGTGCTCGGCCGCATAGGTCGACTGGATCGTGGCGTTCACCGAGGCCAAGAGATTGCCGAGCTGATAGGTGAAGCCCGGGAAGGTGCCGCGCACTTGGGGCGGCGAGAGCTCGTTCAGATGCACCGGCACGATGCCCCAGGCGCTCTGGACCATGAACTGCATCAGGAAGGCGGCTACCGCGATGAAGATCGGCGAGGTGCCGAAAGCCCATAGCGGCACGACGGGAAGCGAGACGACCGCGGCAATCACGATGGCGCGGCGCCGCCCGATGCGCTCCGACAGCGAGCCGAAGGTGAGGCTGCCGAGGATCGCGCCGATGTTGTAGATAATCGCTATCGTGCTGACGACGCTCGTGGAGAACTTCTGCTGCACTTGCAGGAAGGTCGGATAGAGATCCTGCGTGCCGTGGCTGAAAAAATTGAACGCGGTCATCAAGAGCACGGCGTAGATGCCGATGCGCCAATGCTCTTTCAAGAAGACGCCGGCAAGAACGGCGGCGACGTTGTAGATCACCGCCGAGGAGAGCGGAATCTGCGGATCGACGAGCGTGAAGTAGTCGATCACCAGCATTCCGACGGCGGCAAAGAACTCGACCCAGAGGCTCGGATCGCGCGCGGCGAAATAGATCGCGGAGGCGAAGACGGCGGCGAGGCAGATGGCCGCGATCGCCGGTTGGTCGGCGTAATATTGCGCGGCGACCCATAGAAGCGCGGCATAGAGCGCGAGCTTCGCATAGGAGATCAACGTCCCGGAGGCTTCGCCGCCGGCGGTTTTCTTTGGCCGCCAGCTCGGCGACTCCTTCACGTTCTTCAGGATGAAGAATGTCAAGAGCGCCGGCGCGATGCCGATCATGAACATGCCGCGCCAGCCGATGTATTGATACAGCAACCCATACACGACCGACGCGAGAAGATATCCGCTCGGGTATCCCGCTTGCAGAATGCCCGAAACGAGGCCGCGCGCTTTGGGCGGGATTGTTTCCATCGTGATGGACGCGCCGACGCCCCATTCGCCGCCCATGGCGACGCCGAAGAGAGCGCGCAGCACGAGGAGCACGACGAGGCTGTTGGCGAAGCCGCAGGCAAAGGCGAGGAGCGAATAGCACAGGATATCGACCATCAACGTCGGCCGCCTTCCGAATCGGTCCGCGGCGCGGCCGAAGATGAAGGCGCCGATGGGACGCATCGCGAGCGTCAGCACGAGCGCGAACGCGACCGAGGGGATGTCGGTGCCGAACTCCATGGCGATGTCACGGATGACGAACACCATGAGGAAGAAGTCGAAGGCATCGAGCATCCAGCCGAGAAAGGCGGCGACGACGACGCTCTTCTGTTCCCTCGTCCAGCCGGAAATCGCTTCCATGGCCATGCGGACCTCCCCACGTTGTTTGTTGGTTGCGGCTATTCTTAACTGGTCTACACGCGAATACCAGCGAGAGTTGCGTAGAAATTCGCTGCAAACAAACCAAATGTCATGGCCCGCGCACGCGGGCCACCCAGAAGGACATAGGGCGCCATTCTTTCATCGTAACGATGAAAATCGATCTGTAGACGGACGAGGACTTGCGCGCGCGTTGGCATCGAATCGGTTTTATGATCGCCTGGGTGGCCGTCCCCGGGTCCGCGCATAGCGCGGCCCGAGGATAAACTCCGCGCGGGCCATGACACTCTTTGGAAAAACTACGATGCCCGTTTGGCGGGGTTGAGTGAGTCGATCATCGAGGTTGGCATCAGGATGGTCGCGCCGCGCTCTTTGGTCGTCTCGTAGATGATGTTCATGGCGCGGAGCTGCAACGCCGCGGGATGGTCGGAATAGACCGTCGCCGCTTCGACGAATTTCGCCGCGATTTCAGCCTCGGCTGAGCCTAAAATGACGCGCGCCTGTTTCTCGCGCTCGGCCTGCGCCTGGCGCGACATCGCGTCCTGAAGCGCCTCGGGGATGGCAACGTCGCGGATCTCGACCGACAAGACCTGGATGCCCCAGTCAGCGGTCTTCGCGCCTATCGCATCGCGCAAATGCGCATCCGCCGCTTGCCGGTCGGAGAGGAGCGAGGCGAGCATCGAAGCACCAATGGTCTCGCGCAGCGTGCTCTGGGCGACGCGCTCGATCGCCTGGCGGTAGTTGGTGATGGCGAGGGCGGCGCGCTCCGAATTCTGCACCCGCCAGAAGATGATCGCGTCCACGTTCACCGGCACGGTATCCTTGGTCAGCGCCTGCTCGGCATTGAAGGCGGTGGTCTGGATGCGCTCGTCGATCACGACGGCGATGTTGTCGAGCACGGGCACGATCGCGAACAGTCCCGGCCCCTTGACCGCGTGCAGCTTGCCCGCGCGCAAAATGACAAACTTCTCCCATTGATTGGCCATCTTGAGCGCGAACGCGATGACGACCGCGAGCACGAAGAAGAAGATCGCGACGGGCAAATTCTGCTGGGAATAGAACAGACCGCCGATAGCGGCCGAGACAACGGTGAAGAACAGGGTAATCGGGTTCATGGCGAGGCCCTTTCCGCTACTGGTTAAGCGGGAAGGAGAGCATATTTTTCCGACGCCGGACGGATCCAAGCGCAGATGCTCCGAGTTTTACACATATTGCGGGTGAATTTTGCTTGCGGCATGCGCTCGGCTAAGCTTGTCCTGTTCTTGTCCCGCCGGATGTCCCTCCATGGCTCGTCGTCTTCTCGTCGCTTCGTTCGTTAGCGCTGCGATCGTCGCTTTGGCGGGCTCATCCGTTCCCGTGAAGGGGGCGGGCGCGCCTTCGGCTAATCTTCAATCGAGAAACACGACCATGTTCATGTGGGATCTTTCCGACCTTTACCAAAGTCCTGAAGTCTGGGCGGCGCAATATGACGCCATCAAGGCCCAAGCCCAGCGGCTCGACCGCTTCAAGGGTACGCTCGGCGAAAACGCCGGGGCCATGCTTCAAGCGCTCGACGCCATCTCTGCCGTGAGCCGGCAATCGCAGCGTCTCTACACCTACGCCAGCCTGAAGGCCGACGAGGACTTGAGCGTGCCGCGGAACCAGGAGCGCAAGCAGCTCGCGGGCGCGCTCAACACGCTCATTGGCGAGCGCACGTCCTGGGTCGCGCCGGAGATTCTTTCGATCGGCGCCGCCAAGGTGCAGGCCTTCGAGCGCCAGGAGCGCGGACTTCAGCGACACTCCTACTTTCTCGCCAACACGCTGCGCGGTGCGCCGCACATTCTGGGGCTGGAGGCGGAATCGGTGCTCGCGGCGGCGGGCGACGTGCTCCAGCAGCCGGATTCCATTTACGGCCAACTGTCGAATTCCGATCTGCCCTATCCGAAGGTGACCTTGTCTACGGGCGAGACGGTCGAGCTCAACCAGTCCGCCTACGACAAGTACCGCCAGTCGGACAATCGCGCCGACAGGAAGCTCGTCTTCGACGAGTTCTGGGGCGCTTGGAAGAAGTACGAGAACACCGACGGCGCTATTTTGACCACGCAGATCATGATCGACGTGTTCAACGCGAAAGTGCGCAAGCACCAGAACGCGCTCGTAGCGGCGCTCTTCCCCGACAACATGCCCGAAGCCGTCTATCGCACCCTGGTGGCGCAGGCGAACGAAGGCTTACCCGCGCTCCATCGCTATTTGCGCCTGCGCAAGCGGTTGCTCGGCATCAAGGGCGACATGGAATATTACGACATCTATCCGACCATGTTCCCAGGGCGGAATCTCTCGAAATTCGACATCGCGGAGTCGCAGCGTTTGACGGCCGTGGCGCTCGGCCCCTACGGCCAGGAATATGCCGCGATGCTCAAGGCCGGTTTCTCCGGCAAATGGATGGACGCGTTCCCGCGCTCGCACAAGGCGGCGGGCGCCTATATGAACGGCTCGGCCTATGACGTTCATCCGTATTTGTTGCTCAATCACGACGACGATTATGGCGGGCTCTCCACCTTCGCGCATGAATGGGGCCATGCGGTCCACACGCTGCTGACGACCAAGAACCAGCCCTACGAGAAGTCGAACTACTCGACCTTCATCGCCGAATCCGCTTCGATCGCGAACGAGATGCTGCTCAACGACTACATGGTCGGGCACGCGAAGAGCGCGGAGGAGAAGCTCTATTACCTAGGCGAGGGGCTCGAATCGATCCGCGGCACCTTCTTCCGCCAGGTGATGTTCGCCGAATTCGAGCTCGCGCTGCACGAGGAAATCGAGGCCGGGCGGCCCTTATCGGGCGCGCGCATGAGCGAGATCTATTGCGGGCTCTTGAAGCGCTATTACGGCGAGGCCGAGGGCGTGATGAAGATCGATCCCGCCTATTGCGTCGAGTGGGCCTTCGTCCCGCACTTCTTCTATAATTTCTATGTCTACCAGTACGCGACCTCGATGGCGGGCGCGGCCGAGTTCACCGACGCGATCCTGCGCGAGGGCAAACCCGCTGCCGAGCGCTTCCTCGCCATGCTGCGCGCGGGCGGCTCGGATTATCCCTACGAGATCTACAAGCGCGCCGGCATCGACATGGCGACGCCGCAGCCCTATCGGGCGCTGGTCGCGCGCATGAACCGCATCATGGACGAGATCGAGACGGTAAGGCAGTAGCCAGCGAAGGTTGCAGCCGCGCTGCGACCGCGGCGGCTATCGCGTGGGCCGCGCGTGGATCGGGGTGCATGTCGCCCGGAATCCGCCAAGTCGGATCGAGCTCAACCAGCACATAGGAGATGCCGGCGTCGTTGAGCACCCGTTGTCGGAGGGTCTCCTCGACCGAGCTCTCGGGCCCAAATTCCGGCACGACGACGAGCGACACCGCATGACGTGCGCGCGCGAGTCCTTCGGTCGCGCGCAAAACGGCCTTCGTCGCTTCGATGCCACGCCCGATCTCCGCGTCGCTGTGGTAAGGCACAACAGCTTTTACGAGAGTGCTCAAGCGTAGGCGTTGAATGCTCGGGTGCCAGTCGAGCCGCGGTCCGAGATGCGGGCGATCATCGTCCAAATTGCGCACAAAAAGATCGGGCGAGAAGAGCGATACGAGCGCGACCGGCTGCCGGAATCTCGGCAGCTCTCGAGCAAGATGCAGATAAGCCTGGTCGTTCGCGTATCCGAAAACGGCGAGGTTCGCGGTCTGCATCTTCAAGAGCGTTCCCGTTTGGGCGGGGATGCTTTCCTCCCACGTTAGGCCGAGCCCAGCCATCATCGACTCGCCGGTGAAAACAATAGTCGGAAGATTCGGATCAACCGGCCCATCGGCTCTCTCGACGCGGTAGCCGAAACGATCGATCACATATTCGATTTCTCGTCCGTTCACTGTTGCATGCTTGCTGCGTGCGGGCTCGAAGGTCCAGCCGAGCCGCGCGTCGGGCCGACGTAGCGGCTCCTCGCCGACGGGCCCCTGCACTTGGACATCGGGAAAGACGTAACGGAGTGTGAGTTCGCTCGTCATGAGCGCGAGTGCAACGGCAAGGAGGATGCGTGCTGTTGCGGCGATCAGCTGGCGCGCTGACATATTCTCGGCCAGCCGTCCGAGCGCCGGCCGGACGAAAATCACAAGCGCTACACCAGACGCGCAGAGGAAGAGGCGCCCCAGTCTCTCGCCCAGAACATAGGCGTCGCGCGAAAAAAAGAACTCCGGCAGGAAGTGCCGATCGAACCAGTCCTGATCGGCGGCAATGGCGCCCAGGACGAGCAGGACGCCTGAGGCGGTGACAACAGTCTCGACACTCGTGCGCAAGCCGGTGCGACGGAAAGGGGATACGGCGCTACTCATGCATTCCGCAGGCCGACGGTCACGAATAGGCCGCCCTCCGAGCTAAGAGTTCTCATCCAGCCGATCTGCACCAGCAAGGACTCGATGCCCCAGGCATCGGCCTCGACGGCAGCGAGGCCGCCGGGATCCTCGCCGATGAGCCCGCTAGGGTAGGTGCGCCGATATTCGACGCCGCTTTGTTCGAACCAGCTCCGCACTTCCGCGATCGTGTGGCGATGCTCTTCGGGGTGCAGATATTGGTCGCGCAGCCAAGCCTCGCGCCGTTCCCGTTCGTGCTCGCGTTCTTTCAGAACAGGGTCGAAGGGAATGAAATTGTATCCCGTGAGCCGCGCAACGAACCGGCGCAGCCTCAAGGGGAGGCGCGCAAAGGCGTTGTAAAGACCGATGACAATTATTCCGCCTGGCCGCGCGAGCTCCACGATTCGAGCGAAGGCGGCTTGCGGGTCGGGCGTGTGGTGCAAGACGCCCAAGGAATAGACGACGTCGAACGCGCCGCGCTTTAGTCCCGGGCTGTGCAGATCGGTCTCGACGAACTGGACGCGCTCGACGCCGAAGCGGCGCGCGGCCTCAGCGCCCAACAGAAGCGAGGCGCGCGTGAGATCGGCGCCCACGACCAACCGGTCCGCGCGGGCGAGAAAGAGGCACATCTGCCCCGTGCCGCATCCGACCTCGAGGATTTTGGCATCGCCCGGAATGGCGGAATCGAGGAGGCGTGCGAAGGTGCTGCGTTCGGCCCTTACTCTCAAATGATCGAGGCTGTCGCTCTCGCGATATCCCGGAAAGGGCGCGCCGGAATAGAATTCCCGCACCATTTCGGTGCGCACATCGCCTTTGAGGCGCAACTCGGGGATGCCGTCGGATGCCGTGTAGCAACTGCCGCAAATCCCGCACCGCCACGCGCGATCAAGGCCGCTGCGGCATACCGGACAGGCCAAGAGCTCTTGGAATTCGTCCATCGTCTAAAAGATGGAATAGATGAAGGGAGCGAGCGCCTCGACGCTCGCGGCGAGAACCAGAACGAGTCCGGTGACGCACAGGAACACCGCGAGCGGCGTGAGCCAGCGTTTTGTGGAGCCGCTCTGCCACATGCCGCGCGCAAGATCGCCAATCGAGCCGCCGGCACTCATGAGAACAAATACCCCACGCCGGAATCTGCTGCGCCGTTTGATCATGCCGCATGCTCCTCTGTTCTCGAGCGGACCGAGACGCGCTTTGTCACTCTTGTGTTTCCTGCGACCAGCACATCGATTCCGCTGCGGCGGAAGGTGAGGTAGCCCTCGACCGCCCGGTTCACGATCGGCTCGCCGGAGAGGTTAAACGAGGTGTTGAGCAATACCGGCATGCCCGTCAGACGCCCGTAGGATTGAAGCAGCGCGTAGAGCCGTGGCGCCATTCCTTCCTCCAGAACCTGCACGCGCGCCGTGCCGTCGACATGGGTCACAGCCGCAAGTCTTGCTCGCCATTGCGGCCTCACCGGGAAAACACCGGACATGAAACGCGCGAGCCGCGCTCCGCCCGCCGGAAGATCGAAATAGGTCTCGGCCGCCTCGGCCGGCACCACTGGTGCAAAGGGCCGGAACTGCTCGCGGCCCTTGATGTCGCGATTGAGACGGTCGCGCATCTCGGGTTTGTGCGGTGCGGCCAAGATCGAGCGATGCCCGAGCGCGCGCGGCCCGAATTCCAGCGCGCCCTCCATCCAGCCCACGACGCGACCTTGCGCGAGATCATGGGCCGTACGTTCGATCAGCGCGGCATCGTCCATGTCCTCGACCGGCTGCTGGTCCTGATGCGCGAGTACGGCGAGCTCACGCGCATCGACCTGCGGGCCCCAGAAGGGGTGGTCGGGTGTTTCGCGCTCGGGTTCTCCGAAATGGATCCGGTCTGCATAGAGCGCGGCGCCGAGCGCGCAGCCGGCGTCGCCGGGCGAGGCGGGCACGAAGATGCGCTCAAAGCCGCACTCGTTCAGGATCCGCGCGTTGGCGACGCCGTTTAACGCCACGCCGCCGGAAAGACAGAGATCGGGAAGACCCGTTTCGCGGCGAAGCGATCGCGCGATGTTCAGCAAGATGTCTTCGAGCACCGCCTGGACGCTCGCGGCGCAATCCGCGTAACGGCGACCGTCCGCAGTGGCAAGATCGATGGGTTCGAGCGGATTGCGCGGACGCCCGAACACGTCGATGAATTTCGACGAGTAGGCGCGCTTCGCCGTCGTATGAAACTCGAAGTAATCGAGATCAAGGCGGAAGGCGCCGTCGGAGGTGCGCGGAACGAGTTTCCTGACCTCATTCGCCATCGTCGGGCGGCCATAGCTTGCCAAGCCCATCACCTTGTATTCGCCCTCGTTCACGGCGAAGCCGAGGAACGCAGTGAAGGTCGAATAGAGCATGCCCAAGGAATGAGGGAAGCGGATCTCGCGAAGGAGCTTGATTGCGGTGCCCTCGGAACCGCGGACGCCCTGGCCGACGGTCAAGGTTGCCCACTCGCCGACGCCGTCCGCGGTCAGGATCGCGGCTTCATGCACCGGCGCGGTCAAGAACGCCGCCGCCGCGTGCGCGCGATGATGCTCGGTGAACAGGATCTTGGATTTTGGAACCCCAAGCTGGGACGAGATGATCCCGCGTATCCAGACCTTTTCGCCGAGCGAGTTCTTCATCGCATGCGGGAAGGAACGCCAGGAGCGCGGAAAGGCGCGCAGCGTGCTCGTGAGGATGCGCTCGAATTTAAGCATCGGGCGCTCGTAGAAGACGACTGCATCGAGCTCTTCGGGCTCAAGACCAGCGCGATCCAAGCACCATTCGATCGCCGCCATCGGAAAGGCCGCATCGTTCTTGTGTCGCGACAGGCGCTCTTCCTGAACCGCCGCCACCGGAACGCCGTCAATCACAAGGGCCGCCGCGGAGTCGTGATAATGCGCCGAGATGCCGAGAATCTTCATCTCAGTATTGGCTTTCGAGACGATCATGCCCGGCAGAAACCGGCGTCCAGCCGCAAGGTTCTTTCTTCGCGGTACTCTTGGCGAGAAGCGCGAAGGGCGGCAGCAAAATGAAATATTGCAGCGTGAGGATGACCGTGCCGATGGCATCCGCAAGCGCCGACATCAGCCGCAAATAGCCTTTCCAGAGCCGTCCGAACCGTGCACGCCATAAAAGCATCGGGCGCCGTTCGGGCGCGATGCGGGTCAGTTGCGAGAGCGTGTAGTTCATGTGGAAGGTCTCATCGCGAACGACTTCTGCGAACACTTCGCTTGTCTTGGGATCGCGGCCGGTGACGTCGCGATAGGCGGCGAAGCGGCGCGCGGCGGCCTTCTCCGAAAGATGCAGGAAGGCGAGCAGGCTCGCGTCCGATGCACGCTCGACACGAAGGTCGTCCAAGCCGCGCTCGCCCGGCGAAATCCAATCGAGCTGAAGCACGGGGAACGCGCGCTTCGAAAGAGAACGCAAGAGCACTTCACTGCGCCCGCGGAAAAGGGCTGCGTGACGCTCCTCATCGCAGGCGTGAATGAGATAAAGCCGGCGCAGCGTCGGGTCATGCGTCAACTCCGCTGCGCGGATGAGGTCGCGTCCGCCATCGGCCTCGGTCTCGGCAAAGCTCAAAAGCTTGCGCGCGCGTCGCTCGGCGTCGCGCCATATAAAGCGATGCAGCGGTGTCATTGGTCGCATGAGGCGTCATCCGGGAGAGGGCCAATGCCTGAAGGCGCGACAAGGCGCGGGGCCCCTCTCCGCGATATCCTCTTCCCCGGCCAATTCCAGACGTTGCGCCAGGCCGGTTTATTCCCGCCTCGTCGACGGAAGTGAATCGCGTAACTTATTCGCCGACCATGGCCTGGCCGTGCATGCCGAACATGCTGTGCAGAAAGTGCGTGCAATGGAAGGGAAAGGAACCCGCCGTCATCGGCATCACGCTCACGTCCTCGGATTTTCCTTTCTCGACCTCGACTTCGCCGTTCTCGATCTTGGCGCGGTCGCTCGGCGCCGCCATCACAGCGGCGAACAGCTCTTTGGACGCGAAGTTGTGGTCGCTCGATCCATTGTTGACGAAATGTAAGCGATAAGGCGTGTTGCGCTTGAGCTGGAGCGTCTTCGGCGCGAAATCGAAGTTGCTCATCGTGATCTCGATGACTTGCGCTTTCGTCCAATCAACTCCGTTCGCAGCGGGTTGCGCTTGCGCGACCGTTGCAAAGACTACCAACGTTAGAACGATGGCTTTCCGCGACATGCCGAACCTCGTTTGCCGGTTACAAACCGTTATGACGCCGCGACGGGTCAGCTTATTCCGCTGACCCGTGCCATGGGCCGGGATTAATTTTCGGACAGCGCGAAATTTTCCGCTTCTGCCAACGTCGCAGGCGTTACTGGATCGCGTACGTCAGGGTGACATTGACCATGATCGTCTCTTCGCCTTCGGCGATGGGCGGGGCAGGGGCCGCGGCGAGCGCGCGCTGCGCGGCGAAGACGGGCACCGGTCTTGACACCACGCCCTCCTGAATCGACTGCAGCGGGCCGAGCGTCACGCCTGCGGCTTGGGCAAGTGTTCGTGCCTTCTGCGCGCCGTCGGCGACGGCGGCCGCGCGCGCTCTATCGGCCAAAGGTTTCGGATTGGCGATCATGAAGGCGATGCCGCCCAATTGGTTCGCGCCGCTTTTCACCAGCGCATCGAGCGCGGGCCCAAGTTTTGAAAGATCATCGACCGTGACCGTCACCTGGTTCGAGACGTTGTAGGAGACGATCGCGCGCGGAGTCGGGTTTGTCGCGCTCGGGATCGCATATTGCGGCTGGACCGAGAAGTTCGAGGTGTTGATCTTGTTGTCGGGGATGCCGGCCATCTTCAAGGTCGCCATCACACGCGTCATCGCGGTGCTGTTGTCGGCGAGCGCGGCTTCGGCCGTCTGCGCCTGTGAAACGACCCCGGCCGATAGCCGCGCCTGATCGGGTTTCGCGGCCGCCTCGCCTTCGCCCGTCACGACGATGAGGCGCGTTGGCGGCTCGGCCGCGGCGGCACGGGCTGCATTTGGCGCAACGAATGCCGCGCAGGCGAGCAATACAAACGCGGCGCGCGTCATCGGCATGCTCATGACGGACTCTCCTTCACTCTCTCCCGCGAGCTTATCACCGCAATCGCGGCCAATGTGAGGCTGTTTTGGTGACGGCCCCTGTCGAGCTAAATTGTTCGCCCAAGTCCTCATCGAAAGGAAAGTGCCGTGACCGCGAATGCATCTGGGTTCGATCCGTTCTGGATTTTCCGGTGGCCGCTCTCGGGCGATGTCAATCAGCGCATTACCGCGCCTTGGTTCTCGCCCTCGCTCACCGTCAACTATGCCGGCGATCCGGTGATCGAGGATCGCGTAGTGACGGAGGTCGCGAGCTATGGCCGGCAATTGGGCTGGCTCGAGGAGATCGTGCTCGCGCTCGCGAGCGACAAGCCGGCGCCCAAGGACGCGTTGGACAAATTGAAGGGCGCCGCGAAAAAGATCGAGGCGATCAAGAAAGACGTGCAGGTGTCTGCGCTCGATGCGGCGAAGAAGGCGCTGGACAAGCTCGAACGCGAACAGCCGGAAGATTACGCGGAGCTGTTACGCGAGCGGAAAGCGGGAGCTTGACTGTAACCCGCCGTGTCATCCCCCGCGAAAGCGGGGGACCCAGGCGGTCATAGAGCGCAATTGCCGCAACACGCTCGGCAAAAAATAAATCGCGGCGCAGACGCGCCGCTGCGGCTGAGTCCCCCGCTTTCGCGGGGGATGACACATTTTTTCCTTTGACGCTTACGTCAAAAATCCGGCTTGTCGGCTGTGGGCACCGAGGATTCGCGGTTGAAGTAGTACTCGTGCATGTTCTCCGCGCAGACGTTCTCGACCCAAATATTATCGGCCTTGCCGTAGGTCGCCGACCCGGACCACGACTGTTTGAAGACATTGGGATCGGTGACGGTGAACTCGACCTGTAGGCCTTCGCCCTTGTAGTTCTCGTCGACGGAGGCTGCTTGTCGTGTCCCCGGCGGACCGTTGACGGCGACATTGCGATCGCTGGCTGCCTTCGCGTCTTCGTAGCTGATCAGCCGGTAGCGTTCGACCACATGCAGAGCTTCGCTGAACGGGCTGCCGGCCTGATCGATGACGGGAACGGGACCGACCTTCACGCCGACCGTATCGACGACGAGCGTGTCACCTTCGTAGTGGCCGACGGAATCCCCGGTCCAGCTTGGGCTGACATGCTCGGGATGCGTCGCGTTCAGGCGCACGCGGCGGACTTCATGGTCCTGCATGTAGACGAAAGTGACATGATCCTTGCCTTGCAGGAGTTGCATCTCCTGCACGCGGAAAACAAGGGGCGAGACGATCGGCCAGCAGGTGCTCGACGGAGTCGCATAGGGCTTGCCGTTCTGCACGGACTCGTAGCGCTGCTTGGATAGGGCCGCCGCTTGGGGCGTCAGCAGCGGACTCTTGTAAGCCGGCTCGTCATCCCGCCGCCGTTGCGAATCCCTCAAAGGGCCCTGTCCGCCATGCAGCGGCGGCTCGAGTGCGAATGTCGTGCGCGCCCAACTGCCCGAGAGCTCCGGGACCGGAGCCGCGGCCTTAATGTCCGCGACAGGCCAAAGAAGAACCGGAACCGTCGCGAGCGGAGCGACCAAAGCAAAGAGGACGGAGTTCGGAATGCTGCGTGCCATAGGAAGACCTCGTCAGTTCCGTGGTTCCAGGACGTTATCACCGCCTTCCCGTGCTCGCCAGAACGGCTTCTGCTATAAGCGCGTGCCCAAAACATGGAGGGGGTTATGCGTTTTTCGAAGCCGCTTGCGCTGGTTCCGTTCATCACCGTCCTGATGATGGGCGCTTCCCAAGCGCAGATCACGAGCAATCCCCTTCCCGAACCCATCGTGAAGAAGAGCATTGCGGTCGAGATCAAGGACTTCGTGCGGCTCCCCGATACCCGCGGCATCCACGGCGAGGACGATGTGCAGCCCGCGGGCTGGGCACGGATCAGTTATGTGCGCCAGCTTCCCGACGGACGGCTCTTCGCCAACGACTCGCGCGGCTTCATCTATCTCATTGATGCGAGCAACAAGGTCAGCGTTTACGCCAACTTCGCCGAAGCTTTTCCCAACGCCATCTACAATCGGCTCGAGAGCGGGCTGATCGGCTTCGTCTTCCATCCCGACTTTGCGCGCAACGGATTGTTTTACACCGTGCACAGCGAGAAGGGGCCGGGAAACCCGAAGAAGCCTGACTTCATCCCGCCCGGCTATGCGATGAAGGACGTGACCTATCAGACTGCCATCACCGAATGGCACGCGACCAATCCGGCAGCAAACACGTTCCAAGGCACGCGCCGCGAAGTGTACCGCGACGCCCATGTGGTCGCGAATTTGACTCACCCGGTGGGCGCGGTCGAATTCAATACCTTCGCGAAGCCCGGCGATGAGGATTACGGTCTTCTCTATACCAGCGGCACCGACCATGGCTTCTCGAACGGCGGCGGCCCGAACGCGAGCAATCCCTTGCAGACGCAGCGCCTGGATTCGACCATGACAGCGATCCTGCGCATCGATCCCAGAAGCCCGTCGGTGACGCACGGGCGCAAGGGCTTGGGCGACTACACCATCCCGATGTCGAACAAGTTCGCGCAGATGAACGATCCGAATGTCTTGGGCGAGATCTATGCCTACGGTTTCCGCAACGCGCACCGTCTGTCATGGGATCAGATGGACGGGACGATGTTCGCTTCCGACATCGGCATGGACCAGATCGAGGAGATCAATATCGTCCACAATGGCGGCAATTACGGCTGGATGAAGCGCGAGGGCATTTTCAACAATGGGCGCTGGCTCGGCGGGCAGCTGAACGAGCTTTATCCCTTACCGAAGGAGATTTTGAACGGGACGAAGAAGGACGGCTTCATCTATCCCGTCGCGATGTACGATCACGACGAGGGGCGTTCGGTCACCGACGGCTTTGCCTATTACGGCAAGATCGACCAATTGCGCGGCAAGTTTGTCTTCGGCGACATCAACAAGGGCCGCGTGTTCGCGTCCGATCTGGCGGCGATGAAGAAGGCCGACGACGGCATTCCCGAGACGGTGGCGCCGATCGAGGAAGTCCAACTCTACATCAAGGACGCGAATGGGAAGCGCGTCGACGTCTCGTTCCAGGAGCTCGTCGACAAGACGATGGGCGCGAAACTGCCGCGCGCCGATCTGCACATCGGCCGCGGCCGCGACGGCGAGCTGTACCTGACCTCGCGTCAGGACGGCATGATCCGCATGCTGGTGCCGTGATCGCTGATGGCTGAGATCAACGCGAAGAAGCTGTCGCGCTTCGGGCTGACGAAAGACGCATCCTCTTGCCTTGTCGAGTACGAAAACGAGAACGGCGGGACGGATCGTCTCGCCTTCCCCTCGACGCAGCTCGACGAGGTCTTGGGATTGTTGCTGCAGCTCAAGACCATTTACGCACAGAAGACCGAGGGCGGCGACAAGCGCTCGGTGCTCGTCGCCGACCAGGTCGGCGTGCTCGTGCAGCCCGATGCGGCGGTGTTCGATTTCATCGTCGGTGGCGCGCCGATCACGTTCGCGATCCCGACCGAGATGGCGGTGCAGCTGATGCAGATTTTGCAGGCGCGCTTGCCGGTACCACCGGCGAAAGCGGAAAGCTGATTACCCCTCACCCGGCGCGCCAGTAGCGCGG
>DASQHF010000090.1:0-15706 GCA_035632215.1 Micropepsaceae bacterium | reverse complement strand
CTGAGGTGCTCAAGTGCACCCCGCCGACATTCCCGCCCAAGGTGATGAACTCATTAGCATAGAATTCCCCGAAGCCACCGTAGGTTACGCTGTCGACATCCGGGCCAGGTAAGCTGTAACGGGTCCAATCGACGGTCCCGCCGAACCGCCCGAAAGCCGGAGCCCAGAAGACATTTCCACCGATGCCCCAGGTGTCGATGTTGAAGCTGGTGAAGGACGCGTGCGAATAACCAAGGTCAACCTCGGCGCCCACGTCGGGGCTGAATCCGAAGGCGCCTTGGCCGTTAACCCCCCAATTATCGACATGCCCGCCACAGCCATTGCAACTGTCGTTGGCGTAGCTGCCGGTGAGCGTTCCGGTAAAACCCGCAGGAGCCGCAGCCAGTGCGGGGGTAACACCCCAAGCGATCGCTAGAAAACATGCAGTCCCCAGTCTTTTTATTTGTCTGTTCATTACTAACTCCCTCTTTTGCTTCACGAATTCACGGCACAAAAAAATCCGCCGCGAAGCGGCGAGGCCCCTCCGCAAAACGGTTAAGCTAGAGCATTGTGGCGCTGGTGCGGCGGGACCGCACAATCGCTGCGCATTTCATGTGACATGCGTACCCACCGGAGGTTCCAACTGGGAAACCCCTCTTCAGGATCACCAGCCACTCCCATAGCGCGCGGGTAGCAATTTCGTTTCGTTTGGCGGGCCGAGGAGGGCTAGTTGTGACCTGGGTTCCGGGTGGCCCATCTAAGTGAAAGTACGATATTGACAATCATTCGCAACTTCGCCATGTCATCAGCGTAGCGTGTGCAACGGCCGTTCCGATGATCGTCTGTGTGTGCAATCGGCTGAATGAGGCGAAAGTCCTTCGCGCAATTGCTTGCGGCGCGTCCTCGCCCGAGCAAGTCTATGCGCATAACGGTGTAGCCAAGGTGTGCGGGACATGCCACGAAACGATCGAAGCCATGGTGAGCCAAGCCCAAGAGGAAGTTCTGGAAGCCGCGGAGTGAAGCAGGACCCGCTCAAGTCCGACGCGAAGACGATCGAATTCCTCAATCTCATCCTCAAGAACGAGCTCACGGCGATCAACCAGTACTTCCTGCATTCGCGCATGCTCGCGAATTGGGGCGTCTCGGAGCTTTCGAAAAAGGAATACGAAGAGTCGCTCGACGAGATGCGGCACGCCGATTCGCTCGTGCAGCGGATCCTGTTCCTGGGCGGCCTTCCCAACCTGCAATATCTCGATAAG
Organism: Micropepsaceae bacterium; assembly: GCA_035632215.1. GTDB lineage: Bacteria > Pseudomonadota > Alphaproteobacteria > Micropepsales > Micropepsaceae > CAIYRG01. Next base: position 14,468 of record DASQHF010000090.1, on the reverse strand, counting down.
CTCTTGATCGGCGAGAACGTCGAGGACGTGATCGGGTGCGATCTCAAGTTCGAGCACAAGGCGCTTGGCGATTTGCGGGCTGCGATCGCCTATGCGGAATCGATTCAGGATTACGGCTCGCGCCTTCTCTATGAAGGGATCCTCAAGAGCGAGGAAGAGCACATCGATTACCTGAATACGCAGCTCAAGCTGATCGCGGCCATCGGCTTGGCCGACTACATCCAGGTGCAGACGCATCCGAACGCGGCGAACGCTCTGGATCCCCCGGGGGAGTGAAGGGGCGGCGCGTCCCTCTGTAACAAATTGTCATTCCCGGCCGAGCACGAGCCGCATCGCGGTTCGTGCGAGGGGAAGGGAACCCAGAAGCGTCCGGATCCCCTTCCCTCGCGCTCCCCCGGATTAAAATCCGGGGTCGCGCTCGCCGGGGATGACAATCTTTCTCTATACGGAGAGCTAAATATGCAGCGGGCGTCCATCCGCCGCGAGAGATGCTTCGTGCATCATCTCCGACAGCGTCGGATGCGGGAACACGGTCATCTGCAGATCCGCTTCGGTGCCCTCGAGCGCACGCGCGATCGAGAAGCCCTGGATGAGTTCGGTCACTTCGGCGCCGATCATATGTGCGCCCAAGAGTTCGCCCGTTTCGGCATCGAACACCGTCTTGACGAAGCCCTCCGCCTCGCCGAGCGCGATCGCCTTGCCGTTGCCGATGAAGGGAAATTTTCCGATCTTCACCTTGCGTCCGCCTTCTCTTGCTTTTGCCTCGGTCATACCGATGGAGGCGACCTGCGGTGAGCAATAGGTGCAGCCAGGAATCTTGGACGTGTCGAGCGGATGAACGCCTGACGCGCCCGCGATGCGTTCGGCGACGATGACGCCCTCATGCATCGCCTTATGTGCGAGCCAAGGCGGACCGACGAGGTCGCCGATAGCGTAAATGCCGGGCACGCCCGTCTCGCCCCATTGGTTCACCACTACATGGGTCTTTTCTATTTTGATGCCCGCCTGCTCGAAGCCGTTGTTCTCGAAGTTGCCGACGATCCCTACCGCAAGGATGACGCGGTCGACAGTTATCGTCTCGATCTTCCCGTCTTTTCCCTTCAAGGTCGCCGTGACCGAATTATCTTTCCGCTCTAGCTTCTCGACGGTGGTCGAGGTCTTGATCACCATTCCCTGCTTCAAGAACGCGCGCGCGGCGAAAGCGGATATCTCCTCGTCCTCGACGGGGAGCACGCGGTCCAAGATTTCCACTACCGTCACCGACGCCCCAAGCGTGCGATAGAAGCTCGCGAACTCGATTCCGATTGCACCCGAGCCGACAACGAGGAGCGAGCTCGGGAAAGCATCGGGCATCATCGCGTGGCGGTAGGTCCAGACGAGCTTTCCGTCGGCCTCGAGTCCGGGGAATTCGCGCGCCCTTGCGCCCGTCGCGAGCACGATATTCTTGGCGGAGTAATCCGTAGACTGATTGTTCTTGGTGACGGTGACCGCGTTCTTTCCGTTGAGCTTCGCCCCGCCGTCGATGACGGTGATCTTGTGCTTTCGCATCAGGCCCTTGACGCCATTCGAGAGCTGGCCTGCGACCTTACGCGAGCGATCGACGATCCTAGGCAAATCGAATTTCAGATTGTCGGCGGAGAAGCCGAACTCGTTCAAGCGGTGCAGGAGGTGCCAAATTTCGGAAGAGCGAAGCAGCGCCTTGGTCGGAATGCACCCCCAGTTCAAGCAGATGCCGCCGAGGTTCTCGTGTTCGACGATGGCGGTCTTCATGCCTAATTGGGCGCACCGGATGGCACAGACATAGCCGCCAGGTCCGCTACCCATGACGATGACATCGAAGGATTCAGCCATGGCTAGAGCAGCATCGCGGCGGGCTCTTCGATGAAGGCTTTGAAGGTCTGCAAGAACCTTGCCCCCGTCGCTCCGTCGATCACCCGATGATCACATCCCATCGTCACGCTCATGACCTGCGCTACAGTGATCTTCCCGTCTTTCACGACCGCGTGCTCTTCGCCGGCGCCGATGGCCAAGATCGCGCTCTGCGGCGGATTGATGACCGCCGTGAACTGTTTCATCCCGAACATGCCGAGGTTTGAGATCGAGAAGGTGCCGCCCTCGAATTCCTGAGGCTTCAACTTCTTCTCCTTGGCGCGCTCGGCGAGCGAGCGGGCTTCGCGCGAGATATCAAGCAAGCCTCGCGTCTCGGCATGAAAGACGATCGGCGTGATCAGCCCCGGATTGAGATCGACCGCGATACCGATATCGGCGTGCTTATGCTTTAGAAGCGCGTTCTCGCTCCAGCTCGCGTTCACGTCGGGATGCTTCATCAGCGCCATCGCGGCGGCCTTGATGACGAAGTCGTTGACGGAAAGCTTGTAAGCCTCGGGTCCCTCCTTGGGCGCACGCGCATTCAAGCGCGCTCGCGCGTCCATTAGCTCGCGAATGTCGCAATCGATCGTCAGATAATAGTGAGGGATGAGCGCCTTGGCGCTGGTGAGCCGCCGCGCGATGGTGCGGCGCATGGAATCGTGCGGAACCGCTTCGTAGTCGCCCTCCTTGTAGAAGAGCCGCGCATCGGGAAGCGGTGCGATGATGCTTGTTCCCGCGGCCGGCGCTTCTTCCTTGCGCCGCTGAGGTACAGCTCCAGTTGGTACCGGGACAATTGGTCGCTGGCCAGATTGGGCCGAAGCTCCTGTCCGCGCGGCCTCGACGTCGGCTTTGACGATGCGCCCGTGCGGACCCGATCCTTTCAGGGAGGCGAGATCGAGCCCCTTCTGCTGCGCAATTCTCTTGGCAAGAGGCGATGCGAAAATGCGCCCATTCGTGCGCATCGGCGGTGGTTGCGGCGCGGGCGGAGGAGTGGCTGCCGTAGGTGCCGGTTGCGCAGGCTGCTGTGGAGTAGCCTTCTCCGCTTTCGGCGGGCTTCCAGGCGCAAGCGCCTCACGGATCGCCTTCATGGCGTCCGGAATGTTCGACAGCGCAGGTGCTTTTGGCGCGGTCTCACCCTCTTCGAGCAAGAGCGCGATGGGCGCGTTCACCTTCACGCCTTCGGCGCCTTCGGGAACGAGAAGCTTGCCGATCCGGCCTTCATCGATCGCCTCGAATTCCATCGTCGCCTTGTCGGTCTCGATCTCGGCCAGGACGTCGCCGGCTTTCACCGTATCGCCTTCCTTGACGTGCCATTTGGCGAGCTTGCCCTCTTCCATCGTGGGCGACAGCGCGGGCATGAGAATCTGCGTCGACATGGGCTACCGGTAGAGGACGGCCTTCGCCGCGGCAACGACGTCCTCGACTTGGGGCAGCGCCAGGCGCTCGAGATTGGCGGCATAGGGCATCGGTACGTCCTTGCCCGTGATGCGCAAGGGCGGCGCATCGAGGTAATCGAAAGCCTGGTCGACGACCGCGGCTGCAATCTCCGATCCGATGGAGCAGATCGGCCACCCCTGCTCCACCGTGACGACGCGGTTTGTCTTCTTCACGGACTCGATCACGGTCGCCGTGTCGAGGGGGCGGAGGCTCCGCAGATCGATCAGCTCGGCCTCGATGCCTTCTTTCGCGAGCGCTTCCGCGGCCTCGATGATCAGACCCACCGCGATCGAATGCGCGACCAGCGTCAAGTCCTTGCCCTGACGCACAACGCGCGCGCGGCCGATGGGAAGCACGAAATCGTCGAGCTTCGGCACCGGGAACGAGCGGCCATAGACGATCTCGTTCTCTAAGAAGATGACCGGATTGGGATCGCGGATCGCTGCTTTCAGAAGCCCTTTCGCATCGCTCGCGAAATAGGGCGAGATCACCTTCATGCCGGGCACATGGGCGAACCATGCGGCGTAGTCCTGGCTATGCTGGGCGGCAACGCGCGCGGCTGGACCGTTCGGGCCGCGGAAGACGACCGCGCATCCCATCTGGCCGCCCGACATGTAGAGCGTCTTGGCGGCCGAATTGATCATCTGATCCATCGCCTGCATGGCGAAATTGAAGGTCATGAACTCGACGATGGGCCGTAGCCCCCCGAAGGCTGCACCAACGGCAAGCCCGGCAAAACCTTGTTCGGTGATCGGCGTATCGATGACGCGCCGGTCGCCGAACTCTTCCAAGAGCCCCTGGCTGACCTTGTACGCGCCCTGATATTGGGCGACCTCCTCGCCCATCAGGAATACCGATTCATCGCGGCGCATCTCTTCGGCCATCGCGTCACGCAGCGCATCGCGCACCGTCATGGTGACGAATTCGGTTCCCTCGGGAATCTCGTTGTCGACCGCGACGGTCGGCCTAGCCTCGGGCGCAGGCGGTTTCGCGGCAGGTGCTGCGGGAGTTGAAGCCGGTGGCGCCGGCTGACGAGCTGTCGCTCGAGCGGACGACACCGCGGCAAGTTTTAGCGCTGTGGCAGCTAGCTTTTCTTCCGCGTCATTCGCGAGTTCGGCGATGGGGGCGTTGACTTTGACGCCCTCTGTGCCTTCGGGAACCAGAAGCTTCGCGATGCGGCCTTCGTCAATGGCTTCGAATTCCATCGTCGCCTTGTCGGTCTCGATCTCGGCCAAAATATCGCCCGCTTTGACCGCGTCGCCTTCCTTGACGTGCCATTTGGCGAGCTTGCCCTCCTCCATTGTGGGAGAAAGCGCGGGCATCAGAATTTGCGTCATCTATTTCAGAACGTCCGTATAAAGTTCTTCCGGCGCGGGCTCGGGAGAATCGGTAGCGAATTCAGCGGCGCGGTTGATGGTCTGGCGCACGTCGCGATCGAGCGCTTTGAGCTCGTCTTCGCGCATGATTCCTTTGGCTACGAGGCGGTTGCCGTAGGTGTCGATCGGATCATGCTTCTCGCGCATCTCCTGGACCTCTTCGCGAGTCCGATATTTCGCCGGATCGGACATCGAATGACCGCGATAGCGATAGGTCTTCATCTCGAGGATGATGGGACCGTTGCCCTCACGCGCCCAGGCGACGGCTTTCTTCCCCGCCTCGTAGACGGCCTCGACGTCCATGCCGTCGACGGCTTCGCCCGGAATATTGTTTGAGGCGCCGCGCTTATAGAGGTGAACCTCCGATGTCGAGCGCACCAATGACGTGCCCATCGCGTACTGATTGTTCTCGATGATGTAGACGACCGGGAGCTTCCATAGCTCGGCCATATTGAAGGATTCGAATACCTGGCCCTGGTTCGCGGCCCCGTCGCCGAAATAGGTGAGACACACCGCGCCGTTCTTCCGATAGCGATCGGCGAAGGCGAGACCCGTGCCGATAGGCACATTGGCCCCCACGATGCCGTGGCCACCGAAGAAGTTCTTCTCGCGGCTGAACATATGCATCGAGCCGCCCTTGCCTTTGGAATATCCGGTCGCACGTCCCGTGAGCTCTGCCATCACTCCGCTTGGATCCATGCCCGAGGCGATCATGTGGCCGTGGTCCCGGTAAGTGGTGATGACCTGATCGCCCGGCTTCAAGGTCGCCTGCATCCCGACGACGACCGCTTCCTGGCCGATATAGAGATGGCAAAAGCCGCCGATGAGCCCCATGCCGTAGAGCTGTCCGGCCTTTTCCTCGAAGCGCCGGATGAGAAGCATGTCCCGGTAGAGTTTTTTCAGCCGCTCGACCGTGACCGGGTCTGCACCCGGTCCGCTCGCTGGAGGTTCCGATCCCGCCTCGTTGCCGGCAGCCGCCGCCGCTTCCGCGCGCGCCATGTTCACCCTTGCAGCCCCCGTCAATTGTCCGGCCGAAACGGCCCCTTCCCCTCGTCCAGAGCCCGCCGGTCGACGGGGGGCATACTGACTCATGCTTCGACAGCTCCGCATGAGGGACACGCCTTATGGCAAGGGCTCATCGTCCTTGGCAAGGCTCAAGATAACCCAAGGTTATCTAATGCTTTTCGCGGGGTACCGCCACTTCGTCGGGACGGTTCTCGAGAAGCACGCCGCGGGCCACTTCTTCCAAGAGATCGGGATCGATGGCCTTGTCGTCAAGGAGCGAAATCCGGTGCTGAAGCGCCTCTCGCTCGGTCCGAACTTCGCTCAAGTCGCGCTTGGCGGTCTCGAGCTGTGCCTGGTCGTTGCTCCAGGCGATGAGGCCGCGCTCGCCGAAAATGCCGCTGTAGCCGAAATAGAGGCTGATCGCGAAACAGATGACGGGAACCAGCATCAAGCTGAAACCACGGCGGACTCGGCGACGCATTCGCATGGACGTCACGGAATCACACCACGAATCCTCCGGTCAAGCGATTTCTCCCGAAGGGTGGAATTTTTCCGATTTCGAATCAGTACGGCGTGCCATCCTTGTGCGCGAAGACGCGAGTCCGCCCGTCGGGACTCTCGACCACTTGCAGATCGTCGTCGGGATAGGCCACCCGGTCGCCCGCCGTGCGGTCTCCTATTTCCAGAAACACGACGTCTGAGCTACTGCGATTCACCAAGTGATGCGCATCGCCGGTTCCGGCTTTGAAGCCGGCACACATGCCGGGCTTCAATTCCACCTCCCCGCGATCGGTGATGAGCGCGGGAGTCCCTTCCAGGATGTAGACGAACTCGTCCTGTTTCGTGTGCGCGTGACGAAGCGCGGACATCGCGCCAGGCTTTAAGGTGGTGAGATTGACGCCAAAGACCGTGAGCCCAAAGAGATCGCCCAACGGGCGCTTTATGCGTTCGCCGATTCGGACTGCGAAGATTTCCGGCGTGTTGCTCTTGCGAGCCCTAGGCGGCGTTTCACTTGCGGTGAGACCGACGGGATAGACCATGGTCAGTACGGCGTCCCGTCCTTGTGCACGAAGACGCGACTCGTCCCATCCGCGCTTTTGATCGTGACGAGATCGTCGTCGGGATAGCTTGCCGAATCGCCCGCCGTACGGTCTCCGATCTCGAGATAGACGGCGTCGTCCTTGGTCCGATTGACCAGATGGTGTCCGTCGCCCGTAGCCGCTTTGAAGCCGGCGCACATGCCCGGCTTCAATGCCGTCTCGCCGCGATCGGTGATAAGTGTCGGATAACCCTTAACGATGTAGACGAACTCGTCCTGTTTGGTGTGCGCGTGACGAAGGGCCGACATCGCGCCAGGCTTTAAGGTGGTGAGATTGACGCCGAAGACCGTGAGCCCAAAGAGATCGCCTAAAGGCCTTTTGATCCGCCCGCCGACCCGGTTCGAAAAAATTTCGGGATAGATGCTCTTACGCGCGCGCTCATTTGCTTCGCTGGCGACGATCGCAACCGGAAAAGACGACATGGAAGCCCTCATTTTGGAAAAGGAAAAGAGGCCGGGGCGCGTTACACCCCGGCCTCTTTATATGCCCGAGACTCAAGGCTCGACTAGTTCGCCGCCTGCCGCTGTGCGCGTTCGGGATGCAGAGTCAACTTCTGCACGCGCCAATTCAGGATCTCGGCGACATAAAGCGTGTTCTCGGACGGACACGCCATCTCGTGGATCCAGCCGAACTTGCCCGGCGTGCGGCCACCGCCGCCGATCATGCCCAAGAGCTTGCCGTCGAGGGAGAGCTTGTAGATGCGTCCGGGGAACGCATCGGCGCTGTAGAGGACTTGGTTCTGACCAGGCGTGATGCAGATCGCCCACGGCGCGCCGGGAGCCTGCGTCAGCACCGTGCCGTAGCCGCCGGAATCGGTCGGTGTCGGCGTGTTGCCGATCACGGCCTTCGCTCCCGGGGGAGCCGCGACATCGATCTTCATGACGCGGAGCAGCTTGCCCGTGCCGTCGAACACCTGGATGCGGCCATTGCCGCGGTCGCCGACATAGATGTTGCCTTGCGCGTCCGATGCGATGGTGTGGGGCGTGTTCATCAGCCCCGGCGTCGAGCCGCGGTCGCCCCACTGCATCAGCCAGTTGCCGTCCTTGTCGTATTTGGCGACGCGCGAATTGATGTAGCCATCGCTGATGTAGATGTTACCTTGCGGATCCCAGGTCACGTCCGTCACCTGACGGAACATGCCGTCGATCGCCTTCAAGGGCGGATTGGGATGCTCGAGCGGATGCGCGTTTTCATCCGAAGCTTCCGCCTTGCGCCCCAATGTCATCAGCACCTTCCCTTGCGGGTTGAACTTGATGACCATGTCGGAGCCTTTGTCCGCGATCCAGATATTGTCCTGCCTGTCGACACGGACGGTATGGGCGAAGGAGAGCGAGTAAAGATTCTTGCCGATCTCGCGGACAAACTTCCCGTTCTGGTCGAATTCGAGCAACTGCGCGGCGCGCGCGCCATAGGCCGGGCCGTCGGTATTCCCGCGGTGATAGACGAAGATGTGGCCTTGCGAGTTCACGGCCACGCCCGCAGCTTCGCCCATATACATGTCGTTGGGCATCTGAACGGCATCGGTGAAGTCGAACGGGATGGCCGGCGGATTCTCCGCCGCGATCGCGGCGGGGGCGGACCCAAGCATGAGCAAGGCAAGCAAGGCGAATTTCTTCATTAGACCCTCCCTGGAGGCGTTGGTGCGTGTCGGGTGAGACCGCAACTGGAAATGAGCATAAAGCCCGGACTTTCGGTTTACAATTGAGCTTGCGGATTAAGCGCGCAGCAGGCTTTTGCCGGCGTAAATCGCCTGGTCGCCAAGCTCTTCTTCGATACGAAGGAGCTGGTTGTACTTCGCCAGCCGATCCGAGCGGGAAAGCGACCCGGTCTTGATCTGCCCGCAATTGGTGGCGACCGCGAGGTCGGCGATCGTCGAATCCTCGGTCTCGCCCGAGCGGTGCGACACGACCGCGCGATACGAGGCGCGATGGGCGGTTTCGACTGCATCGAGCGTCTCGGTCAGCGTGCCGATCTGGTTCACCTTGATGAGGATCGCGTTGGCAACGCCCTTGGCGATGCCTTCTTTCAGCCGCGCGGTGTTGGTGACGAAGATGTCGTCGCCCACGAGCTGAATGCGCTTTCCCAAGGCGCTCGTCAGCGCGGTCCATCCCTCCCAGTCGTCTTCGGCCATCCCGTCTTCGATCGAGACGATCGGATAGCGGCGCGCAAGATCCTCGTAGAGCTTGATCATCCCCGCGGCATCGAAGGTCTTGCCCACGCCTTCCAGCGCGTATTTTCCATTCTTGAAGAATTCCGTCGCGGCGCAATCGAGCGCAAGCGCCACTTGCGAGCCCGGCTTGTAGCCTGCTTTCTCGATCGCCTTCATGATGAAGCCCAGCGCTTCGTCCGGACTCTTCAGGTTGGGCGCGAATCCGCCTTCGTCTCCGACATTGGTATTGTGGCCGGCCGATTTGAGCTCGTGTTTCAAAGTCTGGAAAATCTCGGAGCCCGCGCGCAAGGCATCCGCGAAATTCGCCGTCCCCAACGGCACGATCATGAACTCCTGAAAATCGATCGGATTGTCCGCGTGCACGCCGCCATTGACGATGTTCATCAGCGGCACTGGGAGAAGCTGGGCCTTCGGCCCTCCGATGTAGCGATAAAGGGGAAAGCTCGCGGATGCCGCCGCGGCTTTGGCGACGGCAAGCGAGACGCCCAGGATCGCGTTCGCGCCCAAGCGGCTCTTGTTGGGCGTACCGTCGAGCGAGCACAGGAGTGAATCGATCCGCACTTGCTCCTCGGCTTCCATGCCCGAGATCGCGTCGAAGATCTCGCCGTTCACGGCGTCGACCGCTTTTTTCACGCCCTTGCCGCCATAACGCGAACCACCGTCGCGGAGCTCGTGCGCCTCATGCGCGCCGGTGGAGGCGCCCGAGGGAACCGCAGCGCGCCCCACGGCACCGTTTTCCAGTTTCACGTCCACTTCCACGGTCGGATTGCCGCGGCTGTCGAGAATCTCGCGCGCGATGATGTCGGCAATGGCGGTCATGGCTCACCCGTTCGCTTGATGAAGGTTCTTAGAGCATGTTTTTCTGAGGTGGAAGCGCGGCAAAGCCGCTAAGATCGCCAAATTCGGGGGATTTTGAGGGGGGTAATATGCCAGACGCCAATCATCTCGCGGCCATCGATACGCTGCTCGCGATCCTCGTCACTTTCGTTTTCAGCTTCCGCGTCGGCTACTTGCGCGGCAAGTGCAAGATCGAAGCACCGGCAACAGTGGGCAATCCCAATTTCGAGCGCGGCTTCCGCATCCACGCGAACACGATCGAGAACCTAGTGCTGTTCGTTCCACTGCTGTGGGTCGCGACAGTCTTCTATGGCGGACAGATCCCGTTCTGGATCGGGCTCCTCTGGGTGGTGAGCCGCCTCGTTTACGCTTACGGCTACTCGCAGCAGAACACCCAGATGCGCGGCCCCGGCGCGGGGCTAGGATACCTTTCGCTCCTGGCGCTGCTCGTGCTGGCCGCAATCGGGCTCGCACGCTGATCAATAGCGCCAGGTGGCGTAAAGCCAGAAGCCCTTCTTGTCGGGGAAGGTCCCCTTGCCATTGAAGTCGCCGTAATCGGCATCGAGCACCAGCCGCCGATCGATCTGGGCCTCAATGCGCGCGTCCCATTCGTTGCCGTAGTCGAGCGGAACGTGCTCGGCGCGAAAGTCGTGATAGATGAGGGACGCGGTTACGCGCTGGGCGAGCGGCATCGCGGGAAGCACACAGTTGGCTTTGATGTAGAGGTCCTCGACCCCGTTAGGTGGATCGACGAGGAAGCTCTCGGCCCAGCCCTGGAAGAGGTGTAGCGACGCAAGCGGCGTCTGAAATCCGATCGTACCGTTACCGGCGAGAACCTCATATCCGACGAGAGCGGAAAAGCCGTCGTAACCGATGCCGCCTTCGGCAACGTAATAACCGAGATCCACGCTCCTAGGATTGTTCGCGTAGTCCCGTTGCCGTGCGACGGCGGCATTGATGTTGAGCGTGACGCGACCGACCAGGAACGCCCCCTCGCCGCGCGCGCCATAAGTCGCGGTCGAAAGTGTCGGGGCCTGCCGAAGGTCCAGGAGATAGGCATAGGTCTCGAGCTTCAGATGCTGAACGCCCATGTAAACGAGGTTGAACAAATGGCTATGGCTATCGAAGGTGCCGGCCTCGCTCTCAGGCCCGAAGACGCGATTGACCTGCGCGACATAAGCGTAGGTCAACGTGAGGTCCTTCAACGGCGTTTCGGCTGCCGTGACCGCGTCATAGGTTTGCTCGTGCTGGCGCCAGCCGGCATTGCCGATGAAACGCTGATCGCCGAACTGTATGCGTTGACGGCCGACGATCAGCTTGAAATCCGGCATCGCATCCGCATCGGCGGCGACGTGCGTCGCATAGGCAAGCTGGAGCCGGTTCAAGGACGCCATGTCGGGATCGGGAATAGCGGGATATTGGGTGAGCCCGTTGATGGTGTTGTTGAAGTGCTCCGGCCCGAAGTGCTGCACGAAATCGGCTTCGGCGAGAGCCGAGAAGCCGAAATAGCTGCCAGTCTGGTAGCCCAGCCTCGCGCGCAGCGTGGTCGCTTCCGCGGTTTTCGTCTTGTTGCTCTGGTCGATGGTTTCGTAGCGGAGCCGCAAGTCGGCGAGCGGCGTTCCATCAGTGAGCGCGTCAACGATACCTTGCGCCCGCACTTCCGTCGCCGCCATGAGCAAGACAGCCGCAACGGAGAGCCGCACGCGGTTCATGCGCGTCGGCGCTTGGCGATGCGATCGATCTCCACCAATTCCGACAAGAGCCGGGGCACGTCCTTGAGCTTGAGCATGTTCGGCCCGTCGGAAGGCGCGCGGTCCGGGTCCTGATGCGTCTCCATGAACACTGCGGCGACGCCCACGGCTACGGCTGCGCGCGCGAGCACCGGCACCATATCGCGCTCGCCGCCGGAGCTCGTTCCCTGCCCGCCCGGCTGCTGCACCGAATGCGTCGCGTCGAACACCACCGGTGCGCCAAACGAGGCGAGGATGGGGAGTGCGCGCATGTCGGAGACAAGCGTGTTGTAGCCAAACGAGACACCGCGCTCGGTTGAAAGCACATTCGGATTGCCGGCGCCCGTGATCTTGGCGATCACGTTCTTCATGTCCCAAGGCGCGAGGAATTGGCCCTTCTTCACGTTGACGGCACGCCCCGTTTCGGCCGCGGCAACGAGCAGGTCCGTCTGCCGGCAAAGGAAGGCCGGGATTTGCAGAACATCGACAGCTTCCGCTATCGGCGCGCATTGCTCGCGCTCGTGCACGTCAGTCAAGACCGGGATGCCGAGCTTCTCGCGGATGTCCGCGAATATCGGGAGCGCAAGCTCGAGCCCGAGCCCACGCGCAGAATTCGCGCTTGTGCGATTCGCCTTGTCGAAGCTCGTCTTGTAGATGAGGCCCACGCCCGCCTTCGCCGCGATCTCCTTCAAGGCCGACGCCATCTCGAGCGCATGATCGCGCGATTCGAGCGCGCAAGGGCCGGCGATGATCGACAACGGCTTTGCGTTTCCGACTTCGACCGAGCCGATCTTCACGACGGTATTTGGTGCGCTCATGGAGCAAGGCGTAGCACGGCTTGAAGGTCAGTGCAGTTTACTTCTTCGGCATGGGCTTAAGGTCGGGGAGACTTACCCCGCGCTTGATCTGCTCCATCTGCCATTCGTCGAGCCGCTCCTGCTCGGCACCGGCCTTGGCCGCCTCCTCCGCGAGACCAGCCGGGATCACAACCACGCCGTCCGCATCCGCGACCACGACGTCGTCGGGAAAAACCGCGACACCACCGCAACCGATTGGCTCCTGCCAGGCGGCCAGCATCAGACTGGCGGCGGGCGGCGGCGCCGTGATTCCGGCGGTCCAAATGGGAAGACCCGTTGCCAAGAGGCCGTTCCTGTCCCGCACCACGCCATCGGTGACGATCCCGGCAACGCCGCGTTTCACCATGCGCATGACGACGATGTCGCCGAATGTCGCCGCATCCTTGGTGCCCCGGGCATCGGCGATGGCAATGCAACCCTCTCGCATCACTTCGACCGCGTCACGGTTGACCGGAAGCTTCCTTGCCATGGCGCCCGACACGTCATCCCGAACCGGAATGAACCGCATCGTGAAAGCGCGGCCGACGGTTCGCGGGAAATCGACGCGCATCGGCATGGGTCCGCGGACCCACTGGTTGCGCAGGCCCTTTTTCATCAGCACGGTCGCAAGCGAGTCGGTCGTGACGCTTTTCAGGATCTCGAACAGTTCGGCGTCCGGCATCAGACAAGTCTCGATTGCTTCACCGCGGCGCCGATGAAGGACGCGAACAAGGGATGCGGGTCCAGGGGCTTCGACTTCAGCTCCGGATGGAACTGGACGCCGATGAACCAGGGATGGGCCGGAATCTCGACGATCTCGGGTAGCACGCCGTCCGGCGATAGACCAGAGAACACGAGCCCCGTTTCCTCGAGCTGACGGCGATAGCCGATATTCACTTCGTAGCGGTGACGATGGCGCTCGGAGATCCAGCTTGAGCCGTAGATCTCAGCTACCCGGCTATTTGGCTTCAGCACTGCGTCGTAAGCACCTAGCCGCATCGTGCCGCCCAAATCGGTTGCCGCGTTGCGGCGCTCAACTTCGTTGCCCTTGGTCCATTCGGTCATCAGCGAGATCACGGGATGACGAGGCTTGCCGAATTCAGTCGAGCCCGCGCCGTTAAGGCCGGCGAGATTGCGAGCAACCTCGATCACCGCCATCTGCATGCCGAAACAGATCCCGAAGAAGGGCACCTGCCGCTCGCGCGCGAAGGTGACGGCCTCGATCTTGCCTTCCGTTCCGCGCTCCCCGAAACCGCCGGGAACAAGAATGCCGTTCATGTCCTCGAGATAGACTGCCGCCGAATCCTTTTCGAAGACCTCGCTTTCGATCCATTCGACATCGACGCGGACATTGTTGGCGAGCCCGCCGTGGATGAGCGCCTCGATGAGCGATTTGTACGAATCCTTCACCTGCATGTATTTGCCGACGACGGCGATGCTGACCTTGCCCTCGGGCTTGAGCACGCGATCGACAACGCTCTTCCAGCGCGAAAGATCGGGCGCAGGTGCGTTCTTGATGCCGAACACCTCGAGTACCTGGGTGTCGAAGCCCGCCGCATGGTAGCGGGCGGGTGCGTCGTAGATGGTCTCGAGATTCATCGCCGGAATCACGCGCTCGGGGCGCACATTGCAGAAGAGCGCGATCTTGCGCCGCTCTTCCAACGGGACCTCCATATCCGAGCGGCAGAGCAGAATGTCGGGCTGAATGCCGATGCCGCGCAGCTCCTTCACCGAATGCTGGGTGGGCTTCGTCTTCAGCTCGCCGGCGCTCGTGATGTAAGGCACGAGCGTCAAATGCACGAACGCCGTGCGATCGGGACCGAGCTCGTTGCCGAGCTGGCGGATAGCCTCGAAGAAAGGCAGACCTTCGATGTCGCCGACCGTGCCGCCGATCTCGCACAGGAGGAAATCGACATTCTCGTGCCCGGCCATGACGAATTCTTTGATCGCGTCGGTCACATGCGGGATCACCTGCACGGTGCGGCCGAGATAGAGTCCCTGGCGTTCCTTGGCGATGATGCCCTGATAGATCCGGCCGGCGGTGACGTTGTCCGACTTGGACGAAGCGACCCCCGTGAAGCGCTCGTAATGTCCGAGATCGAGATCGG
>DASQHF010000089.1:0-1947 GCA_035632215.1 Micropepsaceae bacterium | reverse complement strand
CAGCGGCGACGTCAACGGTCGATGGTGCCGACGCGGCGGATCTTCTTGTGAAGCTGCAGGATGCCGTAGAGCAGCGCTTCGGCGGTCGGCGGACATCCCGGCACGTAGATGTCCACCGGCACGATGCGGTCGCAGCCGCGCACGACGGAATAGGAGTAATGGTAATAACCGCCACCGTTGGCGCAGGAGCCCATGGAGATCACCCAGCGCGGCTCCGACATCTGGTCGTAGACCTTGCGCAGGGCGGGCGCCATCTTGTTGCAGAGCGTGCCCGCGACGATCATCACGTCGGACTGCCGCGGGCTCGGCCGGAACACGACGCCGAACCGGTCGAGGTCATAACGGCTCGCGGCGGTGTGCATCATCTCGACGGCGCAGCAGGCGAGACCGAAGGTCATCGGCCAGAGCGAGCCGGTGCGCGCCCAATTGACGAGCTTGTCGATCTGCGCGACGACGAAGCCCTTGTGCTGGATCTCGTCCGCGACCCGCTTCAGCACCGCGTCCTGGTCCGCGCCGGACGTCAGCGCGGCGCTCGTGCCCGCTGTCATTCCCATTCCAGCGCTCCCTTCTTCCATTCGTAGACGAAGCCGACGGTGAGCACCGCGAGGAAGACCATCATCGACCAGAAACCGAACATGCCGAGCGAGCCCAGGGTGATCGCCCAGGGAAACAGGAACGCCACCTCGAGATCGAAGATGATGAAGAGGATCGCCACCAGGTAATAGCGGACGTCGAATTTGCTGCGCGCATCCTCGAAGGGGGCGAAGCCGCACTCATAAGGCGCGAGCTTTTCGGGATTTGGCCGCTGACGCGCCACAATCCAGGACGCGAGCACGATCACAAGCGAGAGGCCAACCGCGATGCCGAGAAAGATCAGGATCGGCAGATATTCGCGCAGCAAAACATCCATCGCGCTACGCTCCCTGGATCACCAAAACCCCCGCCTCGCGGTCGAGCCCCAATCCCCGAGCCACTGACCGGCGCCACTAAGCACAATATGGGAGCCGATCGCCCGCGACGACAGGCCCGATCGGCCGAAGATGGCGGGAGCGACGGGGCTCGAACCCGCGACCTCCGGCGTGACAGGCCGGCGCTCTAACCAACTGAGCTACGCCCCCGCAGGATGCATTCCGCGGCGCGGACTAGTACCCCGCTGCGGCCCGGAGGTCAAGCGCGAGGGGCCGCGGAATCTCTCTGGTTTTGCTCGGTTTTACGCACGGAGACGCGGCGTCTCGCCGCGCCGGGTAGAGCGCGCGTTGGTGGGCGATGAGGGATTCGAACCCCCGACCTCCTCGGTGTAAACGAGATGCTCTACCGCTGAGCTAATCGCCCGATCAACGGCGCCGCGGCACCGCCTACACCCTTTCGGGACCAGGAGCAACGGCACGGCCCTTCGGGAGCATGCGCTCAAAGAAGAAAGAAAGAGCCGATCGCCGAGACCGGCCCCGCACCTCCGGCCTCGCGCCCGATCAGTTGAGGGCGTCCTTCAGACCCTTGCCCGCCTTGAACTTGGGTTGCTTCGAGGCGGGAATCTTGAGCGGCTCACCCGTGCGGGGATTGCGGCCCTGCGAGGCCGCGCGCTTGCGGACATTGAAGGTACCGAAGCCGACCAGGCGAACCTCTTGTCCCTTCTTCAGCGACTTGGTGATGGAATCAAAGACGGCGTCCACGGCCTTCGCGGCATCGGCCTTGGTGAGCTCGGTCGCGGTGGCGACGGCGTCCACGAGTTCGTTCTTGTTCACGAGCTGGCCCCCCTCTGTTCAGTGCGAGATCGCTTGCTTGAAATGTTTTGTCGGATTGCTTGCGTAAAGACGGCGAAGCGGCAAAAAGTCTAGATCGCCGATCTCGCGGGCGTCAATCGCGCTACGGCGAAAATCCCCAGGTTTTCGCGTACTGTTGCACGCTCGGTACAAAGAGAAAGGCCGTCGCTTTCGCGACGGCCTTGTA
>DASQHF010000088.1:0-5301 GCA_035632215.1 Micropepsaceae bacterium | reverse complement strand
CGCCGCGAAGAGCGATGCGGCACATCGGTCGAGCGGCGCAACGAAGCGGGCGCCCGCCTGCGCGCAACCCTAAGGACCGGGGGATTTTGCGTCGCGGGTTCGTCGAAGGGCTCACCCGTAGTCCTTGCTACGAGCTTCGCCCTTCTCCTGCCCACACCGCAAAATCCCCTCGGCGCAGCCGATCCTACTTGGCTCGATCGTGCTCTTCCTAGCTTATCCCTTTAAATGAAGCACCGAGATCAGCGTGAAGAGCCGCCTTGCGGTCGAAAAGTCGACTTCGATCTTCCCGGTCAAACGCTCGAGAAGAAGCCGCGAACCGTCGTCATGGAGGCCGCGCCTGCCCATGTCGATCGTCTCGATTCGGCTGGGCGGCGCTTCCTTGACCGCGGCGTAATAGGAATCACAGAGCTCCCGATAGTCCTTGAGCACGCGGCGGAAGGGGGTGAGCGACAGCCCCACCCGTCCGTGTTCCGCGCCGTCGGTTAACCGAATGTCGAAGACAAGCCGGTTCTCGGCGAGCGCGAGCATCAGATGATAGGGACCGCCGGGCGAGCCTTTGGGCTGGAAATGGTTCTTGTCGAGAAGATCATAGATCGCGACCTTGTATTCCTGGTCGAGCTCGGGCGTGCGATGCACGATCGCTTCGTCGAGCGTGATCCCGTCGATGCGAAAGATGGGTGGGTCCGCTTCCGACAAAGCCGGCCTATTTCAAATTGAGCCGGATCGCGATGGAGCGGCCATGGGCGGCAAGCCCCTCGGCTTTGGCCAGCGCGAGCGCCGGCGGACCCAAGCTCGCGAGCGCATCCGGATCGCAGGCGAGCAGCGTCGTCCGTTTCATGAAATCGAGGACCGAAAGACCCGAAGAAAAACGCGCGGTGCGCGAGGTCGGGAGCACGTGGTTCGGGCCGGCGACGTAATCGCCGACGACTTCCGGCGTATGGCGCCCGAGAAAAGCCGCGCCCGCGTGCTTGACGAGATTGACGAACGCACCCGGATCCTCGGTCGCAATCTCGAGGTGCTCGGGTGCGATCATATCCACGAGCGGTGCCGCATCGGCAAGCGTCTCCACGATAATCACGGCGCCATGATCGTTCCACGAGCGCGCAGCGATTTCGCGGCGCGGAAGAAGCTTGAGTTGGCGCTCGACCTCGCTCGCCACTAAAGCGGCAAAGTTCGCATCATCCGTGATCAGGATCGATTGCGAAGAAGGATCATGCTCCGCCTGGGACAGAAGGTCGGCGGCCGTCCATGCCGGATTATTCGCGCCGTCGGCGACGATGAGGATCTCGGATGGTCCAGCGATGGAATCGATCCCAACGTGGCCGAACACCTGGCGCTTGGCCTCCGCGACATAGGCGTTTCCGGGCCCGACGATCTTGTCGACGGCCTTGATCGTATCCGTTCCATACGCGAGCGCGGCAACGGCTTGAGCGCCTCCGACACGATAGATCTCCGACACGCCTGCGATCTTGGCAGCGACAAGCGTCAAGGGATTGATGGCTCCGCCCGAGGCCGGCGTCACCATCACGATGCGCGAAACACCCGCCACTCTTGCCGGCACCGCGTTCATCAGGACGGAGCTCGGATAGGAGGCGGTGCCTCCGGGAACGTACAGTCCCACCGAATCGAGCGGACGCCAGCGCCAACCGAGCTTTGCGCCGGCGGCATCGGTGAAGCTCTCGTCATTAGGCAATTGACGCTTGTGATAAGCCTCGATGCGCGAGGCCGCAAAACGGAGCGCGTCCTTCACCTCTGTCGAGGCCGCGCGCTCGGCCGCATCGATGTCCGCGGCTGATACGCCGAGCGTCCCCGGGACGAGCTCCACGCCGTCGAAGCGGTGCGAATAGCCGATGAGCGCCTTGTCACCGTCGCGCCGGACCGTGTCGATGATCTCGCGGACGACTTTCGAGACGTCTTCGTCCGTGTCCCGGCGAGAATCCACCACCGCCTTGAACTGCGTGGTGAAATCCCTGTCTTTCGCACTTAGGCGGCGCGGCATAAGAGGCTCCGATGAACCTCAAAGGCCGTATCACAAGCCGTGGGACGACACTACCCTGTTTCGAGATCGTGCTCGGGACGCGCGACCGCCGGCCAGTGCTCGGTGATGTCGCGCAAAGCGGCGTCGATATACTCGACCTCGAGCCGGACGCGGCCGCCGCCAGCCAGCAGAAGCTCAACGATGCCGCCGACGCCGTCGTGCGGCGTGAACTTGAGCGCGAGCAGCTCGACCACGGCATCGGGCTGGTCCTGCCGCACGTTCTGCGCTTGGACTTTCATCACGCCATCGAAGTGCAGACCGGCGCGCACACGCTCGCCGATGCGCTCCTCGGCGCAGCCTTCCCAACAGAAGCGGTTTACGAGAGCCGCAAAGCGCTGGCTTTTGGGCAGATAGGCCATGTCGCCGATGCGCATCACCGCATCCTGCAGATGGGCGGAGAGAATCTTTAAGTCTTCCTCATCCTCAGCGAGAAGCTTCAAACCTTGATCCGTCATTTCAACCGCTCGATATCAGCACCGCAGGCTTTGAGCTTCTCTTCGATATGCTCGAACCCGCGATCGAGATGATAGACGCGGTTGACGATCGTTTCACCCTCCGCGGCAAGCCCGGCAATGACAAGACTGACGGACGCCCGCAAATCGGTTGCCATCACGGGAGCGCCGGTGAGCCTCGGCACACCGGTGACAGTCGCGAAATCTCCTTCCACCTTGATGTTCGCGCCCATGCGGCCGAGCTCGGGCACATGCATGAAGCGGTTTTCGAAGATCGTTTCCTTGATGTGCGAGACGCCCTCCGCAACCGTCATCAAGGCCATGAACTGCGCCTGGAGGTCGGTCGGAAAGCCGGGGAAGGGCTCGGTCGTGACATCGGCCGATTTCGGGCGAACGCCATTGCGTGCGAGCACGAGGCCGCGCGGCGTCTTCTCGACCTCTGCGCCCGACTTGCGAAGGAGCGGGATCAGCGCACCAATGAGTTCCGGCCTCGTGCCGACGAGCTCGACTTCGCCCCCCGTGATGGTCGTCGCGATCGCATAGGTGCCGGTCTCGATGCGGTCCGGGAGCACGGCATGCCTCGCGGCTTTCAGCTCGGGCACGCCTTCCACTTCGATGGTCGAGGTTCCGAGGCCCGAAATCTTCGCCCCCATCGCGACAAGGCACGCGCCAAGATCGCCGATCTCGGGCTCGCGCGCGGCATTCAACAGAACGGTACGGCCCTTCGCGAGCGATGCCGCCATCAGGAGATGCTCGGTCGCGCCGACCGAAACGGAAGGGAATACGATCTCCGCGCCTTTCAGGCCCTTGGGCGCGCGGGCAAGCACATAGCCGCCCGCAAGCTCGATCTCGGCTCCCATCTCAGAGAGACCCTTCAAGTGCAGGTCGACGGGACGCGCGCCGATGGCGCAGCCGCCGGGGAGCGACACGGTTGCCTCGCGCACGCGCGCAACGAGCGGTCCCAGCACGAGGAAGCTCGCGCGCATCTTGCGCACGATGTCGTAGGGCGCGAGACTCTGCGGACGCTTGGGTGCCGTCAAACGCATCCTACCTGCGGCGGTGTCCCAATCGATTTCGACGCCGAGCTGATGCAGGATTTCCGCCATGAAAGTGACGTCGGCGAGATTGGCGACGTTCTCGAGCGTCAAGGGCGCTTCGGTCAAGAGTGCCGCGGCCATCAAGGGTAACGCCGCGTTCTTGGCGCCGCTGATCGGAATTTCTCCCCTCAAACGACGGCCACCACCGATGCGAATGCGATCCATGATTTTCCTTGGGCCTCTTTTGAGGGCCAGCCTAAGCGAGCGAGAGTTAATTCCGATTTGGGGCGGATTTCGGACCGGACGCGTTTTCGAGACCGGCTTGCGGGGTGGTCCCAAGCGCGCGCGCAGGCGCGGACCCAAGCTTTGCTTTTGCCCGCGCCTGAGCCTTGCGGCGCTTCAGGTTTTCTTTGAGTGCTGCGGCGAGGCGCTGTTTCTTCTGATCGGCAGATTTCGCCATTTTTCTTACGCTTGTGAACGCTCTTTCGTCGTTCACCGCCTTGGGATATAGCAGCGGACCTCGTCGGCTTCAGGCCGATCCGGATGCCGCAGTAGCGTAGTGGTAGCGCAACCCCTTGGTAAGGGGTAGGTCGACAGTTCAATTCTGTCCTGCGGCACCATTCACTCCAGGAAATCCAAGGCTTTTTTGACGGCCACGTTCGAGCCTAGGCGAACAAAACGGAACTCAGAGGAAGAACAGAGAACGAATTGCACGCCTGATCCGTGCAAAATCCGCGCAGTCATCCCCCTGCGGACGAGACTTAGTTGGCTCGGTCCGGGGGAATGGCCCCAAAGGTGGTCAGCGAGGTCGAGGTGCCCTTCTTCGAATTGGATGGACGTTCCATTCAGCGGGCGACAATCACCTAATCCCGGCGTTCATTCGGCAGTCGGCCATGCGTATGCTGCTCGCTGCCATAGCGACACCGTGCGCCGATCAAATTGACCGATCAGAACCGGGACTCGTGGTCCTGCTTGACCTTCATCAATGCAAGTCTCGCTTCCTGTGATGCAATCGAAAGACGATCCGGAGGGAGCGATGGCAACCGCAGGGTATGACTTCAAATCCCGGTGGGATCGAGCGGCGCGCCTGATGAAGGAGCGTCACATCGATGCGCTCTTTCCTCATGAACGATATTGCCGCCGCCAAGGCCATTGCCCCTGATGCCGAACAAAAATTCGGGGACGTGCCCCACTTCAGGGTCCAAAAGACCTTTCTACCAACTCCTTGACCGGCAGAAGTGGCTCGCCGCCGATCAATCCTCTTTGCGTTTCCGAGGAATGCGCTTGTCGCCTGTCTTCATGTTCGCGGCACCGGCACTCTGCTTTTCGGCGTGCTCCTTGGCGAGCCGCAGGCTGCGTAAGTTCGCGATCTTGGCTGCAATCTTTGCCCGTTGCTTCTCCTGCACTTCTCTAGCCAAGGCGTCGCGTTGGTCGCTTGCCGTGAAATGGCCCTGGGCCGTGCGCCTGGCAACGTTCTTACGTTCGTCAGAGGGGTCGGACATCAATCTCGCACCTTGCAGATTCGGTATCGCCCATCATAGTCGAAACCAACCGGAGCGGGTTCAGCATCGCGCGTGGAAGAGTCCGACAAGGGTCAAAAATTTGCTGTTCTGAACAGCGGGCCAGAAGGTCCGGTCTTCTCCAAAGCAGCTGTAACAACGCTCTGCTGGACGGGCCGGGTGTAGGGCTCGAACAGACAAGGTTCGATGTCGATGGCCGACTACGGCTGTACGGCTAGCTCATAGGTTCCGTTAGCATTCCCGTTGACGAAATA
>DASQHF010000087.1:0-1776 GCA_035632215.1 Micropepsaceae bacterium | reverse complement strand
CGACGCCGGATCGACCTCCCCACGTTGGGGGAGGTGGGAGGTAGGCTTGCGCAGTTGTGCGGCAGTATTAGGGCGAAACCGCCCGCACGAGGATCGCCAGGATCAGCACATACGTCATCTGGTGCGCGAATTGGCCGAAGCCGAAGATCATCCAGAACCGCGTATCGCCGGGCTCTAGCCCGCGGACGCGAATGATCTGCGCCCGCAGCCAATCGAGATGATAATGCACGTAGAACTCGACCGCGAAAATTGGCGCGATCAACTCGACCGAGCGCGTAAAGATGAGAACAGCGGGAAGCGAGAGGATAGCATGCAGCGCCGCATGCGCAATAACGCGACGATGGCCATAGACGGCGTCGGACTCCGGGTCGCGCCGCCAGAGCAGGAAATCGGCGATGAAGTGCTTGGTCTCGAAGAGCGCAAGCGCCCAGAACAGCGGAATGAATTCCGGATTCATGACTTGGAAGCTTCCGGCGCCACGCTCTGAACGAGCGTCTGGTCGAGCTTCTCGTAGTCACCATAGCCGATGACATCGTAGAGCTCTTTGCGCGTTTGCATCCGATTGAGCATGTTGTGCGTGCCGCCATCGCGCTTGATCGCAGCGTACAGCTCTTCCTGTGCTTTCGCGGCGACACGCATCTGGCTCGCGGGCCAGATCACCATCTTGTAGCCGAAGCTCTCGAATTCCTTGGTGGTGAAGGAGGGTGTGCGACCGAATTCGGTCATGTTGGCCAGGAGCGGCGCTTTCACGCGGCGGGCGAATTCGCGGAACATCTCGGCGTTCAAGAGCGCCTCAGGGAAGATCGCATCGGCGCCGGCCTCGAGATACAGCTTCGCGCGTGCGACGGCGCCCTCCATGCCTTCCGAATCCGCGGCATCGGTGCGCGCGATGATGAAGAGATGGCGGCGCGCTTTCACCGCGGCCGCGATCTTTGCCGCGGCTTCGCGCGCGTCGGCCAGTTTTTTGTCGTTCAGGTGCCCGCATTTCTTGGGCAAGATCTGGTCCTCGATGTGGACCGCCGCAGCGCCCGCGTCCTCGAAGCTCCGCACCATGTGCATCACGTTCAAGGCTTCGCCGTGACCGGTGTCGCCGTCGACGAGAAGGGGCAGCGCGGACGCGCGCGCGACTTGGTGGATGTAGAAGCACACCTCTTCGGTCGTGATGATGCCGAGATCGGGAAGGCCCATCGTGCCCGTCATTGCGCTGCCGCCCACATACACCGCCTCGAAACCCGCGCGCTTGGCCAAGAGTGCGGCCATGCCGGTATGCGCGCCGGGGATCCCGAGGATGCCTGGGCGTTTCAACAGCGCGCGGAATCGTTCGCCCGCGGGGAGGCTGGGGAGATCAGCGCCAACGAGGAAAGGCATGGTGGCCTCCGTATGGGAAAAAATGAGCTTACAAGGCGTAGAGTTCGACGTAATCGTCCACGGACATGGCCTCGAGCCGCGCCTGGTCGAGCGAGACATCGAGGATCTTCTGCTGCCGCGCGGGCGGAAATTTGCGCGCAAGGTTCACACGGAATTTCTCGATCAAGAGCGGGATACCTTCCGTGCGGCGGCGCTTGTGCCCCACCGGGTATTCGACCGTGCGCTCGAACGAGACGCTCACGCCCTTGACCCGCATGCTGAGCGCATTCGCGATCGAGCGCTTATCGGCATCGAGATAATCGCGGGTGAAGGATTTGTCCTCGACGCAGACGATCTTCGCGCGCAAGCGGTCGATACGCGGATCGGCGGCGACCGAATCCTCGTAGTCGGATGCGGTCAACCGGCCGA
>DASQHF010000086.1:0-18447 GCA_035632215.1 Micropepsaceae bacterium | reverse complement strand
GGCTCGTCCACGAGCAGGATTTCCGGATCGCCGACGAGTGCGCGCGCGAGCATGGCGCGCGAAAGCTCGCCGCCCGAAAGCGTTGTCGCGGCCTGTTCGCGGCGCTCGACGAGATCGCAGACGACAAGCACATCATCGACCCGCTTGCGGAAGGTGGGTGGCAAGCCCCCGAAGACGGGTAACAGTGGGGTCAATCCCAGCGCCACCAGCCGCTCGACGGGAATGGGCCATTCGCAGCGCGGATTCTGCGGCAGATAGGCGCGAAGCTTCGCGAGCTCGAGACGCGGGATGTCGGCGATCGATCGTCCGCCGACACGGACCGCGCCTGCGTCGGGTTTCATCAAGCCCGCAAGCGCGGCTAAGAGCGTCGACTTCCCCGCGCCATTGGCGCCGATCACGGCGATGAATTCGCCGGGCTCCGCATGGAGCGTCGCATGATCGAGGATCGCGCGTCCGCCGCGACGGATGGTGAGATCGTTGGCCTCGATCCTCGTCATGGCGAAGCCCGGCGGATGCGAACCACCAGCCAGAAGAAGAAGGGCGTTCCGATGAGGCTGGTGAAAACACCGAGCTTCATCTCGGGCCCGATGGTGATGAGCCGCGTCGCGATATCGGCGGCGAGGAGCAGCGCGGCCCCGGCAAGCGACGCCGGCAACAGAATCCGGCTCGGCTGATAGCGGAGCAGCGGCCGCACCAGATGCGGGGCGACGAGCCCGACGAATCCGATTGCGCCGGTAACTGCGGTCGCGGCGCCGACGGCGAGCGCGGTGCCCAAGAGGATTTGCAGATTGAGCCGTTTCAGATCGATGCCGAGACTCTCCGCCTGGGCTTCGCCGAGCGCGAGCGCATCCAGTGCGCGGCCGGTCAAGGCGAGCAGCAGCGTGCCAGCGGCGATAAACGGCGAGGCGAGGAGCACATGATCCCAGCTCCTGTCGGCGAGCGAGCCCAAGAGCCAGGTCATGATCTCATAGGCGGCGTAGGGGCTCGGCGCGAGATTGAGCGCAAAAGAAATAAGCGCCGAAGCGAGGCCGGAAACAGCCGCACCGGCGAGGATCAAGGGGAGCATGCCCCCGCCGCGTCCAAGCGCAAAAGTGAGCAGCATGGCTCCGAACGCGCCGGCGAGGCCGAAGAGCGGGATCACTGCCGTGAGTGTCGTCGCTATTCCGAAATAGATCGCGATCACTGCGCCCAATGCGGCGCCGGCGCTGACACCCAAGAGTCCCGGTTCGGCCAATGGATTGCGCGTCAGGCCTTGCAGCACCGCGCCCGCGAGCCCGAGCGCTCCGCCGACGATAAGGCCGAGCACCGCGCGCGGGAGTCTCAGCTCGCCGACAATCAAGCCCGCGAGTTGCGGATTGGGCGAGAAGATTCCGGCAACGATGTCCGAGGGCGTCAGCCAGACCCGCCCTGCGAGCAGCGACACGATGGTAAGCGCGCAAACCAGCGCGAATAAACCTACGCTGACCGTCGAAGAACGGCTCACGGCCGAGGTCCCGCCGTCGCTTTGACGAGTGCGTCGCGCAAAGCCTTCGCGGCGTCGGCGGATTGCGGGAGGCCGCAGGCGAGCAGGGTCTCCGGATAGGAGATCTGTCGCCCCGAATAGAGCCTGTCGAGAATGGGATGATGAAGCT
The DNA here is from genome assembly GCA_035632215.1 of Micropepsaceae bacterium. Taxonomy (GTDB): domain Bacteria; phylum Pseudomonadota; class Alphaproteobacteria; order Micropepsales; family Micropepsaceae; genus CAIYRG01. The sequence goes on along the minus strand of DASQHF010000086.1, from coordinate 16,816 downwards.
GCTCCGACCTCAAGCCCGGCCGGGCGGCGGCCGAATCGGCAAAAGCAAGCACGTCGGGCTTGGCCAGCAGCAATTGCTCGAGATCGTAGACGCCAACTCGGTTGCCCATGATGGCGCCGAGATTGACAGCGCCTGCGGCGGAGAGGATCGCGTCGAACAACGTGCCGCGTGCTGGAATTTCGCCGGCACTTTCCCAACCCGCGACGACGATGCGGCGGCCCAAGGGCTTGGACGCGAGCTCGGCAAGCGTCGCGTCCATGTGCTGGATCAGCGATTCCCCTTTTCCCTCTTCGCCGACGGCGCCCGCGACCAGCCGCGTGACCGAACGGATCTGGGCGAAAGTCTCCGCCGGAGGCACTTCCAGGAGCGTGATTCTCGACCGCTCGAGCAGGGCGCGCGCGGTCGGTGTCGTCGCGGTCCCGGCGATCACGAGATCGGGTCTCTGCGCGAAGACCTCCTCGAGGCTCCCGTAATTCACCGGAACATGGGCGCTTTCGGCGGTCAGATACGCGTTCTGGGAGGAGAGCGAGAGGAAGCTCACGGATGTAATCCGCTCGCGCGGCAAGAGCACGAGCAAGAGCTGATCCGTACACAGATTGAGAGACATCACGCGCAAGGGGTTAGCCGCTGCGGCGGCCGCGGAGGCAAGCGGCGCCGCCGCGCCGAGGAGGAGCGCGGCGGCGATAAGGATGAAGATGCGCTTGGCCATCAGAACCCTGCGCGAATGCCGGCGTAGAAGGCACGGCCCACGCCGCGAAAGGTGTAGACCTCTTCCGGTTTCCTATCGAGGAGGTTGTCGACGCGGCCGTAAAGCTGGAACGTGCCGTTCAATCGGTAATCGGCGCCGAAATTGAGGAGCGTGAAGGAAGGCAGCTTCACCCGCGGCGGACCCGCAAGCGTGAAATTGGTGTCGGTCTGCTCGCCATTGTAGCGCACGGTCAGATTCGCGCCGTAACGGTCTTCGACCCCACGCCAGGCAAGATTGAGGCTCGCGATATTGGGTGCGCGACGGACTTCCTGCTGTCCGTTTTGCAGTGCGTGCAGGTAAGTATAAGCGAGGTCGAGCCTCCAACCTTCGGCAAGCCGCGCCGAGAGGCTCGCTTCCACACCTTCGCGGGTCGAGTTCGTGGTGGCATTCTGCGGCGAGGCCGCGAATGTCGGCGGCACGTAGATCGTGAAGATCTCGTTTTTCAGCGTGCTGTCGAAATAAGTGAGGTTCGCTTTCAGCATGCCGTCGAACAATGTCTGTTCGAGGCCCACTTCCCATCCTTCCGAACGCTCCGGCTTCAAGTTCGGGTTGCCGATGAAGGAGCCCGGGCCCGGCGTGTAGCCGTAAAGCTCGTAGATGCCGGGGTTCTTGATGCCGCTGCCGGCGGCGGCATGCGGGCGCAGGCCGAAGTCGAAGCGGTAGCTCGCCTGCAGCCGATAGGTGAAGGCATCTTGGAAGCGGTAATTCTTGTCGTAGCGTGCCGCCGCTCCGAGCGCGAGCTTATCGAAGATGACGAGGTCATAATCGCCGACGAAGCCGTAATTGTCGCTGTATCGCTGGCTCGTGTCGGCGAAGCCGGTGGGATCGGTGTTCTGGTAGTATTCGCGCTCCCAATCGATGGCCGCCGTAAACTTCTGAACGAAATCCATCGAGCCGAAATCGAGCGCGCCCACATATGAGGCGCGCAAGCGGTCGCCCCGATCGCCAGACGTGCGCGCATTCGCGGGCGATCCGCCGAGCCCATACCCACTGCGCTCGGCGGCTAGGCCCTGGATATCGATCGTGTTCTTGAACCGCCCGTCGAAGGCATCGAATTCCGCCCCCAGCAATCCGTAGAAAGTGCGGTTCGTATAGCGGCCGTTGCTGTCGACCTCGAAGCCGTAGGTCGGCCCGGGCGGGAAATTGAAATCCTGCTCGTTGGCGTCGACGTCGAGTTCCGAATAGCGTGCGACCGCGTGCAAGCGGAACGCTTCGGTGATGGCGTAGGAGAATTTTCCCGCAAAGGTCAGGTTCTCCGCGCCCAAATTGCGCATGCCCATGGGATTGTCCGGCACGCCGTCCGTCCTGCGATAGGCGCCGCTCAGCGCATAATCGAGGCCGTCAACGACGCCCGCATAACGCGCGGTCGCGAGCGCGCTCCCGAACGAGCCGCCTTCGGCATGGGCGCGAAACCCAGGCGCTTCGGCGCCTGTCGCGGTGATGTAGTGGACGACGCCTCCGATCGCGTCCGAACCGTAAAGCGCGCTTTGTTCGCCGCGCAGCACTTCGACCTTGGCGACATCGTCGGTGATGAGCGTCTCGAACAGAAATTCGCCGAAAAACGGGTCGGTCGCCTTGATGCCGTCGATGAAGACGAGCGTTTGGTTGGCTTCCGCGCCGCGGATGCGGACCTGCGTGAATTGGCCGATGGGACCCGTTTCGCTCACCGCAATCCCCGGTACGTCGCGAAGCGCGTCCGAGACGACGACAACTTGCCTGTTCTCGAGATCGATGGGCGCGAGCACGGTCGCGGACGAGCCTAAGAGATCGCTGCGGATGCCTCCCAGGCGGGATGCGGTGATGACGACGTTCTCGGGCGCATTGTCGGATTGTGCAAGCGCCGGCGATGCAGCGAATAAGACGATCAAAGCCGCTAGGCATCTCCCGCCGCCAGCACCCAGCGCAGTCGCAGATGGCTCGCGAACACCGAAAATGGACGCAAGCCTCGAACCCACCTCCCCCTCGTGGGGAGGTCGGCGAGCCTCTTGCGCGTCAGCGCAAAGGCGAGCCGGGTGGGGGGAGCGGTCGGAATACAGGGCAACTGTTCGAGTAAATGATTGGAAAGACCTCACCCCCCACCCGGCCTTCTTCGCGCGTGCGCGCTCAGAAGGCCGACCTCCCCACCAGGGGGAGGTGGGTTTGGACTCTGCGCCTAACGCCATATGCGATCGCGCTGCGCCTGTGTGCGGAGTGGCGAGCACGGCCGAAGGCCGGGCGAGACGAAGGGGGGAATGTTTCAGTGTGCGTGAAAATAGAGACAGCTTCATCGTGACCCCTCATGGGACATGCGTCCCGGTTGACGTTTCGCCCGCAAACGCGGGCTTGCAGCGACGGCTCGCGGTCCGTCGCTTGCGACGTCGCTCTTTCGGGGTGAGCCGTGCCTCGATCTTCCCTGGATCAGGCAAGAGCGACACACGCCGGCCGGTCTACTGGCTCGCGGTTTCATCGCGCAGGAGCCGCCTTCCCAGGAACCTCCCAGTGGCTGCAGCCTCTTTGAAAAGAAGCTGCGTGGCTCTTGCGCTCGCCGCTTACAGTTGCAGGGACAGCCGCAGATTGAGGATTGACCTCGCTGCGTTCCCGTTACCGGCGTGCCATAGCCGTGAAGCTTTTCGCTCCACGAGGAAGCGAATCCTTGCTTCCCGAGGAAAATTAAACAGAGACACGGCGCCGCTGGCAATCCCGTCTCTGACGTCCGCAGCTTGCCCCATTGCGCCAGACCCATGGCTGTACTACCAGCAAACTTAAATTCGCTCAGACACTTGTCCCCTCGAGGTACGCCCAGTCCATGGTGCCAAAGGCCGCGCAGAAAATTCTTGCCGAACGGGCAACGGAGCATTCGAGTTTCAAGACGAGCGCAAAGCTTCTCGTTTTCCCCGCCCGGCGGGACTTCAAGCAGAGGACGCTCGCGCTCTACATCCTTCTGATCGCTGCCAACATCGGCGCCTGGGCTTGGGCGCTGATCGCATTTCGCCACTACCCGGTGCTCTTGGGCACCGCGGTGCTTGCCTACAGCTTCGGTTTGCGGCACGCGGTCGATGCCGATCATATCGCCGCGATCGATAACATCACGCGCAAGCTGATGAACGAAGGCGCGCGCCCGACCGGTGTCGGCTTCTTCTTCTCGCTCGGGCATTCGACGGTCGTTGCGCTTGCTTCCGCCGTGCTCGCATTTGGCGCCGGCGTGTTGGCGCAGGTTCACGCGTTCAAGGACATCGGCGGGCTGATCGGGACTTCCGTCTCGGCGGCGTTCCTCTTCGCGATCGCGATCGCCAACATCTTCATCTTGATCGGTGTCTATCGCGCCTTCGAGCGCGTGCGGAAGGGCGGCGGACTGATCGAGGGCGATCTCGACGAGCTTCTCTCCGCGCGCGGGCTCTTGGGCCGTCTGTTCCGGCCGCTGTTCAAGCTCATCCGGGCGAGCTGGCACATGTATCTCTTGGGCTTCCTTTTCGGCCTCGGCTTCGACACCGCGACCGAGATCGGCGTGCTCGGAATCTCGGCGGCACAAGGCTCGAGCGGGCTGCCGCTCGCCTCGATCATGGTCTTCCCCGCGCTCTTCACCGCTGGCATGGCGCTCATCGACACCACCGACAGCATCCTCATGGTGGGCGCCTATGGCTGGGCCTATGTGAAGCCGCTGCGCAAGCTCTACTACAATCTCACCATCACCGGCGTCTCGGTCCTGGTTGCGCTCTTGGTGGGAAGCGTCGAGGTGCTTGGTCTCGTCGGCGCGAAGCTCGACATGCATGGCGCGTTCTGGACTCTGATCGCGCGGTTGAACGCGAATTTCGGCCTTTTGGGCTATGCCATCGTCGCCCTCTTCGTGGTGAGTTGGGCGGCTTCGGTGTTCGTCTACAAGCTCAAAGGCTATGACCGCCTGACCGAAGCTCCCGCCGAGTAGCGATCTCGCGCGCGCTCACGCAATCCGCTAGGCTCGGCGCTAAGACAAAATGACGGGCGGAAACTTGGCGGACGCGATCGAGACGAGAACCGTGAACCGGGTGTTCTGGCGCCTGGTGCCGCTGCTCTTCCTGATGATGTTCTTCAATTACGTCGACCGGGTGAATGTCGGCTTCGCCGCGCTTCGGATGAATCAGGAGCTCGGGTTTTCTCCGACGATCTACGGCACAGGTGCCGCGATCTTCTTCTGGGGCTATGTGATCCTCCAGGTCCCGAGCAATCTCATCGTCTACCGCGTTGGCGCGCGGATCTGGCTGATGGTTATCCTGTTCGCTTGGGGCAGCGTGTCGGCCGCGACCGCCTTCGTACGCGACGCGACGAGCTTCTACATCCTGCGTTTCGCGCTGGGTCTTGCCGAAGCAGGCTTTCTTCCGGCGGCCGCGCTTTATGTCACCTACTGGTTTCCAGAGGCCCATCGCGCGCGGGCGATCTCGGGCTACATCATCGCGACGTCGTGCTCGACCATCATCGGCGGACCGATCGCAGGTGCAATCATCACTTACCTCGACCGTTTTGTCGGCTTATCGGGCTGGCAATGGATGTTCTTGCTCGAGGGTGTGCCGAGCTTGCTCTTGGGTGTCGTGGTCTTTTTCCTCCTCACCGACAAACCGAAGGACGCCAGCTGGCTCGATCAGGAGTCGCGCGATTGGCTCGGCCAGCGGCTCGCAGCGGAGCGGGCAGCGCTCGCGGGGAACGAGAGCCCCGCTTTTTCGACCGTGCTGACGGACGTCCGGGTGTGGATGCTCGGGCTCCTCTTCGGCTGCGGCTTGATCGGGCTCTATGGCTTGATTCTCTGGCTGCCGCTTATCATCAAGAGTCTCGGCCAGCTCTCCGATTTGCAGGTCGGATTCTTGTCCGCGGTACCGCCGGCCTTAGGCGTCGCGGGCGCGCTTCTCGTCAGCCGCCACTCCGATCGCGTCGGCGACCGCAAGGGCCACATGGCGGGGTGTTACATCGTCTCGGGGCTCGGCTTGCTCGCAAGCGCGCTCGTGAGCGATCCGATCCTCGCCTACATCTTTCTCTGCATCGGCAATGGTGCGGTGTTGGCGGCATCGCCCCTATTCTGGACGATCGCGGGATCGTTCTTCACCGGTGCCGCAGCGGCGACCTGCATCGCTGTCGTCAACATCATCGCGCAATTCGGCGGGGTAGGGCCGTATTTGATCGGTGTGGTCAAGGACGCCACGGGAAGCTTCACGCTCGCGCTGGTGACGCTCGCCGCGTTTTCGTTCCTCGCCGCCGCGATCGCGATCCTGATGAAGGCCGAGGCAAAGCCCGCGCCCGCTGCGGCGCCGGCGGAGTAACACTCCACTGTCTAAGCTACTTTATTGTTGGCGGTGTAGAATCGAGCTTCCCATGCTTGAAGAGCATGAGTGGAACCAAGTCCATCCACTTCTCAGGGATGGGATACAGCAAATTAAGCGTTATCGCGCCGCCGGATTCTCGCTTGAGGATGCGAGCGTAATGGACAACGCGTTCTGCAGGGAGGCATTGGAACGCTACTTTCAAATTACGGGTTTTCGCGAGACAAACGTAAATGCAATTTGGCACCACCAAGTGAGTAAGTTTGGACCGCCGTGCAAGGTCTGCGGTAAGCCATTGCGGACGCCGAATGCAAAACTTTGCGCAGAGTGCGGAGCGACGCGAACGGGCCTCGGCTATCCACCCGTGCCGTAATTCACCGAGAGATAGTCGATGATCATGCCGACGTCTTTCGCTTCGATCGGCGCGCCGAAGGCCTGGATCATCTTGTTCACCTCCGCGGTCCACCCCTGCTTGTTCATGAAGGGCGCATTGATCCGCACATAATCGAGGCTGTGGCAGCCCGCGCAGAAATTCTCGACCGTCGCGCGGCCAGGCGCATCCTTGAGCACCACGGGCTTCTCTTGCGCCGCAACCGCCGCCGCTGCGAAAAGCGTCAAGAGAGAAATGACGATGATACGTTTCATGACGGCCCCCTCATGCGACCATGATCGTGGTCGGGCGGATGACGTTGTTGTGGTAGCCGGCGCCGTTGAAGATTAGCGTCTCGACCTGCGTCTGGCCGATGCGGTTTGTCGCCCGCGCCATGATCTTCGCGGCACCCCGCGCCGCGGCCTGAAAACGATAGCTCCACGGCCGAAAAGCAAAACGTCCGTCGTCTTTTCCGAGAGTAGCCGGGCGCCAGTTGATGCCGGCATCCACCGACACTTCGACCGCGCGGATGCCGTAGCCGCCGTCCCAGGCGATGCCGGCGACGTCGATCGTCTGTCCTATCTGGAAGCGCCGACCTTCCGCTGGCGCGGTGATGAGCGAGTTCACCACGGTTTCGGTGATCGGCGTGTTGACGTCCGTTTCCTGTGTGGCGAAGCGCTGCACGATGGGAAAGGCCCCGGACGGAATCCGATAGGCGCCCTTCATCCAGAAGCCGTCGAAGGACTTTGGCGAGGCCTCGATCGAGACGATGTGCTTCATCCAATAGGTCGCCGTCCAGCCGGGCACGATCAGCCGCGCCGGAAAGCCGTTGAAATGGGGCAGGGGCTGGCCGTTCATCTCGTAGGCAATGAGTGTGTTCTCATCCATTGCCTTCCAGAGCGGAAGGCTTTTCACGAAGTCCGGCGTCGTGGTGAGCGGCGGGCCATCGGTGCCGTTGTAGACGATCTCGACGGTTCCTTTCGCGAGCCCGGCTTTGGCGAGAATGTCTTTCAGCCTCGCACCGCGCCAGACGGCATTTCCCATCGCGCCGACACCCCACTGGACGCCCGGTACGTGCGGCTCCGAAAGCCCGCGGCGATTGCCCGAGCATTGACAGACGGCGGTGATCTCGACCGCCTCGAAATTGCGCTGCAAATCGGCGAGCGAAAGCGCAAGCGGTGTTTCGACGCCAGGACCGCCGACTTGCAAACGCCAAGTGTTTGCATCGACGCGGGGGATGTTGGCCAAGTGGTAGCGGACGAAGAACGCATCATTGGGTGTGATGAGAGAGGAGAAATACGACGCGGGCGTCTCGTAATTGGGCGGGCGCGTCGTGAGCTTGATCAGCGGCCTCTTGCCGGCAAGCGCTTCAAGTCCGGCTATCTCATAGGCGCCCTGCGGCAGTCCCGCGGTCAAGGGCGCATCGGCCGCGAAGGAAGTCCGCGCGGAGAGGGGTGCCAAGGCCAAAGCCCCGGTTGAAGCCTGCAAAAACTGTCTGCGATCCAAGAACTTCTCCCTCACCCCAAAATTCCAGGCGAAGCGTGTAAAATGTGCTTGGCCCCCAGGCAAGCGGATTTCGTCTTCTGCACAGCTCGTTGAAGTGTGACGAGAGGACGACATCTCGACGCACCACAATGAGCGATCACGCAGTCTCGGTGGCACAGTGGGTCATCCGAGATCAATGCGGTGGAGGCGCGCACGTCCATTCATGCGCTCATCGTCGAGTGCAATTACGAAGGCGCAAGGGAAGGAGTGCTCACCCTCCTGACGGGACCAAATGATTTTACATTCTGCCCCATGTCTCCTAAGTCTTTGGCCATGACAAAAGACGCTATCTTCTCCGCTTCCGACGGTTGTCGCATTGCCTACACCCTGCATGCGGCTCCTCGCATGGGCGCGCCGCGCTTCGCGCTCATCCATTCGCTCGCGCTCGATAGGAGCGTGTGGAACGGAGTGATCGATAGACTTGGAGCCTTTGCCGAGATCCTCACTTATGACTGTCGCGGGCATGGCCGCTCGGGAAGACCGGCAATGGACTTCACGGCGGAGCTGTTTGCAAGCGATTTGGCGGAGCTGCTCGACCATATCGGTTGGGTTGCGGCCTTTGTCGGTGGCTGTTCGATGGGCGGCTGCGTCGCGCAAGCTTTCGCCGGCCTTCATCCCAACCGCGCCAAGGGTCTCGTGCTCATCGACACGACCGCCTGGTACGGGGCGGAGGCGCCCAAGCAATTCCGCGAGCGCGCGGCCGCGGCGAAGGCCAAGGGCATGGCGGGACTGATCGACTTTCAGGTCACGCGCTGGTTCTCGGACGGGTTCCGCGCCAACCACTCGGAGCGCGTCAAAGAAGTGACGCGGATTTTCCTCGCCAACGATTTTCCCTGCTACGCCGCGTCCTGTGCGCTCCTGGGTGATGCCGACCTTCGCCATTACGCGAGCGCCTTCAGGATGCCCGTCGCCGTCATTGTTGGCGAAGAGGACTTCGCAACGCCGGTCGCGATGGCGAAATCGCTGCACGAGGCGATCCCGCAATCGACGCTGCGCGTGATCAAGGGCGGCCGACATCTCACGCCCATCGAGTGCCCCGAGGACATCGCGCGCGAGCTGATCGCGCTCACCGAGCGCCGCTGATGGTCGAGGCTCCGCTCGGGAGGACCAATCTCGCAGCGAAGATCGAAGCGCGCGCCGAAGCCATCGATGCGGCCAAAGCCGCCGAGCTGATCGCGCGGATCGAGAGCATCCCGTTCTCGCGCTGGCATGTCTGGCCGCGCGTCATCATGGGAAGTGCCACCTTCTTCGACGCTTTCACCGCGCTCGCGCTCGCCTCCGCCATGCCGGTTCTGGCGCGGTTGTGGCAGCTCACGACCGTCGAGGTCGGATTTCTTCTAACCGCAAGCTATCTCGGCCAGTTCGTCGGCGCGCTCATTTTCGGTTGGCTCGGAGAAAAGGTCGGACGGGTGAAAGCCGCCGCTTATGCCACCGCGATCATGGCGCTGGGGAGTCTCGCCTGCGCCTTCACCGGGAATTTTTCCCAGATGTTCTTTTGTCGCATCGTGCAGGGCGTAGGAGTCGGCGGCGAGATGCCGGTCGCCGCGACTTATATCAACGAGCTCTCGCGCGCTCATGGCCGCGGGCGCTTCTTCATGCTCTACGAACTCATCTTCCCTTTGGGCTTCCTCGCCGCGGGTGTTCTTGGTGCGCGGCTGGTGCCCATCTATGGCTGGCAGGCGTTGTTTCTCCTGGGGACCGTTCCGGGCCTCATCATCACGCTGATGGTGCTGCGTTTGCCCGAATCGCCGCGCTGGCTCATCCGGCAAGGGAGGCTCGCTGAAGCCGAAGCGATCGTACGCGAGGTCGAGGCCAGCACGGAGAAGCGCAATCTGGTCGAAATCTCGCCGGTCTCGAGCCAGATGCAGAAGAGCCGCTGGCAGGAGCTGTTCTCGCCCGTCTACCTGCGGCGCACGCTCGTCGTGTGGGTGATCTGGGCGACCGCCTATGGCGTCACGAACGGGCTCAACAACTGGATGGCGACGCTGTACACGACAGTCTACCACTTGCCGCTTCAGACGGCGCTCAATGCCGCGCTGATGACGAACGCGACGCAAGTGCTGGTTCTGCTTCCCTGTATCCTCGTCATCGACCGCATCGGCCGGCGTGCCTGGATGACGGCGTGCTTCGTCATCGGCGGCGCGCTCTTGGTGCCTTTGGGCCTCTTCGGGGCGGACGAGGTCACGCGGGTGATGGTGCTCGTCACGCTTTCTTATGGCGTCATGAGCACGATCAACACCGTGCTTTATCTCTACACGCCGGAGATCTACCCGACGCGTATGCGCGCGCTCGGGACCGCCGCAGCAACCTGCTGGCTGCGCCTGGCATCCGCAGCTGGGCCGACGGTCTTTGGCCTCCTGCTGGATAAAGTCGGACTGGCGTGGGTGCTTATGCTGTTCGCCGCTATCGCGGTCATCGGCGCCGTAGCGGCAACCAAGACGATCGAAACCCGCAACCGGCGCCTGGAAGAAATCGCGCCCTAGAGCCGCGGCCCATTTTCGACCTACGGGGGAAATTGCCGACGTCGTCGATCTGGCCCATAGTCTCTGTTCCCGCGGAGGGGAGACTGAGCCGCCCGTCGGCAACATTCAGGGAGGAAGAGATGAGGAAGACATTAGCGATTACGTTGCTGGCTGCTATCGCGGCGCCGAGCATACTGGCGGCGGCGGACAATACGCGCTTCCCGCCGATCCCGCCGGATCAAATGACGGCCAAGCAGAAGGAATTTGCCAAAGGGCTGACGGACAGCCCGCGTTCGGCCAATGGCGGCGGCGGCAACATCAACAATCCGCCATTCAAGGTCTATTTGCGCAGCCCCGAATTCGGCATCGAGGCAATCAAGATGTCCGATTACTTGCGCTTCGACACGGGCCTGGAAAACCGGCTGACCGAGCTTGCGATCATCATCGCGGCGCGAAATTGGGACAACGACTACATCTGGACCGCCCATTATGGGGCGGCGGTGAAGGGCGGGCTCGATCCATCCGTCGGCGCCGACATCGCTGCTGGCAAGCGCCCCACCAAGATGAAGGAGGACGAGGCGATCGTCTACGATCTCTTGACCCAAATTTATCGCGACCGGAAGGTCAGCGATGAGACCTTTGCCAAGGCGAAGGCCAAATACGGCGAAAAGGGCATCATGGATATCATCGGCCTTGCCGCCTATTACGGCAATACCGCGATGGCTCTGATCGTCTCGAATGGCACGCGGCCATATGGCAACGAACCCAAGCTGCAAAAACTGACGCAGAACTTCCCCAAATGATTTTTCCAGGGAGACGCCCATGAAAAAATCTCTGACCGTCGCGCTGCTCGCAGCCGCTTTCGCCATTCCAGGCGCGCTGATCGCCGCCGAGAACCAGCGCTTTCCTCCAATCGATCCGAAAGCCTATTCGCCCGCGCAGCAGGAATTCGCCAAGCTCATGACGGCCGGGCCGCGCGCGGGCGGCATCACCAATGCGCCCTTCAAGGTGTATTTCGCGAGCCCCGAATTCGGCCTCGAAGCGATCAAGATGTCCAATTACCTGCGCTGGGGGACGGGGCTCGAGCCGAGGCTCTCCGAGCTTGCGATCATCATCGCCGGTCGCCAATGGACGAGCGATTACATCTGGCACGCCCATTACCCACTCGCGGTCAAGGGCGGGCTCGATCCTTCGGTCGGCGCCGACATCGCAGCCGGCAAACGCCCCACCAAGATGAAAGAGGACGAGGCGATCATCTACGATCTTCTGACCGAAATGTATCGCGACCACGACATCTCGGACGCGACCTATGCCAAGGCAAAGGCCAAATACGGCGAGAAGGGAATCACCGATATCCAGGCGCTTGCGTCTTACTACGGTGTCACCGCGATGGCTCTCATCACGGCGCGCGAAAAAACCGCGCCGGGCGATGAACCAAAGCTGCAACGCCTGGCTCAAGTGTTCCCGAAGTAGCGCGTCTTATCGATCCTTCCCTCGAGGGAGGGTCGATATTTTGCCGCGGGGCTGGCCGCGAGCGGCATCCGTGGCGAGGCTCGGCTATGGTCCAGGCAGCCTGACGGCCCGGAGTTATGGGCTCGGGGACGACAAGCTCCCGACCAATTCCTGATGGGCCTTCTTGATCGAATCCTTATGGGCGAGCGCATCATAGGCGAACACTTCGATATAGAGGGCCTGCGCGCTCGGTCCTTGGCCGCCTGCCGGATGTATGCCTTCTTCCAGGAGTCCCAGATACTGGTCGTCTGTGCAGACCGTCCCCCTGCGGGGACCGGGCCCGCCGCAGGCCGCACCTTCTCTCACGTTGCCGCGCCAGAGATTGGTCTGCCAGGCAAGGTAAAGCCCGTTCGTGCGCGCCAAATTGACGACCTCGGCATTGGCCGGCTGGTTGTACATCAAGAAGTCAAACTGAAGAATGAAATGCCCCGGCAAGGAGGGAGCCGCGCTGCTCACAAGCGACTGCAAGACTCGATCGTTCAGCGCTCTGATCTGTTGCCCACGTACGACTTGCTGCGCATCGTTGATCGGCGGGAAGGCGCGCCGCGGAATGAGCGCGACTGTAACGGGCGTAGCGGGAAAGACTTGCGCGAAAGATGTAGCAAGCTGATCGAAGGCCTGTACCAGCTTCGCTGGCGTATACCGCGCAGACCTCCAGACCGCGACGTCGTCGACCGGACCGCCAGGACAATTCTCCGTGGCGTCCTCCCGCTCCGCGGAAAGCCGCAGCTCCTCAGTCGTCGCGTTGATGCCCGTGAGCTTGACGACGGAAATCGTGACACCCTGCCCGCGCACATAATCCGCCGTGCGCTCTATGACGGCTGCAAACGCGCTCTGGTACGTGGGATCCCAGGGCGGAGGCATGCTGACGGCCGAGCACGTCCCAAGACCCGCGTGCGGGGCGTAACCGAGCTTCAGCTGCGCGTTCGGCGCGACCCAGTCGGGCACGCTCCGTCCTGCCCGGACGACGAGCTCGACCGGCAAATCATGCTGCCGTGCAAGCTTCAGCTGTGAATCGATCGTCTCGGTCTTGAACGAGTCCGGCGACGGTTGGATCGTTGACCAATCGAGGACGACGGCCATGCCGTCGATGCCCGGCACACCCAGCGCCTGGTCGAACTGCGCGTCGTTAAGGAGCTGCTCGCGGTAGAGATAAATTCCTCGCGGTAACGCAATTTGGGAACGTTGTGCGCCCGATACGCGGGCTCCGCTCGCTGCCGGACCGGGGTCGGCTGCGTGCACACTCTGCATTGCGGCGAGAACCAAAAGAACGCCTCCAATAAGCGCCAATGGATGAACAGGTTGCGTGAATGCTCTCATCATCGACTCCTTAAGGGGCCGGATTGTTTTGCTGCTCGACCGCAGGTGCAGTTTCCGTCATCGAGGGCATGTACAGCGCCGCCCAGGCGGCGAGCACCACGATCACCGTTCCAATTACCCACTGCCAGACTACGGCACGCTTCTCCGGATCCATCTCGGCCCCCCTTTCGCGTTTTCTAGAATTCCGGCTTCGCGGAGACTGGGATGTGGTAGTCGAACAGCGACGCGTTGTTCTCGGCGCAGACTTGTTCGTCCATGGGCGCCCGGTCGATGCGGCGATAGCGTTGTATGCCCGACCAGGGCTTCACGAACATCTCCGGATCCTCAGCCGTGAATTGGACCTCGAGCGTCTTGCCGCCGTCGACGAGCCGCCAATGCTCGACCACATGCAGCTTCTCCGAATGGGGCGTGCGGAAATTGTCGACCGTCGTCTCGGTGCTCATGCCGATGGTGTCGATGACGAGCTCGTCGCCTTCATAGCGCCCGACCGAATCTCCGTAGGACGTCGGTTTCGGGCTCTTCAGATGCGGCACATTCATATAGATGTGCCGCACCTGCTGATCGCCGGAATAGACCATCAGCACTTCCTTGGGGCTTTGGATGACGAACACCGGCTCGACGATGAATTGCATGAAGCCGGGCACGCCCGCGGGCCTGCAGCTCGAGCGCGCGGTGTATCCGATACCGCCCGCAAGCACCTCGTCGTTCGCCTGCTTCATCTTGGCGATCGCGGTGGGCTTCAAGTTCGGGTTGGAGAGATCGGCAACGCGGTAGGTCGGCTGCGCGCCGCGGCCATTGGGGATGTAGGGATGCTTGGGATCGTTCACTGTCGGGCTTGGGCTCCCCGGCACGGCGATGAAGTCCTGGTTCATCGCGATCCAGCCGGTCTCGAGCGTCGGCGCGAAATTCGGCGACGCCGTATCGGCCGCGAGCGCAGCCGTAGACAAGAATGCGGTCGCGAAGGCAGCGAGTTTGGACATGCGATCTCCTCCGATGGATTCTCTTAGAAGTCCGGCTCCTCCGACTCGGGCGAGGGGACGTAGCCTTCGAGATTGAAGATATTGCCGTTGTTCTCGGAGCAGTTTTCCTCCGGTAAGGGCCCGCCATTCGGGATCCGGTTATAGTGCTGCACCGCTTCCCATGGTTCGAAGAAGGCGCCGGGGTCCTCGACCTTCACATTGACCTCGAGCGTCTTGCCGTCGTTTACCAGATGATAGCGCTCGGTCACGTGCAGCTGCTCGGTGTGCGGCGTGTGGTAATTGTCGATGACGGCTTTGGTGGAAAGCCCGATCGTGTCGACGACAAGCGTGTCGCCTTCGTAATGGCCCACGGATTCGCCATACCAGGTTGGTTTGAGGTTTTGGCCGTGCGGCACGTTCAGATAGACGTGCCGGACCTCGTGATTGCCGGCATAGATGAGGACGACTTCCTTCGCGCCCTGGACGATGAAGGTCGGTTCGATCACGAAGAGCGTGAATCCTGGAACGCCGCCGGGGATGCACGACCAGCGTGGCGTCGGCCCGATTTTGCCCTGGAGTACGCCGGCGTTGGCGCGGGTGAGCGCCTCCTTGACCCACGGTTTCAAGTTCATGTTGTCGAGATCGGCGACGCGATAGGTCGCTTGGCCCGGCTGGTCGTTGCGTATGAAGGGATGTTTCGGATCGAAACCAACGGGTTTGGGTCCGCCCGGCACGGGCGTGAAATCGGAATTGATCGCGATCCAGGCGACGTTGTCCGAGGAGAAATCGGGGATCGGAATATCGGTGCCCTTGACCGGCGCTTGGGCCGGAGCCTTCGGCGCCGGCTTGGCCGGCGCGGCCTTCGCCGGCGCAGCCTTTTTTGCAGGCGTGGAATCGGCCGGAGCGGCAAGTCCCGTAAGAGGCCCAAAGGCAAGCACGCTTATGGCCAAGGCGGGCAATGTAAATCGGACGCGGTCTTTGGTAATCGGCGGCATGTCGCTCTCAGGGCGGGTTGTTAGATCAAGTCTAGCACATCAAAAATTGTGCGGCCGCATTCGCCCGCGCCAAGGCCCTGCTTTTCCAAGGCACGGCCCCTCCGCCTTGGTAAAGAACAAGTTTCCATTTACTCGAGCCCGAGCGTACAGGCGCGGGGCCGGAGGCTTTCCGATAGGGGAAGCGCTAACGCTAAACCCGCTACGAGAGAAGCTCGATGTACGACATGTCAGGAAGTTGGGTCTGGTTGTTCGCTTTCTTCCCATTATGGGCGGTCATGTCGGGCGTCTGGTTCGGCCTTGCCGCCGCGCCCAAACGCACGGCCGGGCCTTCCATGCGCAGCTTCCTCGACGGCAGCGCGACGATCTTGAGCATAGGCTCTGCTGCCGCGATCCTGATGGGGCTCAATTGCCAATCGATCATCCGGATACCGTTCGCCGATCCCGCATGCCACGCGGCCTCCTTTCAGCTTGGCTCCTTCTCGATCCCGGAGGCGCTCATTCCCTTCCGGTGAGCGGCGTCGAGGAGCGCGAACGCTCTCAAAAGTCTGGCCGGGTTGCTTCGGGCGTCGGATCGATCTCGTAGCCGAAATAATTCGCATTGTTCTCGGCGCAGATCGTCTCGACGAGAGGGCCCTTCTCCGAACGGACATAACGCTGACTCGCGCCCCAGGGCGTGGTGAACGTGTCCGGATCTTCCACCGTCAGATTCACTTCGAGCGTCTTGCCGTCATCGATTCTGTGGAAGCGCTCGACCACATGCAGCTTCGAGGAATGCGGCGTGCGGTAATTGTCGATGGCGGCCTTGGTCGTGAGTCCAATGGTGTCGACGACGAGCGCATCGCCCTCGTAGTGACCGACGGATTCGCCGAACCAGGACGGTTTGGGATTCTTGGAATGCGGCACGTTCAAATAGATGTGCCGGACCATGTGGTCGGAGGTCGCGATCAGCACAACCTCGTTGGGGCGCTCAAGGACATAGACCGGATTCACGACATAGAGCAGGAAGCCGGGGACCCCCATCGGCCAGCAGCTCGATTGGCGCGAGAAAAGCGGCCGGCCGGCGAGTACGCGCTCGTTCAGCTTCCTCAGTTCCTCGCGCGCCCAGGGTTTCAGGATCGGATTGGAGAGATCGGCAACCGGGAAAGTCGAATTGATGGCCTCGTCCTTGGTGCCAGGGCGCGCCGCGTTGTATTCGATGCCATTCTCGACGAAGGGATGCGCCGGGTCGAAGGTGACGGGCTTCGGACCTTCAGGCGCCGGGATGAAGTCGGGCCCGTAGGAAATCCAGCCCACATCGGCGCTAGGTGAGAAGAGGGGAACGGGCGCCTGCTCGGCCGATACCGGCACGAGGCCGGCTATCGAAACGACAAACGCGAACCTGAAGACTCGCCCTCGATCCATCAGAATTCAGGCTTCGTCGCGGTCGGGATCGGCTCGACGTCGTAATGGAAGTAATTGAAGTTCCCTTCAGCGCAGAAGGACTCGCGGATCGAACCTTGCTCGGCGCGATTGTAGCGCTGCACTGCGTTCCACGGCGTGGTGAAGGCGCCCGGATCCTCGACATGCAAATTCACCTCGAGCACCTTGCCGCCCTCGATCAGGTGAAATCGTTCCACCACGTGCAGCTTGTCGGTATGGGGC
>DASQHF010000085.1:0-4267 GCA_035632215.1 Micropepsaceae bacterium | reverse complement strand
CGGGCCATAACAATTTATTTTATGAGCGACTGAGGCTTACGCCACGCAGGCGTCGAAGGCGGCTGCAAGCGCGGCCTTATCGAGATTGCGGCCGATGAACACCATGCGCGAGGAGCGCCGCTCGCCTTCCCGCCATTCGCGCTGAAGATCGCCTTCGAGCACCATGTGCACGGCCTGAAACACGAGCCGCTTGGGGTTGTCTTTCACATCGATGATACCCTTGGCGCGGAGGATGTCCTGTCCTTGCTTCGCCACGAGCTGGGTGAGCCAGCGCGCTACCTTGCGGCGGTCCATCGGCTTCTCCGAAACGAGCGACACGCTCATGATCCCGGCATCGTGCTCGTGGTCGGGCTCCTCGTGGTCGTGATCGTCGTGTTCGCAGTGCTCGTCGTGAACGTGACCCTCTTCGCCGTGCTTGGGTTTCAAGAAATCGGGCTCGAGCCCGACGATGCGGTCCAGGTCGAAACCGCCGCGCCCCAAGATCGCCTCGAGCGAGACTTTCGAGCGCTCGGCGCGATGGATGGGCGCAAGCGGGTTCAAGCGCCTTAAGCGCGCTTCGATCGTTCTAAGCTCTTCCTCCGACACGAGGTCGGTCTTGTTCAAGACGATCTGGTCGGCAAACGCGATCTGCTCGGCGGCCTCTCGCGAATCGGCGAGGCGCAAGCCGACGTGCTTCGCGTCGACCACGGTCGTCACCGAATCGAGCGCGGTCTTGGAGCGCAAATAGCCGTCGACGAAGAAGGTCTGCGCCACCGGTCCGGGATCGGCGAGGCCCGTGGTCTCGACCACGATGGCGTCGAAATCGCCGCCTTTGGCGAGCAACCCGTGCACGGTGCGGATGAGATCGCCGCGGATCGTGCAGCAGATGCAGCCATTGTTCATCTCGAACAGCTCTTCGTCGGTGTTCAGGATGAGCTCGTTGTCGATGCCGATCTCGCCGAACTCGTTCACGATCACGGCGTAGCGCCGGCCGTGGTCCTCGGAGAGGATGCGGTTTAGTAAGGTCGTTTTGCCTGCGCCGAGATAGCCGGTGAGGACCGTCACCGGGATGAGCTGTTTTTCCGTCATGGGGCGTATTAAGCGCGGGCACGGCGGAAGCGCAACATCCCGAGCAGCCCTCGCTCTGCTCGTTGCGTCGGCCTCCCCACAAGGGGGAGGCGGAATTTTCGTTCGGGCGCGTCGGAAACGCCGACGGGCGGGAGTTTCCTCCCGCCCGTCCGTGCGGCAGCGCTTTAGAAGCGCGCGGCGCCCTCCCGAAACTTAAGGCGCGATGACGAGAACCTCGAACGTGCCGGGCAGCGCCTGCGGACGGCCGCCTTGCGTCGCCGGCGGTCCGAACTTCGCCGCCATGGAATAGACCTTGCCGGAGTTCGGATCGAGGATGCCGGTGCGCGAGCCTTCCTGCGTCGGCACGTGCTGCACGACCTCGATATGGTTGCGGTCGGTGAGCGAGATCACTTCCATCTGGCCCGAGCGCGTCGGAATGAGCGCGACGCCGCGCTTGTCGTCGACCATGACCGCATCGGCGCCGGTGGCGATGGCAAGCGATGCGACTTCCTTGCCGTTGGTCGCGTCGATGATCTTGGCGACCCCGTTCGCGCCGCAGGAGGAGACGAGAAGCTTCATCTTCGCCGAATAGGCAAGCCCGGTCGGATTGGTGCAGCCCGGCATCTTCCAATGGTCGATGGTCTTCATCGCCTTGGCATCGATCACGCCGATCTCGGACTTGTCCTCGACATTCACGAAGATCTTGCCGGCGCCGTCGGAGGCCGGGAATTCGAGCACGCCGCCGCCGACATCGACGGTGGCCACCACCTTCCCTGCTTTCGCATCGACGACCGTCGCGTCGCCGCCATTGTGGTTCATGACCCAGACATCTTTCGTGTACGGGTCATAGACGGCGCCGTCGGGGGCCTTGCCGCCCGGGAGCGTCGCGACTTCCTTGTCGGCCTTGCCGTCGACAATGAGGACGGAGCCCTTGCCTTGCGGCAGCACCAGAAGATCCGTGCCAGGAATCGGGATCGCCATGTGCCCGGCGGAAGCGCTCGAGAGCTGGCTCACCTTGCCGGTCTTGCCGTCGATGGCCGTGGTGTAATTCGTGCGCGCGATCAGCGCCCGGTTGCCGGCGGTGTCGAACACGGCGTAGTCGAAGCCCCCGTCTCCGACCTTGATGCGATCGACAACGTGGTAATTGGGTGCCGCCGCATAGGCGACAGCCGAGGCGGCGACGGTCACAAGCAGGGCGACGGGAATGGCCTTCATGGATGTTCCCTCCGTGGGTATAGTTTTTGACCGCGAGTGCGGCCCGGGGCGAAGATACCACCAGAGGGCGAATGGGGATATTGGGAAAAGTTAATCGGGGCGAGGGCCCCCTCCGGCTCGCCGCAAAAGCGGCTCGCCACCTCCCCCGTAAGAACGGGGGAGGAAAGTTAGCGCTGTGCTCCTGTTTTCCTCCCCCGCGTGCGGGGGAGGTGCTGAGCGCGAATTTCATCGCGCGAAGCGGAGGGGGGATAGCGCGCGATGACTGACCTTCGCCAAGCCTATGTCTGCGACGCCGTCCGCACGCCGATCGGGCGCTTCGGCGGCGCTCTCGCTCACGTCCGCACCGATGATCTCGCCGCCGTGCCGATCATGGCGCTCATGGCGCGCAACACCGACGCCGATTGGGGGGCGCTGGACGAGGTGATCTTAGGCTGCGCCAATCAGGCGGGCGAGGACAACCGCAACGTCGCGCGCATGGCGGCGCTCTTGTCCGAGCTGCCCGAGCGCGTGCCGGGCGCGACCATCAATCGCTTGTGCGCCTCCGGCCTCGATGCCGTCGGCACGACGGCGCGCGCTGTTAAAACCGGCGAGATCGATTTCGCGATCGCGGGCGGGGTCGAATCCATGACGCGGGCGCCGCTGGTGATGGCAAAAGCGGAAAGCGCCTTCCAGCGCGAGGCGCAGATCTACGATTCCACCATCGGCTGGCGCTTCGTGAACCCGATCATGAAGGCGCAATATGGCGTCGAGTCGATGCCCGAGACGGCGGAGAACGTCGCCGAAGCGCACCAGATCTCGCGCGCCGATCAGGATGCGTTTGCTTATCGGAGCCAGAGCCGCGCCGGGCACGCGCAAGCGTCCGGGTTTTTCGCCGACGAGATCGTGCGCGTGCACGGCAAAGACGCGAAGGGGAAACCCACGACTGTCGATCGCGACGAGCATCCGCGTCCCGACACGACGCTCGAAGCTCTCTCGAAACTCAAGACGCCGTTCCGCGACAACGGCACCGTGACGGCGGGAAACGCGTCGGGGGTCAACGACGGCGCCGCGGCCATCGTGATCGCGTCGGAACCGGCGTTGAAGAAGCATCACTTACGTCCGCGGGCGCGTGTGCTCGGCATGGCGACGGCCGGCGTCGCGCCCCGCGTCATGGGCATTGGGCCGGTGCCGGCGACCGAGAAGCTGATGGCGCGATTGAACTTGAAGATCGGCGACTTTCAGACGATCGAGCTGAACGAAGCGTTTGCGGCGCAGTCGCTGGCGGTGCTGCGTGGCTTGGGAATTGCCGACGATGCGGCGCATGTGAATCCGAACGGCGGCGCGATCGCGCTCGGCCATCCCTTGGGCATGAGCGGCGCGCGGCTCGTGCTGACAGCCGTGCATCAGCTCGAGAAGACCGGCGGCAAGCGGGCGCTCGTCACCTTATGCGTCGGCGTCGGCCAGGGCGTCTCGCTGGCGCTGGAGAGGGTGTGAGACCGCTCCCTTAAGCGTCATCCCGTGCATTCCCCCCCTGTGTCATCCGCCGCGCTCCCCTTGTGTCATCCCCCGCGAAAGCGGGGGACCCAGTAGGCGCGCGTCCGCGCGTCGAATGACCTCCTCAAGTGCTTAGACTGCCGTAAAGATCGCGCCAATCGGGATTGCGTTCTTCAATCAGCTCAAGCTTCCAATTCCGGTTCCATTTCTTCAGTCGCTTCTCGCGATGAATAGCTGAATCGATTTCTTCAAATGATTCGAAATGCACGAGCATCTTCACGCCGTATTTTCTAGTGAAGCCTTCGATCATCTCCTCGCGGTGTTCCCAGACACGCCGGATAAGGTCATTCGTAACGCCGATATACAGCGTTCCGTTTCTCCTGCTGGCGAGGATGTAGACGTAATAGGTCTTTGACATTGGGCGCGTCGGATGCTGCGGGACCAGCAACTAATAAGCGAGCGCGGCGACGTTTATTGGACCGGTTCACGGCAACAGGATGGCGGGTCGTTTCGTGCGCGGCGCAGACGCGCC
>DASQHF010000084.1:0-8956 GCA_035632215.1 Micropepsaceae bacterium | reverse complement strand
CATGGCGCTTGCGCCCTGGCTCGCACATATCGGCGTTCGGGCCTACACGCTGGCGCTGGTGCTTAACGAGCTCTTCAATGCAGGCCGACGCCTGCTAGGACTGCCCTATTGGTCGCTCTCAGCTTACTTGAAGCACAAGGTGAAAAACGCGGCCAAGTTCATCGCCGATTTCGAGAAGACCATCGCGCGCGCCGCACACGCAAGCGGCCTGGATGGGGTTGTGTGCGGCCACATCCATCATGCGCAGATCAAGCTGATCGATGGCGCGCTGTATTGCAATGACGGCGACTGGGTAGAGAGCTGCTCTGCGATGACCGAGGATGTGAGGGGACGCCTCGAGATCGTGCGCTGGACGACTACTATCCGCGATCGCGATTCCACGCCGATCCCCGCGCCGCTCCAGGAGTTAGCACCAGCGGCCGCTTGAACGGCGTCGCGCGCACGCGCCGTGAATCACCCCCCTTTGTTTAGCGCGCCGCTCGAAGCGCCCGCTCCAAGATGCGTGCGCGGTTGAAAGTGCTCATCGTCACGGATGCGTGGACGCCACAGATCAATGGCATCGTTCGCGCGCTTCAATCGGTCGGCCGTGAACTGACCGCCCTTGGTCACGCCATTCGCTTCGCCACGGCTGAGAATCACCGGACACTGCCGCTCCCGACCTATCCCGAAATTCGTCTCGCCGTCTTTCCTCGCTCGAGACTCATCCGAACCATCAATGAATACGAGCCCGACGCGATTCATATCGCTACGGAAGGCTCGCTAGGTCTTGCCGCGCGCGCGATCTGTCTCAAGCGATGCTTTCCGTTTACAACGTCGTTTCACACGCGCTTTCCCGATTACGTCCACGCGCGTTTCCCGTTCATTCCCGAATCGGCTGTGTTTGGGGTGCTTAAGCGGTTCCATGGCGCGGCTTGCGCGACGATGGTCGCCACCGCGTCGCTAAGACAAGAGCTCGAGCGTCACGGTTTTAAGAACCTTGTGCCGTGGTGGCGCGGGGTCGATGCCGATCTATTCCGGCCTGGGGACAAAGACGGCTATTGCCGATACGGCTTGAACCTTGAGGGGCCCGTGTTCCTTTATGTGGGCCGGGTTGCGGTAGAGAAGGGGCTTGCCGATTTCCTTTCGCTTGATCTTCCCGGTAGCAAGATCGTGATCGGCGAAGGGCCTTCACGCGCCGAGCTTCAGGCACGGTTTCCAGGAACCCATTTTCTCGGGCGAAAATCGGACAATGAGCTCGCCTCGTACTACGCTGCGAGCGATGTTTTCGTCTTCCCCAGCCGCACCGATACATTCGGGCTCGTTCTGCTCGAGGCCCTCGCCTCCGGCGTTCCTGTCGCGGCCTATCCCGCGCCGGCCACGTTGAACGTGCTGGGCGATGACGCCCGTTGCCGCGCTGAACCAGGATTTGCGCGTCGCTTGCCTCCAAGGGCTCACGATTTCTCGTTTGTTATGCCGGGAATTTGCGCTCCAGCACTCTTGGCGCGCCTCGGCCGAGCCGTTCTTGGACAATCTCGCCTTGGGCGAGGTGATCGGCGGAGATGCTTCACCGCGCCATTGCCGGAGGAAAATAGCGCCTATATAAGCCGCGGCTCTCTGGCGCTCGCGTCCGCACGATTCGGGCGTGCCCGCGCCAAATCTTAAACATTCTCGCTCTAGTTAAGGCCGTCATGGACATTCGCAACATCGCCATCATTGCCCATGTCGACCACGGGAAGACCACGCTCGTCGACCAGCTCTTGAAGCAATCGGGCGCTGTTCGGGATAATCAACAGGTCCAGGAGCGTGCGCTCGATTCGAACGATCTCGAGCGCGAGCGCGGCATCACGATCCTCGCCAAGTGCACCAGTGTCGACTGGAAGGGCACGCGCATCAACATCGTCGATACCCCGGGCCATGCCGATTTCGGCGGCGAGGTGGAGCGCATCCTGTCCATGGTGGACGGCGTCGTGCTCCTGGTGGACGCGGCGGAATCGGTGATGCCGCAGACGAAGTTCGTGCTCTCCAAAGCCCTGAAGCTCGGGCTGAAGCCGATCGTCGTCATCAACAAGATCGACCGCCAGGACGCGCGGCCGAAGGAAACGCTCGAAGAGATCTTCGACCTCTTTCTGGCGCTCGAAGCAAACGACTACCAGCTCGATTTTCACGTGCTCTATGCGTCCGGGCGTCAAGGCTGGGCCGTCGCGGATCTCAAGGACAAACGCCTCGATCTATCGCCTTTGTTCGACCGTATCGTCGCCGATGTCCCGGCTCCGAAAGCCATCGAGCGAGCCGGCGACGCCTACCCCTTTACGATGCTGGTGACGACACTCGAAGCCGATCCCTATCTCGGCCGCGTGCTCACGGGCCGGATCGAATCGGGCGCGATCACGGTGAACCGGCAGATCAAAGCGCTGTCGGGCGACGGGCGCGTCATCGAGCGCGCTCGTGCGACCAAGCTGCTCTCCTTCCGGGGTCTTGCACGGGTACCGACCGAACGGGCCGAAGCCGGTGACATCGTCGCGATAGCGGGGCTGACCGACGCGACCGTTGCCGACACGCTCTGCGACATCGAGGTCGAGGAGGCGTTGCCTGCGCATCCCATCGACCCGCCGACGCTTGCCATTACCGTGTCGGTGAACGATTCCCCGCTTGCAGGCCGCGAAGGGGACAAGGTGCAGAGCCGCGTCATCCGCGACCGTCTCCTGCGCGAGGCGGAGGGCAACGTCGCCATTCATGTGCGGGAGACGAGCGAGGCGACTTACGAGGTTTCGGGCCGGGGCGAGCTGCAATTGGGCGTGCTCATCGAAACCATGCGGCGCGAAGGCTTCGAGCTCGCCATCTCGCGCCCGCGCGTCCTTTATCGCAACGATCCCAAGACCGGGCAGCGGCTCGAGCCGATCGAGGAAGTGACAATCGATGTCGACGAGCCTTATGCCGGCGTTGTGATCGAGAAAATCTCGCAGCGCAAGGGCGAGATGCGCGACATGCGCGCGACCGGTGCCGGCAAG
Source organism: Micropepsaceae bacterium (assembly GCA_035632215.1). Classification (GTDB taxonomy): domain Bacteria; phylum Pseudomonadota; class Alphaproteobacteria; order Micropepsales; family Micropepsaceae; genus CAIYRG01. The sequence continues at coordinate 5,969 of DASQHF010000084.1, read as the reverse complement.
ACGCGGCTCGTTTTCCACGCGCCCTCGCGCGGGCTCATCGGCTATCACGGCGAGTTCATGACCGATACGCGCGGCACGGGCGTCTTGAACCGCATGTTTCATGGCTACGCGCCCTACAAGGGTCCGATCGAAGGCCGGCGCAACGGTGTTCTCGTCTCCACCGATGACGGCGAATCCGTCGCTTATGCGCTCTGGTATCTCGAGGAGCGAGGGAGGCTCTTCATCGTGCCCGGCACGCGCGTCTATCAAGGCATGATTATCGGCGAGAACTCGCGCGACAACGACCTCGACGTGAATCCGTTGCGGTCGAAGCAGCTCACCAATATCCGCACGCATGCGAAGGACGAGGCGGTGCGCTTGACGCCCGTCATCCCGCCCACGCTCGAGCAGTCGATCGCCTATATCCAGGACGACGAGCTCGTCGAGGTGACGCCCGAATCCATCCGCCTGCGCAAGCGCGCGCTTCTGCCCCATTTGCGCAAGAAGGCAAAAGCCGAAGCGGAATGACATGCGGCCGTGATATAGAGCCGCGATGACCGCTGACCTTCAATCCCGACGCGCTTTGGCCGACCTGCTCGCCGATGCCGCGGGCGAAGTGATCCGCCCCTATTTCCGCAAGCGCGTCGACGTGACCGACAAGGGCAAGGACGGCTTCTACGATCCCGTGACCGAAGCCGACCGCAAAGCGGAGGAGACCATTCGGGCGCTGCTTGCCAAGCATGTGCCTGAGGACTCCATCCTCGGCGAAGAGTTCGGCGAGATGAGAGGCACTACCGGCTTTCGCTGGGTGCTCGATCCGATCGATGGGACGCGCGCTTTCATGGCCGGCCAACCGCTCTGGGGCACGCTGATCGCACTCGAGAAAGAGGGAAAGCCGATCCTAGGCGTGCTCGACCAGCCGTTCCTGCGCGAGCGTTTTATCGGTGGCTCGGGCACGGCGGAATTCCGCAACGCGGACGGCAGCACTCGGCTGAAAACTCGCGTCTGCGCCAAGCTCGCCGACGCCGTCATCTGCACCACGCATCCGATGCTGCACTTCAAGGATGAAGAGCGCGAACGCTATTGGCGCGTCGAGCGTGCGTGCCGGCTGTCGCGCTATGGCGGCGACTGCTATGCCTACGCGCTTATCGCAATGGGCTTCGTCGATCTCGTGATCGAGACCGATTTGAAGCGCTGGGACATTGCGGCGATCATCCCGATCATCGAAGGAGCCGGCGGAATCCTCACCGATTGGAACGGCAAAACCGCCGACAAGGGCGGCAATGTCGTCGCCGCAGGCGATGCGCGCATCCACGCCGAGGCGCTCAAGATCCTCAGCGCCGATTAGCGCGAAGCCGCCTGGGCCAAGTTCGCGTTCACGAAGCCGTCGAATTCGTTCCAGAAGCGCGCTCGGATCGAATCATCCTCCATTAGGATCTCGTGTCGTGCTTCCGCAATTTCGACGTATCGCCCATTGGGAAGGTGTTTGGCAAACTCGCGGATCGCCTCGATGCGCACCACGCGATCTTGCCCGGCGCCGAAAACCAGGAGCGGCGTCGTGATCTCCTCGATAAAGGAAGGCCGGCGAAGCTTCGCCATCGACTTCAATGCCGCGCCGAGCCATCCGAATGTCGGCCCGTTGATGCGCAAGAAGGGCTGCTTCTTCATCAGTGCTCTGGTGCGCTCGAAGCGCTGCTCATCGGACGTTAAGGGGTTTCCTTCGAACGGAAGCTCGAGCGGATCGCGTTCCTCGACGCCGGGGACAAATCGCGTCGAAGGCCGGCGCAGATTGAGCGCAAAAGTGACCGCCCTGATCTGACGCTCCGAGCGTTCGCCGGGATTGATCTCGAGCATCGGCGCGAGCGCCACCGCGCAGGCAAGACGGCGCGGAAAGTCGTGGAGATAGCGGAAGAGAATATGCGCACCCATCGAGTGGGCGAGCGCGATCAGGGGCGCGCGCGCCGGCAGCGCGCGCTGCATCGGCTCGACCATCTGTAAGAGAAGCGACGCGAGATCGGAATCATACTCCTCGAAATTTCCCACATGTCCCGCGCGGTTTCCGTAGACCTTGCGCTCGGATGCGCCCTGGCCGCGCCAGTCGAGGCTGACGACGGAAAAGCCGCGCGCGTTCAGCTCGCCCGCGACCTCGCCGTATTTTTCCAGGAATTCCGTGTGCCCGTTCAAAAGCACGCAGATCGCGCGCGGGACGGCACCGGCGGCGAGATCCCAGGCGCTGGCACGCAAATGACGTTTATCCGGCGTTTGCAGCGTTTGCACGCGCATTGGAGTGGTCAAGGGCTGAGCCTGGGTGATGGGAACAAGAGGATGCGGCGCCGATATCAGCATGTGCGGAGACGTGCCACAACCTGCCCAAAAGTTCCCGTCAGCCGCCACAAAAAAGCGAACGAGAAACCGGCAGAAAGCCCGAATCCGAACGTTTAGTCAGGGGCGTGGACAACGGGCCTCGGAAGGTTAAGGGGCGTTGCCCGGCTAGAAGGAAAACGGTTCGACAATGGCCTCGATTGACTTTGAAGAATACGAAGGACCTCCGACAGATCGGTTGGGTGTCGGGTTCCTCGGCTTTCACCTTCTCATCGGATTCTATGTGATGGCCGGGTGGATTGTTTCGTCCCCCATCGGGCTTGTTATTTACTTGTTGCTGCTTCCGTTCATGGCTGCGCAATGGCATTTCAATCGGGGGAGCTGCTTGCTCAACAATTTGGAATCAAGGTTCCGGTTCGGTTCCTGGCGCCATCCCCGCAATAAGCAGGAAGGCGCATTCCTCCTCACGCTGTGCGACTGGCTTTTCCAGGTGCGCCCCGATCCTGTGCGGCTGGATCAGCTTGCTTACGGGACGGTTGCAATCCTCTGGCTCATTGGCGTAGGCCATCTGGCGGAAATGACGCTGGGCTGACATAGCGGCCTTATTGCCCCGGTTCCAAAATTTCGTGCTCGTGAGGTCAACGAAAAATTCCCTGCTGCGTTTAGTGCCGCGGGAACCTGCGTGGGTTCCACGCGAGGGCACTTCCATGCGTATGGCGGATTTGGGTTTTCACGTTGCGCGCGCGCGGCAAGCTTGGACGTTTGACAGGTTGACCCTGCTGTTTCAGGGAATTCACGCCGGGATAGTTCTCTATGTCGCGCTTGGCTGGACTGCCGGATCACGCGAAGCGCTCTTCGCCTATCTTTTGATCCTGCCCTTGATCGTCCTGCAGTGGCTGCTGAATGGCGGCGTTTCGATCGTCAACAATTTCGAGAATCTCGCGCATGGACGGCAATGGAATGACTCCGAGAATCAGCGCGAGGGAACGTTTTTTCAAACCTTGCTGGGTGCGCTTGGCATTCGGCCGAGCCATGCCCAGATCACCTTCGTCCTTTGCGCGTTAATGCTGATGTTCTGGATGACGGCGATGTCACGGATGATTCTTATCGTCCCAACCCCCCGCTGACAGGCCCCGTTTCAAGGCCTTGAAGGCGTAATTTTCGATCCCCACCTAACAGGCGAGCCGGAAGGCCTGAAGGCTTTTGGTTTGAGGAAATCGGCCCGGCTCTAAGAGAGCGGGCCCGGTCAAAACTTCGCTTCTAAAAGGAGGTAGCGATCATGCGTACATTCGACCTTTCCCCGTTGTTCCGTTCCACCATCGGTTATGACCGGCTGGCAGACATGCTGGACTCAGTCGCGCAGTTCGACTCGGGCGTGTCCTATCCGCCTTACAATATCGAGCGCACGGACGAGCACAGATATCGGATTTCGCTCGCGGTAGCCGGCTTCGCCGAGAAGGATCTCGCGGTCGAAGTGAAGGACGGCGTCCTCTCCGTCCAGGGCAAGCGCGAAGGCGACAAAGAAACCGAGACGCGGCATTATCTCCACCAGGGCATCGCGGGGCGCAGCTTCGAGCGGCGCTTCCAGCTTGCCGAGAATGTCGAGGTCAAGGGCGCTCAGCTCGAGAACGGGCTCCTTCATATCGACCTGGAACACGTCGTGCCCGAGGAGAAGAAGCCCCGCCGCATCGTCATCGGCGGCAAGCCCGAAGGCAAGGTGATCGACGCCAAAGTGAAGGCCGCCTAGCGGGCTTCGAGCATCCTTACGTTTGAAAGAGAGCGCGCTCGCTTCTGGGCGCGCTCTTTTTTGATGCGATCAGGCGGCTCTTCTCGCCTTGCGGGTTGTGCCGATGAGGCGGCGGGGCAGGGTAGTGCGCCCGGCTTGGGCTCGCCATTCACGGCGCGCTTTGCTTAACGCCGGATGCCGTCATTCGAGGTTCCTTCCTCTTACATGATGATCTACAGTTCCGGCCTCGCCGTTGCTTCGTTTCGCGGGGCTTGATGTCCAACTGGCACACCAAATTGCTCGGAAGCCTTTCGGGCTCGGGAGAGTCCCGCATAGGTCCGGGCATGCCCGCGGCGAATCTACGGCGCCCCTACGATGAGATCGCCGCGCGCTTCGGGCCATTGCCCCCGGAAACGACCGTCGAGCGTGCCCATTTGGGGCAGGTCAGGGGCGAGTGGGTTCGTGTGCCCGAAGCCCAGCCGGAACGGCTGATCCTGTACCTGCATGGCGGTGGCTATGTCTCTGGCTCGCCCGAAACCCATCGGCCGCTGATCGCCAAGCTTTGCAAGGCGGCGGGCGCAGGCGCGCTCAGCCTCGATTATCGACTTGCGCCCCAATTTCCTTTTCCTGCCGGATTGCGCGACGCGGTCGACGCTTATCGCTTCCTGATCGGCAAGGGCTTTCCGCCGTCCTCGATCGCGCTCGCGGGCGATGGCGCGGGTGGAGGCCTCGCCATCTCCACCGTCATGGCGATCCGCAATGCGCAGATGCCGATGCCGGCCGCCGTCGTCGCCATGTCGCCTTGGGCCGATCTGACGCTCTCCGGCTGGTCGGTGATGGAGAACGCGGAAAAGGACGACGTGCTCTCGTGGGAGCTGCTGTTCGTCAGCGCCAGGAATTACGTGAAGAGCGGCAATCCCGCCGATCCCTATGCTTCGCCCGTATTCGGCAACATGCGGGAATTCCCTCCCATCATGGTGCACACAGGCAGCCTCGAGATCCTGCGTGACGATGCGAGCCGCTTGGGCGAGCTTGCCGCCGCCGCGAATGTTCCCGTCTCGGTCGAGGTCTACCATGATATGGGACACTTGTTTCAGGCGCTTTCGTCCTCCTCCGACGGCAAGGTCTCGCTCGGACGCTTAGGCCAGTTCATCCGCACACGCATCGAGTCCCAAGCGCGGCAGCAACCCGAGCGTCACGCCGCCAAGCGCGAGGCGAAGACTTAAAGCGAAGGGCATTGGCGCCCATATCTCAGCCCAAGGCTCCTCTGGCCGAAATTCCGCCGTGAAAATTCGAGACATGTCCGTCTAGAGGAGATGAAGGGGGCATCTTCATGGACTTTAACCATATGAGCCCGACTTTTCCCGGTTCTCCGGCCGAAGGGGTGGCCGCCAAAACGCGGCTTGCTCCGGCTTCAGGAGTTCTCCCATGCGCAATGTCGAGCAATTCCCATTTTCCCGAGGGCATCGTCCACGCGAGGTTCGGCCTGAAGGGATGACCGGCTCCCGCGAGCGGGACCGTCTCGAAGCAGCGACAGACGGCGATCCGAACGCCGTCGCCGAGTTCGTAAGAGCAATCTCCGGCGTCGTCTGGAACGCTTGCCGGCTCCTTTCCGATGACGAGGACCAAGCCCGCAAGACCTTCCTCGAGGCGATGGCGGCGCTTTCGGCCAACCGCTTCGCACGGCTTCAAGCCTATGACGGGCGTAGCACCCTCGACACGTTCATCGCGCTTGCTGTGCGCGAACTCATGGCCGAGCGCATGCTCGGGCTGCTCAATACCGATCCCGACAAGGGATGGCGCGCTTTCGAGCAGCTGTTCAAGTCGGACGTGGAGCAGCTGATCGGGCGACGTCTCTTATCGACCGCTTCCTCGGACGAGCGCCGGGACGCGTACCAGGAAATCTCGCTCGCGCTCATCGAAGGCGGCTACCGCCGCCTCA
>DASQHF010000083.1:0-4528 GCA_035632215.1 Micropepsaceae bacterium | reverse complement strand
CGCAACCCTAAGGACCGGGGGATTTTGCGTCGCGGGTTCGTCGAAGGGCTCACCCGTAGTCCTTGCTACGAACTTCGCCCTTCTCCTGCCCACACCGCAAAATCCCCTCGGCGCAGCCGATCCTACTTGGCTCGATCGTGCTCTAAGCGCTTGATTTTCGTTTCTTGAGGTGCATGCTCCCCGGCCAGCAAGCGCGAGCGCAAGGACTGGCATGGCAAAAGAAGAACTCCTCGAATTTCCGGGCACGGTCACGGAATTGCTCCCCAACGCGACCTTCCGGGTGAAGCTCGAAACTGGGGACCACGCGATTATCGCGCATACGGCCGGCAAGATGCGTAAGAACCGAATCCGCGTTCTCGTCGGCGACAAGGTCCTGGTTGAGATGACGCCTTACGATCTCACCAAGGGCCGCATCACTTACCGGTTCAAATAGGGGAGGCCGTGACCGCGGCCGACCCCCGTGTTCTTCCCTTCATTCTCGCGAGCGCCAGCCCAAGGCGGCGGGCGCTTCTGGCGCAAGCAGGCATCGCGCCGGAAGCCATCATCACCCCCGACGTGGACGAGCGGCCAAGAAAGGGCGAGCTTCCCCGCGCCTATGCCTTAAGGCTCGCGTTGGAGAAAGCTCGCAGCGTCGCGGCGCGCGCGGGCAACACTCCCGTTCTCGCCGCCGATACGGTGGTCGCTTGCGGCCGGCGCATCTTACCCAAAGCCGAGGCGGCCGAAGAGGTCGAGCGCTGTCTTCGTCTTCTCTCCGGACGCCGCCACCAAGTGTTGACGGCGCTCGTGCTGATGAATGCGGGCGAGAGCGCCAAGAGTCGCGTTGTCGTGACGCGCGTCGCGTTCAAGGTCCTGAACCCAAGCGAGATCGCCGATTACCTGAAAAGCGGAGAGGGGATCGGCAAGGCCGGCGGGTACGCCGTCCAGGGCCGTGCAGAAGCCTTCGTCCGCTTCATCAACGGTTCCTACAGCAACGTCGTTGGCCTGCCGCTTTACCAGACTCTGTCGTTGTTGGGGCGAATATGGAATAGCGAATAGCGAATTCTGCACTCCCTATTCGCTACTCGCTACTCGCCACTCGCCATTCGCCCTTTTTCTATTTCGCCGGCGCCATGTTCGGCGTGAACTTCTGCACTCGCATGCCGGTGTCGACTTCGCCCGTGTAGATGTTGCCCTTCGAATCCGACACGATCTGATGGATGTTGTGGAACTGGCCGACCTGCTTGCCGTAATGGCCAAACGCGCCCACTTCCTTGCCGTCGTCGCGCCGCACGATCACCGCTTCGCCGTCCGCGCCATCGGCGATGATGAGATAGGTCTGGTTCCTGTCGGGCCAGAAGGCGAGGTCGTAGGACGAGCCCGTGCCGTGAGTCTCGGGCCGGATCGGCAATTCCTTCACGAAGGTGCCGTTCTTCTGGAACACCTGGATCCGGTCATTCGTGCGGTCGCAAACATAAACGAGGCCGTCATTGGCGATGCGCACGCAATGCACCGGATTGGCGAACTGCTCCGATTTGGGATTGTAGTTCGGAACCTTCGCGTCGGTCGGCGGCTTGCCATAGGCGCCCCACATGCGCTTGAAGCTGAGCGTATCGGCATCGAGCACGATCACGCGGTGGTTGAAGTAGCCGTCGGATAAGAACAGCTCGTTCGCTTGCGTATCGAGAGCGATGCTTGCGGTTCCCCCAAGGGCACTCGAGTCCGCGCTTCCGGCGGTCGGTCCCTGCTTTCCGAACTTCACCAGAAACTTCCCGTCGCGGGTGAACTTCAAGAGCGTGCCGTCCTTGTTGCCGCTGCCCGTGAGCCAGACGTTGTTCTTGTTGTCGACCATGATGCCGTGCTCGGTCTCGGGCCAATCGGGGCTGTAGCCGGGACCACCCCAAGAGGAGACGACATTGCCCGCGGCGTCGAATTCGATGACCGAGGGCGCGGCCTGGCAGCATCTTGCATTCTTGGTCTTCGCGAGATCCACGTCGCGTAAAGAGCGCGGGCGCTGGAACACCCAGATGTGGTCCTGAGCATCGACCGTCATGCCGCCGATCTGACCGATGATCCAATTGTTCGGCAGCTGCTTTGGCCAGGAAGGATCGACCTTGTACTCAGGACCTTCTGCCGAAGCCGGCAACGAAAGCGCAAACGCCGCAAGACCAGCTGCCAATGCAACCCCAAATCTCAAGCGCATCGTCATTTGGATTGTCCTCCCGATAGGCCCATCTCCATTCCCCAAAAAAATTCTGGGAAATCGTCTTCTTTGCGCGCCGATAATTCGTGAGTCGTTCGCGCCGTCCCAATTTCGGCATACTAGCCGGTTGCAAGCTCCGGTTTCAAATATGCCGCGCGCTTAACGCCCGCGCTCCTGCTAGATTGGCGTCAAGGTAAAGGGAGCAGCCATGGCCAAGGATGTGCTGGTGAACGCCGGCGCAGGCGAGATTCGCGTCGCCGTCATTGAAGACGGCGTCTTGGATCAGCTGTGGCTCGAACGTACGATCGGCTTCGACGACAGTCCCAACCATCGCCGGGACCGCGCCGGCAACGTCGCGCGCTCGCTTGTAGGCGACATCGTCCTGGGCCGGGTGCAGCGCGTGCTCCCTGCGATGCAGGCGGCGTTCGTGAATGTCGGGCTCGAGCGGGCAGGGTTCTTGGCCGCGCGCGAGGCGCGGCCGCGCACCGCGATCTTCCGTGACGATCCGTATACGGAGGAGGATCGCCGTCTCAACATCTCCGAGTTCGTCCGCGAGGGCGAAGAGATCCTGGTTCAGGTGGTGAAGGATCCGATCGGTGACAAGGGTGCGCGCCTCTCTGCCAATATCACGGTTCCAGGCCGCCTCCTGATCCTGGTTGCGAATTCGCCGGGTGTCGCACTCTCCCGCCGGATCGAGGACGAGGCGGAGCGGGCGCGGCTGACCGCGATCGCCGAACGCTTCATTGGGACGAGCGACGATGGGCTCGTTGCCGACGCGGGTTATATCCTGCGCACGTCGGCGATCGGCGCGAATGAAGCGGAGCTCAAAGAGGACGCCCAGCGTCTTTCCGCCTGTTGGCGCGGCATCGCCGAACGGAAGAGAAACGCCAGCGTACCGACCACCCTTCACAACGACCTGGGCCCGATTCAACGTGCGCTCCGCGATGAAGTGGACGATTCCGTCGGGCGGATTCTGATCGACGATCGCGAGGCCTTACACGCGGCACAAGCCTATGCCGGACGCGCCATGCCCCAAATGGCGGGAAAGCTCGAGCTCTATCAGGGCCGCGCCCCTCTGTTTGAGGCGTTCGGCATCGAGGACGAGATCGCCTCTTTGAGCTCGCCCCGGGTGAGCTTGCCCTCGGGCGGCTGGATCACGATCGAAGCAACCGAGGCGTTGACGGCAATCGACGTCAATTCGGGGAGCTACATCGAGGCGGTCGGACTCGAAGAGACGAGCCTCAAGGTCAACCTCGAAGCGGCTGCAGCCATCGGGCGGCAGCTGCGCTTGCGCGGTGTCGGCGGCCTCATCGTGATCGACTTCATCCACCTCGCTGCGCCCGAAAACATCGAGCGGGTGCTCTCCGCAATGAACGAAGCCTGCGCCAAGGGCAGGGTGCCCAGTCAGATTCTCGGGATGTCGGAGTTTGGTCTCGTCGAAATGACGCGCAAGCGTGTCCGCGATCCCTTGGCCAAGCGCATGACCGAGGATTGCCGCCGGTGCGATGGCCACGGCCGGCGCAAGACTCTGGAGACGGTTGCGGTCGAGATTTTAAGGCGGGCGGAACGCGCCGCAGCCGCGGCGCCCGGCAAGACCATCGTCGTGCGTGCCGCGCCCGTGATGGTGCGCTGGCTCGAGGCGCATGAGGCGGAAATCCGGGCCGGTCTCGCGCGGCGCGGCGTGACTCAGTTGCGCTTTGAATCCAACATGGCGCAGCGCCGCGAGGTCTTCGACGTCGAAACGGCGGCTTAGCCGGTCGAAGGGCGAGAACCGCGGTTCAATCCGCGCGTTGTTTGGTCTAAGACTCTTGCGCATGTCCGAGCTTCGCCTCTGCCCGATTTGCCGCCGCCCGCTCGAAGAAACGGAGAGCGCGCGCCGCTTTCGCCCGTTCTGCTCGAAGCGCTGTGCCGATGTCGACCTCTCGCGCTGGCTGCATGGCACCTACGGGATCCCCGCGGTCGAGGCCGAAGACGAGCGGGCAGCCGAGTCCGATGCGCCCGAGCCCCGCGAGCGGACGCCGCTCTCCTCGGCTAAACACTAGGAATCCATTGACGGAACCCCAAGGGTGGACACCGGACCGGCCGTCTTTTACAAAGCCCGGCCCGCGAGACGAAGCGTGCCTGCCCAGGTAGCTCAGTTGGTAGAGCAGCGGACTGAAAATCCGCGTGTCGGTGGTTCAATTCCGCCCCTGGGCACCAGCATTACTAGGTCCATTCTGGACACATGGGTGACAGGTTATTCCGAGGACAAAGGTAACACTTTTGGCCCGAAAGGGTTTTGAAGCGGTTCCAGTCTGCAAGTCTCGTCGTCGAAGTATCCCAGATCGTAGTGCATGAAGCTGACCAGCC
>DASQHF010000082.1:0-9190 GCA_035632215.1 Micropepsaceae bacterium | reverse complement strand
CGGGAAGACCTCATCGGTGCATTGGGTGCGGTTCTCCTTCACGTCCTCGCAGATCGCCGCTTTCAAGGATCCGAAAGAGGCCGTCATCCTAGGGCTGACGCACCCCAATTACGGCCACATGGCGATGATGACGCCCGAAATCCGCACAGAGCTGGCGAAGGATTTCGATTGACAATGTGATTCAATCCGAACGCAATTCGCCCTAAAGTTTCATCTTCCCCTTGCAGACGTCATCGTAGAGCGCGGGCGTAAGCTTGACGTAACGGCCGGTCGCGGCATCGCGCAAGTAGAGCGGGTCCGCGATGAGCGTTGGATCGAAGCCATCCTTCTGCAGCTCGATCTTGCGCTGCTTGAACGTACTCGTGGTCTCGATCTCCTTCTGAAAGCGTAAGAACACCGGCCTTGCGAAGAACGGCAAGTTTCTCTCCAGATACTCTGCAAAGGCACCAAGATCGAAGGTCGACCCCGTGACGAGCGCCGCCATACCGGCCTTGCCCTCGCCGCCGGGGACTTCGATGCCATAGACATTGGCTTCGAGGATTCCCGGGAAGACGGAAAGTGCTTCCGACACCTCCGACGTCGCCACGTTCTCGCCCTTCCAGCGGAAGGTGTCGCCGGTGCGGTCGACGAAATAGAAATAGCCGTGCTTGTCGCGCCGCATCAGGTCGCCAGTGCGGAACCAGGCATCGCCTTTATCGAAGGCATCGCACAGGATCTTCTTCTCGGTGTCATCCTTCTTGGTGTAGCCGTCGAAACGCAGCCGTGGATCGTTGGGATCGATTTTGCCGACCGCCTCGCCGACCTCGCCATTCGCGGTTTCCGAGCACAAACCGTCGGCTCCCCTCAAGGGCACGCTTTTGTCGAGGTCGTAGCGGATGAGGCGGATCTTCTGGATCGAGCGGGCATACCAGGGCACGCGGCCGATGGCGCCGACATGGCCGTCGTAATTGATCATCCCGACATTGCCTTCGGTCGCGCCGTAGAACTCCATGATGTGCGGAATCTTGAAGCGCGCCTGGAAACGCGGCCAGATCTCGGGACGCAACCCGTTGCCAATCGCGACTTTGAGATTGTGGTCGCGCTCTTTTGCATGCTCGGGCGTGTTCAGAAGATAGCGGCAGAGCTCGCCGATATATTGGAACACCGTCGGGCGATAGCGCGCGCAGTCGTCCCAGAATTCGCTGGTGGAGAATTTCGTCTTCACCACCAGCGAGCCGCCGGAAAGGAACGGCGGCCCCAGCGCGGCAAGGCCGCCTGCCGAATGATAAAGCGGCAGCACGTCGTACATGCGATCTTCAGGCGATGCATTCACCGCGGCCTGGAACGCGCTCATGATGTGCAGCATGCGCATGTGGCTGATGTTGGCGGCTTTGGGAAGGCCGGTGGTCCCCGACGTGTAGATGTAAAGCGCCTTGTCGCGGCAGAAGATGTCATCACGCGAATCCGGGCCCAGTGCGGCCGTCGATTGCGTAGACAAGGCGGCGTCGAGATCCTCGCAACCGTCCCTGTGCCCGCCAGTGACCCAGAGTGCGGGATGAGACTCGAGCGCGTTCAACGCGGTTGCATAGGTCTCGGCCAGCTCTCCGCCCAGGATGAGGTGCTTCGCGCCGGCGAGCGCCAGCGAGTGCGCCAGCGGCTGGCCGGTCAAATGCGTGTTGATGAGCGCGGCGACGCAGCCGTTCTTGATCAACCCGAGCCAGGCCATCACGTATTCGGGCCGGTTCTCCATCAGGAGCGAGACCACGTCGCCTTTGCGCAAACCGAGCTGATAGGCCCAGCGCGCATAACGATTGGCGCCTTGATCGAGCTCGCCATAGGAGACGACCCGATCCTCGCAAAGAACGGCCGGGCTCTGCGGACGCTCGCGCGCCCAACGCTCGATGAAATCGGCAATGGTGAGCTTGGCATCGGGATGAACATGTCGCGTCAGCAGCAGCGTGCGCGCTACGGCGGCGATAAAAACTGCCTCGCGGTTCACCGCGTCGGCTACTCCCATCGGCGATTCGCCCCGAATCTCTTATGACGCGAGGATAGAGCATGATTTCCGGAGGTGGGAAGCCGACGCGTTCAATTCGATGCCGGTGTCTGCGCGCTGCTCATCGCGGCCATCGCCTCGCGCAAACCTTCGACGGAGAGGTCGAGCAGCACCGGCTGTTTGCCGGCGGCAGGAAAAGCGATTTGCAGCGTCTTGGCGCGCGCGAGCTTGTCCCACTCTCCATCCGCGAGCGAGCTCACGGCCAGGCATTCCCCTGCGGCACATTCGCGGACCGTGGTCGTCACGATATCTCCGTCGTCGACTTTTAGCCGTACCGGATCGCCTGCTTCCGCTGTCGGCGGCAAGCGCAGCATGAGAGCCGGGGTGCGCTTCGCGCCCAGCAGGCTGAAATTCGCGGCCGCAAGGACATCCGCTGAGGAGCCCTGCGACGCTCCTGGCGCGCGGATTTCCTGATTCACGCGGCAGGCGTTGCCGCTCTCCTGTGCGCTATTGCTCTTCGCAGCCGAGGCGGAAAGCAGTCCTTTGAGCGGCGCCGGGCCGCGTACGCATATCAAGCGCCAATGGCCGAAATTCGCCATGCCGACGAAGCCGGGTGCGATATCGCCGTCACGCGCGACGAAACCGACGATCTTGGCCAGGCGCGTGGGCTCGCTGACGTAGAAGCCCGCGGCTCCGGCCATGAGACCGGCAAGGGCAAGAACGGCCGGCCACCGCCTCATCTTGCCCGCTTCATGCGCGTGATAATGGTCACGCGGGCGGCTCGCCAGCGAGCTCGGAGGGCGCCAGCCGAGAAAGAATCTCGCGCGCGGCGAGGGCGTTCGGATTGCGCAACGCCTCTTCGGGCTTGAGCACCACGATCACGGAGGTAGCCGTGTATTGGACGATCGGTCGGGACGGACAGTAGCCCGGCGTTACGACTTCGACGTTGGATTCGGCTTTCGGGCCATCGCCCGGGCAGGCGAACAAAAGGCCGCGCTCCGGATTCCATACTTCCTGCGGCGTGTGCCCCGAGATGCTCCCCTCCGTCAGCCGCGTGTCGAAAACGAAATGCGTGTAGCCGGCCTTGATCGTGATCTCCGCCGCCCGCCGGAGCAGGAAATCTTCGACCGAGCCAAGCGTGTCGCCGGCCCGACCGGCGAAGGCGACCCGAAAACGGTTAGGGCCTATCTGCGCGTCAGTGTAGCCGACCTTGCCGTTCGGAGCCTTTGGCCCGTAGCCCGGCCCGACCGCCGAGGCGCAGCCGAAGAGTCCGAGCCCGATCAGCAACGCCAACGCTGCCTTGTGTGCCCGCCTCATCATGCTTTGAGAACTCAACTTTGCCCCCAGCGGGTTACCGGCACGTTTTAACTCAGGGATTGCGGCGAAGCGCGGAAAATTATATAACTAACTGGTCAGTTATTTATGAAGGCAGTTCGATGGCGAGAAAAACCCGGCCCAAACAGCCTTCCCGGCCCAAGGGAATCGGTCCCGTGCGCTGGCGCCGCCGCAAGGAGGCGCGGCCTTCCGAGATTTTGGAAGCCGCGCTAGCCGTCTTTGCGGAGAAAGGTTTCGCGGCTTCCCGCATGTCGGAGATCGCGGAGCGGGCGCGCGTCTCCAAGGGAACGATCTATCTCTATTTCGAGAGCAAGGAGGCCGTATTTCGCGCCCTCATCCGCGAGATGCTCGTGCCGCGCATAAACGAAGCAGCCGAGATCGTGCGTGGTCACGACGGACCCGCGGCGCCGCTGCTCGCCCAGATCCTCCGCGTGCTCGGGCATTTCATCTCGACCAGCGACCGCGTGGTCATCCCCAAGATGGTGATCGCGGAAGCCCGGAACTTTCCCGATCTGGCCCGCATCTATCGCGAGGAACTGGTCGAGCGCGGAATAAAGCTTTTCGGCTCGGTCATCGCCGCAGGCATCGCGAGCGGCGAATTCCGCGACATTCCCGTCGAGCACGCCGTGCGTCTATGCATCGCCCCGCTCCTACTTGCCGCCATCTGGCGCACGACCTTCGCCCAGCTCGATGCCGCGCCCTACGACTATGCGGGGCTCGTCGAAGCACATATCGCGACGCTCCTGCGCGGCTTGAGGAAGGAGGCAGCATGAGACGCCTCTTCATTGCGCTTCTATTCGTGCCTCTCATCGCCGCATGCCAGCGCAGCGACAACGGCCATTGGCTTGGCTACATCGAGGGCGAGACGGCGTTGATTGCTCCGCCGCAGCCGGGCTGGCTGACAAGCGTTGAAGTCCTTCGCGGCACCCATGTGAAGGTCGGTCAGGCGCTGTTTACATTGGATGCGGTGCGCGAACTCGCGGCGCGCGACAGCGCTCTTCAGGCGATCTCGGCCGCGCAGGAGCAAGCACGGCAAGCCGACGCGCAGATCATGCAAGCAAAGGCGCAGCAAGCCGATGTCGAATCCGATCTCGAGCGCAGCCAGAAGGAACTCGCGCGCCAGCAAATGCTGGTGCAGTCGGGCGCGAGCCCACGACGCGATCTCGAGTCGGCTCAGGCCGCCTTCGAGAGCGCGCGGGCGCGCCGTAATCAGATGGGCGCGGTACAGAGTCAGGCTGAAGCCGCGAAGCGCCAAGCCAATGCGCAGGCAGGCCAAGCGAAGGCAAGCCTCATGACCGCGGAATTCAACCTCTCGCAACGCACGGTGCAGGCACTCGTGTCGGGCGAGGTGCAGGATGTCTATTTCCGTCAGGGCGAATACGCCAATGCCGGTGTGCCGGTGGTTTCGGTCTTGCCCGCGGCCAATGTCTTCGTCCGTTTCTTCGTTCCGGAGACCGAGATGGCCAAGCGCCATCTCGGGGAAACCGTGCATGTAAGTTGCGACGGGTGCGCTCCGGATCTCGTCGCCACCATCAGCTTCATCTCCTCACAAGCCGAGTTCACGCCGCCGGTGATCTACAGCGTCGGCAACCGCGAGAGACTGGTGTTCAAGGCGGAAGCTCGCGTGGCCGATCCCCAGACTCTTCCTCGTCCGGGCGTGCCGGTCGAGGTTTGGCCGGAGGAAGCCGCTACAGAAACGAAAAAGCCGTGAGCGCGCTTGCGATCGACGTGCATGGCCTGACCAAGCGCTTCGGACCGAAGATTGCGGTCGATGGCGTCGACATCGCCGTGCCCGAAGGTCAGGTCTGGGGCTTCCTTGGGCCTAACGGCAGCGGCAAGACGACGACGATCCGCATGCTCTGCGGCCTCTTGAAACCGGACGCCGGCGAAGGCACGTGCCTTGGTCACGACGTGCGCAAAGAGCCCGACGCAATCAAGCGCGAGGTCGGCTACATGACCCAGCGCTTCAGTTTCTGGGAAGATCTTTCGATCCGCGAGAATCTCGAGTTCGTGGCGCGCATCTATTCGGTGTCCGATCGGACGCGGAAAGTCGACGAAACGCTCGAGCGCCTCGGGCTTGCCGAACGTCAGAAGCAGTTGGCCGGTGAGCTTTCGGGGGGGTGGAAGCAACGCTTGGCACTCGCGGCCTGCATGCTGCACGATCCGAAGCTGCTTCTCCTCGATGAACCGACCGCAGGCGTCGATCCCCAGGCGCGGCGCGAATTCTGGGAGGAGATCCACCGCTTAAGCCAGCATGGGCTCACGGTCCTCGTCAGCACCCATTACATGGACGAGGCCGAGCGCTGCGACCGCATCGTCTATATCAGCTTGGGCAAGATCGTCACGCGGGGAACGGTGCCCGACGTGATCCGGCAATCGGGCCTCATCACGTTTCTTGTCGAAGGCCGCGACGTCCGCCGCTTCTTGCCCGAGCTCGAAGGAAAACGCGGCGTCGAACACGTCGCCTTCTTCGGCGCGGCGCTGCACGTCAGCGGCCGCGATCGCGCGCTCCTAGACGCAGCGGTCGGTCCCTTGAAGGGACAAGCCGACGTCCAAATCCACGAGGCAACGCCCAGCTTGGAAGACGTGTTCATATATCTGCAAGGCGCGAAGGGATAAGCGCAATGAGCTTCGGCTTCTCCTTCGGGCGTCTCGTTGCCATCCTGATCAAGGAATTCATCCAGATGCGGCGCGACCGGTCCACCTTTGCGGTGATGGTCGGCGTGCCGATCCTTCAGCTTCTCCTGTTCGGCTTCGCGATCAACTCGGATCCGAAGCATCTTCCGACCGCACTGCATATCGCGGATGACAGCAGGTATGCGCGCTCGATCGAAGCGGCACTGAAGAATTCCGACTATTTCGATTTTATTGCCCTGGCAAAGACGCCCCAGGAGGCGGAACGAATGCTGGACGAAGGCGACGTGATCTTCGTGGTCACGGTGCCGGTCAATTTCGCGCGCGACCTCGTTCGGGGGCAATCGCCTGAACTTCTGATCCAGGCAGACGCGACCGATCCGGCCGCGGCTTCCAATGCCATCGCTGCGTTGTCCGATCTCGCGAACTCCGCGCTACGCGAAGATCTCGTCGGCCCGTTGGCCAATCGGGCACTGAGTCCAGCTTTCGTCACGCTCATCCAGCGACGCTACAATCCGGAAGTGAACACCCAGTACAACATCGTTCCGGGACTGATTGCCATCATCCTGACCATGACGATGGTCATGGTGACCGCGATCGCGATGACTCGCGAGCGCGAGCGCGGCACGTTCGAAAACCTCTTAGCGATGCCATCGCGTCCCTCCGAGGTGATGATCGGGAAGATCATTCCCTATGTGATGGTCGGCTATGTTCAGGTGACACTCGTGCTCATAGGCGCACGCTATATCTTCCACGTACCGATCATCGGTTCGCTCGGTTTGCTGATGATGGTCTCCGGTCTCTTTATCGCCGCCAACCTGGCACTTGGATTCACGTTCTCCACCGTCGCCAAGAGCCAGCTCGAGGCGATGCAGACGGCGGTGTTCTTTCTGCTGCCCTCCATCCTGCTCTCGGGCTTCGCCTTCCCGTTTCGGGGCATGCCGGTATGGGCGCAATGGATCGGCGAGGGGCTTCCCAACACCCACTTCCTGCGCATCGTGCGGGGCATCCTGCTCAAGGGCAACGGCGCGGCAGAAATCTGGCCGAACGTCTGGCCGCTTCTGATCTTCCTGTTCGTTGTCGGTGCAGTCGCGATGTTGCGTTACCGGCGAACCCTCGACTAAAGGCTGGCTTTTTCGCGGCCGCACAGCCAAGTTGGTGAAGGCTATTTTCCCATATAATTCAATTGCTTGTTTAAGGTGTGAAGCGATTGGCACCGCCCTTGCCGGGACCATTCCCGAAGCGTATTTTCCGCCCCCTTAAAACGGGAAGAAACCCTCCCGAAACGCGAGGCGTTGTAGAGCGAGCCTCAATTTCCGGCCTCACAGCAGAAAACCGGTGCCATGATCCGCGAGCGCATTCTCCCGTGAACCTATTGTCGACGACTGACACGTTGCGCGGTAACGCCGCCGCGGCATCGCGGGCAGTCTGGCGTCGGCGCCAGATGTGGCTCACGCTGGGCGCGCTTGGCGTCGTCTACGGCGACATCGGTACGAGCCCCCTTTATGCCGTGCGTCAATCGGTACTTTCGGCAGGGGGAGAGACGCCGAACCGGTTGGCCGTGATGGGCGCGATCTCGCTCATCCTGTGGTCGCTTATCGTCATCGTGACGATCAAATACATCGTCTTCATCCTGCGCGCCGACAATAAGGGCGAAGGCGGCGTGCTGGCGCTCGCTGCCCTTGCCCATCGCTCGCCGCGTCTGCCTCGCTGGCTGAAAACGACGATCTCTTCGGCCGCGGTCGTGGGACTGGCGCTCTTCTTCGGCGACGGCATGCTCACGCCTGCGATCTCGGTCCTCTCCGCCGTGGAAGGCCTAAAGGTCGAGCAGCCGGCGTTCGGGCCTATCGTGGTGCCGATCAGCCTGATCATTCTCTTCGTGATGTTCCTGTTCCAGAATCGCGGCACGGGTAAGATCGGACGCCTTTTCGGACCCATCGTGCTGGTGTGGTTCATCACCCTTGGCGTGCTCGGCGCGCGCGCGATCTTCATGACGCCAGAGATCCTCTTGAGCCTCAATCCGTGGGTGGGCATCTCTCTCTTCATTGCCGAGCCCTGGGTGGCATTCGTTTCACTCGGCTCGGTGGTGCTGACCGTTACCGGCATCGAGACGCTCTATGCCGACATGGGCCATTTCGGCCGCACCGCGATCCGCCTCGGCTGGCTGGCCATTACACTGCCGGCGCTGATTCTCAATTATCTCGGGCAAGGCGCGGTCTTGCTCCGCGACATGTCGGCAATCGCGAATCCGTTCTACGCTCTAGCACCGCCCGGCTTCCACTATCCGCTCGTGGCACTCGCAACGATCGCCACCGTCATCGCCAGCCAAGCAGTGATCTCCGGCGTGTTCTCGATCACCCGCCAGTCGGTGCAGCTAGGCCAGTTGCCGCGCATGGAAATCCGCCATACGTCCGCGACCGATTACGGCCAGATCTATGTACCGCGCGCCAACACGCTGATGCTGATCGGCGTGATCACCATTGTGCTGATCTACAAGAATTCCGATGCGCTCGCCGCAGCCTACGGCATGGCGGTTACGGGGATGATGTCGATCACCACCTTCCTCGGCTTCATCGTGGTCAGTCGCCAATGGCGGTGGCAGTGGTATTGGATCGCGATGACTTTCGGTCTATTCGCGATCATCGACCTGACCTTCCTCGGCTCGGTGTCGCTGAAATTGTTCGAAGGCGCCTGGCTTCCCATCGGAATTGCCGCGACCGTCTTCTTATTCATGGAGACTTGGCGCGCAGGCCGGCGCGTCCTGTTGGAGCGGACCTATGGCGGCGGCATCTCGACCGAGCACTTCCTCGAGCGCGCCGACAAGACCCCCATACGCGTCGCCGGCACCGCGATCTTCATCACGCCGCGCTTGGATGAGGTGCCCGGCTCGCTTCTGCACAATCTGAAGCACAACCAAGTACTGCACGAGCGCGTCATCTTCCTGCGTGTCGATGTGCAGGACGTGCCCTTCGTCGCACCCGACAAGCGGCTGACGGTGAGCAAGCTCGGCAAGGGTTTCTATGCAGTAGAAGTCCATTATGGCTTCTTCCAGACGCCCGACGTCCCTCAGGCGCTCGAAACCGCGCGTGCTTATGGCCTTGCCATCGACATCGATGCGACGACCTTCTTCATCCGCCGCGAGACTCTGGTGCCGGCGCGGATTTCCGCGATGGCCAGATGGCGGACCAAGCTCTTCATCAAGCTCTATGCCGCGGCGCTCGAAGCGGCGCAGTTCTATCGTTTGCC
>DASQHF010000081.1:0-6736 GCA_035632215.1 Micropepsaceae bacterium | reverse complement strand
CGAGCGATCGAGCTTTAGCGAGATCGCTCGCGGGTGAGGGGGAAAAATTTCGCCGCTATTCCAGCGGCTGTATTCGCGCGATGTAGCCATCATGGTCGGTGTACCAGACGGTCACCGGGTCGGTGGAATTGTCGATCCAGGATTCGCGGTCGAAGCCATAGGGCTCCGGCAGCACATATTCCGTCCACACGCCGGTCTTCGGATTGAACCGCGCATAGCGGCCACTGTGGGATTCGCCGGCCCACACCTCGCCGTTCTTGTCCGGGTGCGCTGTGTAGAGCGCCGTATATGGCGTCGGCGTGCGATATTCGACGATCCGCTTCTTGGAGATGTCGAACTCGACCAGGAGCCCGCCGCGGCCGCCCGCCCAGTAATTCCCGTACGGATCGAACTCGCCGCGCGCAGGCCCCGTGTTCGGGCTTGAATCGGGCTCGAACACTTCGCCCGTCTTGGTGTCGACCACGACAACGCCGTCGCGCGGCCAGGCGCCGCCGCCGAAATACCGCCCGTCGTCGCTCATGGCGCTGCCATAGGTCGCGGCGAATTTCTTCGTCGGATAGCTGAACAGCTCCTCGCCGGTGTTGGAATCGACCTTGGTCACGTTCATCCCGCGGGTCTTCCAGATGTTCCCTTGCGGATCGAGGGCGTAATTGCCGCCCATCGGCGCGTTGATGGGCTCTGGCACCTTCCAATGCACGCGGCTGAACTGACCCGTCTTGGGATCCAAGTGCCAGATGTTATGCGCCCAGTTTTCCGAGCCCCAGAC
This sequence comes from Micropepsaceae bacterium, assembly GCA_035632215.1. Taxonomy (GTDB): domain Bacteria; phylum Pseudomonadota; class Alphaproteobacteria; order Micropepsales; family Micropepsaceae; genus CAIYRG01. The sequence goes on along the minus strand of DASQHF010000081.1, from coordinate 5,970 downwards.
GATTCCCTTCTTGTCGACATGGATCCAATGCGTGCCGGGGAGCGCGTTCGGATCGACGTCGGGGACGTGGAACTCCGTCACCTTCCCCGTCTTCGGGTCGAGCTTGCCGACATAGGAGCTCCGATGCGTCGAGTACCAGATGTTGCCTTGCGCATCCCCGCTCACGTCATGCGTCGCCAATTCCAATCGCGGCAGCTCGTATTCCGTGATCACGACGCGCGTCGCACGTCCCTGCGGCCGGGGGAGCGGAATGAACTGCGGATCTTCGGCTTCAGGCCCGCGCACGGTGGCCAACCAATGCACGAGCTGCTGCTCGAGCGCATCGTTGAAGCGCCCGCTCGGACGCTGAAGGATAAGCGGCGAGCCCGCGCCGTGCGTCATGCGCTGCACGATCTCGGTCCAGCCGTGCTCGTCGTAATGGTTGCGGAAGATCTGCTGATAGGAATGGCAGAAATTGCAGTTCTGGGTGAGGAGCTTCTTCTCCTCGCCGGATCCTGAGAGGCTCGCAAGCCATTCCGAGCCCGTCATCTGCGACATGATCTCTTTCGTCGGCGGCAAGAGCTCGAGCTTGGTCACGCGGGTCAGCGTGATGTCGTCGAACGCGGGCGAGCCGTTCACCGGGACGCCCTTCTTCACGAACGGCTGAAACTCGCGCGGCAGTGCGACGCGCAGCGTATAGGTGCCGGCTTCGAGCTTCGGGAATTCGTAGCGGCCGTCATTGTTGGAATAGACGGTGGTGCGGATGTTGGTCTTGTCCGAGATGAGCTGCACGCCGATGCCTTCGAGCGCGACGCCCTGATCGCTCTTGATTACGCCCTTGGCTCCGCCGAGCAGTCGCTCGACGTTCGCGGCATGCACGGGCGAAGCGACTGCGAGTGCTAGTGCCATCGCCGAAATCCCGCCAAGGATGGTGTGTCGAATGGTCATCGTTTTCCTCCGATCACGCCTTGAAGAATTGGGTGAAATGCTGAAGCAGCCGGTCGGGGACTTCTTCCTGCATGTAATGCCCGGAAGGGAGCCCCTCGCCGTCTACATTGGTCGCGTATTTCTTCCAGACCTCGAGGAAGTTCTCGCGGTCGACGCCTTTCGCGCCCCACAGGATGAGCACCGGCATCGCGAGCTTCTTGTCCTTGTCGGCCGTGTCCATCTCGAAGTCGCAAGTCGCGCCCGCGCGATAATCGTAGCAGGTGGCCGCCATCGTCTTGGGCGTATAGGCGCGGACATATTCCTGGAACACCGCTTCATCGAGGAACGACAGCTCGGCGCCGTTCCGCGTCGCCATGCGCTGACGCAGGAAATATTCCGCGCCGATCGCTTCCAGCATGCGCTCCGGCAAGGGCGGTGCGCTCGCCAGGAACAGCCAGTGCCAGGAGTTGAGCGCCCAGGATTTCGTCGGATTGGTCCAGACGTGATAGTTCGGCAGCACGTCCATGATGGAAGCCTTGATCACTCGGTCCGGATGATCCATGCACATCCGATGCGCCGTGCGTCCGCCGCGATCGTGGCCGACGACATTGAAGCGCCGATAGCCGAGCTCTTCCATGATCTCGACATTGTCTTGGGCAAAGGCGCGGAAGCTGTAATTGATGTTGTTCGGCCCCGGATCGGGGAGCGAGGAATCGCCATAACCGCGCAAGTCGGTCAGCACGACGTGATAATTCTGCGCGAGCTTCCCCGCGACCTTGTACCAGGAAACGTGGTTCACGGGATGGCCGTGCATCATCAGAAGCGGCGGACCGGAGCCGCCGTGACGCACGCGGATCGTCGCGCCTTTGGTCTTCATGTCGAGATGCTTGAAGCCGGGGAAGAGCGCCGCGATCTCTTTCGTTCCCCAACGCTCTGGCGCGCGGTCGTAGTCGGCGGGCGACTGTGCCGCTTGGGTTTGGGCAAGCGAGGAAGCGGGCGTGACCGTCGCACCCGCCGCGATGACGCCCACGATCTCCCGCCGGGTGATGCCCTGCGACGTGTCGCGCTCGTCCGTCACTCTTCGTTGCCTCCGCGATAGCGCGGATTGGGCGGCGGGCTTTTCGAATCCCAGCAGCATTTGTCGCGCACATAAGCGACGAGATCGTCGAGATCGGAATCCGACAGCGTGTACTTGTACGCGGCCATGCCCGCGCCGCCGTTCCGGATCTCGTCCTTGATGCCGTCGTCCGTCGCCGGGCGTCCGGACAAGAGCTTGCCTCGGCTGTAGACGCCGGTGAGCTTCGGTGCGCCTTCCGCGAACTCGTTATGGCAGAACCAGCATTTGTAATAGAAAATCTCGCGCCCGCGATCGACGCCAGCATCCGCGGCTTTCCGGAACTCGAAGATCGCCAGCGAGCGCTGATAGGGATCGCGCGCAACGGTCGGCACTTCCGTCGCGGGCTTCTTGGCTTGAGGCTGTTGTTCGGCGGCAGCGGGCGCTTGCGCCGCCTGTTCCGCCGGGCCGCGCCGGCCAATGTAGATTCCCAAGCCCAAGACGGCCGCGACGATGACGACCGCAAGAATGCCGCGCATGATGCTGTTCATGATCCCTCGCCTCAAATCCGAGGTGTAACGATGCGCTCACTCTATCCCCTCGCCGCCGTTAGGGGGAGAGGGTTAGGGAGAGGGGGCGTAGCTCACAACCCAAACAACTCCGGCCAGCGCGCCATCACGCGCTTCTTCAATTCCGGGCTCGCCTCCGCGACCTTCGGGAATTCGTTCCGCCACGCCCATGGCCGGCACGCATTCACGATGGCGCGGTTGTTCTCGTAAGGCGGCTCACGCAACAGGGGGTCAAGCGGCGTGCTCCACATGCCGCGCAGGTACTCGATGTCGTTCGGCGGGTCGCAGCGCGTGCACATCGCCCAGATCACCGCGTGGATGTCGGAAGGATCGATGTCGTCGTCCACGACCACCACCCAGCGCCCGGCATAGGCCCCCGACTGGCAGGTCGCGGCCAAGGTCGCGGCCTGCTTCGCGTGGCCGGGATAGGCTTGTTTGATCGAGACGACGTTGAACAGGCGCCCCGCGCCCGCTTCATGATTCCACACGCCCTGAACGCCCGAGAGTCCCGCCTTCTCGATCTCGTCCCAGATCATCGCCGATTTCACCACGCCGCGCGCCACCGTGAAGTTCGACGGCGGCCGCGACGGGATCGCGAGCGTGATGATGGGATCGTTTCGATAATAGACGCGCTTGACCTTGATGATCGGCTGCTCGCTCGCATTGCTCGCGTAATAGCCCATGAACTCGCCGAACGGGCCTTCGAGCTTCGTCTCGTTCCCGTACATCTCGCCTTCGAGCACGAACTCGGCGCGCGCCGGCATCGGGAGCTGATGCAGCTCGCTTTTGACCACATCGACCGCGCGGCCGCGCTGGCCGCCCATGTAGTCGTATTCGCTCACCCCATGGCCGAGCTCGGCATTGCTCATTAGGAAAAGCAGCGGGTCCTGGCCGCAGGAGATCACGACCGGGCAAGGCTGACCTAAAGCGAAGTATTTCTCGCGGATCATGCGCCCGTGCTTGCCGGGCGAGATCCAGACGCCCACCGTGTTCTTCGAATGGACCTGGATGCGGTAAGTGCCGACATTGATCCAGCCCGAATCCGGATCGCGCATCACGACCAGATCTTCGGTGCCGATATAGCGCCCGCCATCGAGCTCGTGCACGAACGGCGAAGGAAAGCGCGTGAGATCGACTTCGTCGTCCCGCATCACGTTCTCGAACACCGGGCCCGACGGGACCACGCGCGGCGGGATCATGCGGAATTCCTTCTTCATCCGCGTCTTGTAGGTTTTGACGATATCGAGCCGTTGCTCGGGGACGGGGACGCCGAGGACGACGGCGAGTCGTTTCAGCGAGTTCGACGCGCCGCATAAGATGCGATAGCCGGGCTTGTAGCCCCTGATCTTGTCGAACAGGAGCGCGGGCTCAGCCCCCGGATAGCGGACGGTCAGAAGCTCGCTCAGCGTGGAGAGTTCCAGATTGGAATCCGCATCCTCGATGCGCTTGAGCTCGCCCATGCGCTCGAAGCGCTCGAGGAGGTCGCGCAAGTCCTCATGCGTCGGTCCCGGAAACTCATTGCTTTGCAGTACGTCGTTCATACTCGGCTCGCGAAATGGCGTTTGCGCCATACTACCCGGTCCGCCGTCTGTTGACTTGATCAAACGGACGCCCACAATCCCGACCATGTTATTCGTTTGTCATCCCCGGCGAGCGCGAGCCAATGGCGAGCGCGAGGGAAGGGGACCCAGACGCTCCTGGGTTCCCTTCCCCTCGCACGAACCGCGATGCGGTTCGCGCTCGGCCGGGAATGACAAAGTTAAATTGGCTGCGGTGCTGTTGAGCGCACTTGTTCCGCCAACGGCGTCCGCTGCACCGGCACCCGTGCCTTTCTACGCCGGCAAGACCATCAACATCGTCGTGGGACTTCCGCCCGGCGGCGGCGCCGATGCCTATGCACGGCTCGTGCAGCGTTTCCTGCCGCGCCATATTCCCGGCTCGCCCACCATCGTGGTGCAGAACATGCCGGGCGCCGGCTCGCTGAAATCGGTCACCTATCTCGACGCGACGGCACCCGCCGACGGCACGGTGATGGTAACGTTCAGCTCGGCCCTCATCACCGAAGCGCTCACCTCGCCCCAGCGCGTGCGCATCGATTTCCGCAAATATCGCTGGGTCGGCAATGTGAGCGAGGACGTGCGGGTCTGCTACGTCTGGGGCGCGTCGGGCGTACGCAACTGGCAGGATTTGGTCTCCGGTCAGAAGACGCTCTTCATGGGCGCGACGGCGCCGGGCACAGCCGGCACCGCCGACACCGCAATGCTCCAGAACCTGTTCGGTGTGAAGCTGAAGCAAGTGCAGGGCTATGCCGGCAGCGCGGACAAGAGACTCGCGGTCGAGCGCGGCGAGATCACGGGCGACTGCGGCGGCTGGACCCAGATGCCCGAAGACTGGCTTCGGGATAAGAAGATCAACGTGCTGGTGCGCCTATCGCCGACACTTGTCGCAGGCATGGACAAGACCGTCCCGTTCGGCGGCGATCTCTTGAAGACCGATGCCGAGCGCAAGATCTACGACTTCCTGATCGCGCCCGAGCGTCTTGGCCGTTTGTTCGTCATGTCCGGCAAGGTCCCGGCCGACCGCGCGGCGATTTTGAACGCCGGCTTCGATGCGATGGTCGCCGATCCCGCCTTCCGCGCCGAGGCCGACCGCATCCGCCTGCTCGTCACTCCGATGCCGGGCGACGAAGTCGCCCGCCGCATCGGCGAGCTCTACGCCACGCCCCCCGATCTCATCGCGCGCGCGAAGACCATCGCGGGATTATAAAAGGAGAGCACGATGCGCATCCGATCGGTCTGCCCTGTCTTGTCTCTTCTCGCTTTGACGGTCGCCGACGCACCGACAGTCTTGGCACAAGCCAATACCGTCCTCACTTATACTTCCGACGGACGGCTCTCGTTCCCGAAGGACTACCGCAACTGGGTCTATCTCTCGTCCGGCATGAACATGTCCTACGCCGCCGATGCGGCGACGCGCCCCAACCGATTCGAAAACGTGTTCGTCAACCCGGAAGCGCAGAGTGCGTTCTTGAAGACGGGCAAATGGCCCGACAAAACCGTCTTCGTGCTGGAAATCCGCGCGGCTGAACAGGACGCCTCGATCAACAAGAACGGCTTCTTCCAGGCAGCCGTCGGGAACAGGGAAGCACACGTCAAGGATTCGCGTTTGAAGGGAGGATGGGGATTTTTCGCCTTCGAGGGCGAAGCGCCCGCGCGCCTGATCCCGCAAACAGCGGACTGCTATTCGTGCCATGAAGCCCATGGCGCCGCCGACACGACCTTCGTGCAATTCTATCCGACACTTCTCCCCGTTGCGGTCGAGAAGAAAACCCTGAGTGCGGGATACATGGTCGATGAAGCCGCGGCGAAGAGCGGCACGCATCCTTAATGGACCAAGCGGCTCGAAAACGGCTGCTCATCCCTCGTTCCCCCACCTTGAACT
>DASQHF010000080.1:0-9625 GCA_035632215.1 Micropepsaceae bacterium | reverse complement strand
CCATACCCCAAGGCGCGAAGACCGCGGCAAGAAGCGAGACGTAGAGCAGCAATTTCAGTGACGCCGCCCACTCGATGAGTGCGAGATGCCGCCCGGAATATTCGAGCACCATCGCTTCGTGCACCATGGTGAGCTCGAGGTGGGTCGCGGGATTGTCGATCGGGATGCGTGCGTTCTCCGCAATCGCCACCATGATGAAACCGACGAGGGCGAGTGCCAGTGAGGCGCGCAAGGTTAGCGTCCCGGCCATGAAATGGGAGAGCGCGGAGAGATTCGTCGTGCCCGCGATCAGCGCGAGCGAGAAGACGATCATCAGCATCGCGGGTTCGGCGAGCGAGGCGATCATCACCTCGCGGCTAGCGCCGATGCCGCCGAAGCTGGTGCCGATATCCAGGCCCGCAAGCGCCAGGAAAAAGCGCGCGCTCCCCAAGAGCGCGACGACAGCGATGAAATCGGCTCCGTAGGCAAAGGGTAGATCGACGGCATAAGCCGGCACCAGCGCCGCCGCGACCCAAGTAAAGGCGAAGACAAGAAACGGTATGGCGCGGAACAGCCAGGAGGCGTTCGGTGCGAGTACCGCCTCCTTGCGGAACAGACGCACGAGATTGCGGTATGGCTGGACGATCGAGGGCCCCTGGCGCCGCATCAGATGCGCTTTGAGCTTGCGCACGATGCCGGTCAAAAGAGGCGCCGCGAGCGCGACAAGCAGGACCTGGATCGACTGCACGGCGATTTCGGTGATCACTGCCATAGCGCCAGCACCACGAGCAGAAAAACCAGCGCCACGAACACCATCGTGAGATAGCGGCGGATGGTGAGAAACTGAAGAACGTTCAGGCGATCCGCCGCGAGCGACACACCGGAAGCGACGGGGGCGTAGACGGCGTCCCAGACGAGGTCGCGTAGCGTGACCACGAAGTGAGCGGCCTTGAGCTCGCCGGGCGGCGGCATCTCCACCTTCTCGCGGGCGCGAAACACCATGGTGCCGAACACGCGCCGGATCGGCTGGGCGAAGCTCGCCGCGCTGTATTGCGTTTCGGGAGACGGATCGGGGAACCCGCAGTCCCAGGCGGGGCTTCGACGCGTCTGCCGCCCGAACACGCGATGCACGACAACCGCCATGAACGCCGCCGACACGGCGACGAAATAGAAGATCATCAAGCCGCTATAGCTGTTCTGACTCATCTCTGCCGGGACGAGCGAAAGGAACGGCCGCACCGATTCCACCGGCAGGCTGCTGCCCACGAGCCCACTCACGGCGGGCTTGAGCGCGTCAATGACAAGCCCGGGTGCAACGCCTGCAAGCACGCAAAGCGCGACCAGCGAGAACATCGCGGAGAGGGAAAACGAGTCCGTTTCCTCCGCATTGGCCGCGACGTCGCTCCGCGCGCGCCCGAGGAAGCTAACGCCGAAGGCTTTCACGAAGCAGGCGGCGGCGAGAGCCGCGGAGAGCGCGAGCATCGCGCCGACGGCGGGCGCGATCAGCTTCAAGCCCCATTGCGGCAAGCCCGGGCTCAAGAAAACCGCCTGAAACGTCATCCACTCCGAGGCGAATCCGTTCAAAGGAGGAAGCGCGGAAATCGCCGCCGAGCCGAGAAGAAAGGCGAAAGCGGTATACGGCATGCGGTGGATCAGCCCGCCCAAGTGCTCCATGTCGCGCGTCCCCGTCGCGCCCAGTACTGCGCCCGCGCCGAAGAAGAGCAGACTCTTGAACAGCGAGTGATTGAGCACATGGAACAGCGCGGCCGAAAGCGCGAGCGCCGCGGCGGCCCCCAAGCCATTGGCACGGAATGCGAGCGCCAAGCCCAACCCGATGAAGATGATGCCGATGTTCTCGACCGTGTGATAGGCAAGGAGCCGCTTCAAATCGTGCTGCATGAGAGCGTAAAGCACGCCCATAACCGAGGTGATGCCGCCGAGGACGAGCACGACAAGGCTCCAATACCAGTCGAACGGTCCAGCAAGGTCGAACACGATGCGCACGAAGGCGTAGACCGCAACCTTGGTCATCACGCCGCTCATCAGCGCCGAGACATGACTCGGCGCCGCGGGATGCGCGAGCGGCAGCCAGACATGCAATGGGACCAGGCCTGCTTTCGATCCGGCGCCAACGAGCGCCAGCGCGAGGATGAGGCCGGTAAAAAGCGGCGTGCGGTGGCCGGCGCGGATTGCATCGAAGATGTAGTTGCCGTCGGGGCCGGCGAGCAGTCCGAAGCAGAGAAGTAGCGCGAGCGTGCCGAAGCTCGCCATCAGCAGATAGATATACGCCGCGCGGATATTCTCGAGCACCCTATGGTGCGCCATGACGAGCGCCCAGGAAACGAGCGACATGAACTCCCACGAGACGAGAAAGCTGAACGCATCGGCAGCGAGCACGACGAGATTCATCCCGGCGAGAAAGGCGGGATAGAAGGGAAGCACGCGCGACGGCGCGCTCTCGTGGCGGCCATAGCCGAGCGCGAACAGGCTGGCGCCTGCGGCGCCGAGATTCACCACGATGAGGAAAAACGCCGAGAGGGGATCCACGCGGAAATGCGCGCCGAGCCAAGCAAGCCCCACGGGAAGCGTGATCTCGGACGGCGGAGCGTCGGACAGCAGAAACTGCGTCGCGAAGATGAGGCCTAGGAGCGTCGCGGCAAAGCTGCCGCCGTAGATTACGGGGGTCGCTTGCGCTTTGCCGCTAAGCGCAATCGCGACAGCGGCAAGCGCCAATAGGCCGGCGACGCACCAAAGGAGAAAAACGACCATCCGCTATTCTTTTAGGCGAAGACCTCGCCCGCCCCCCTGGCTCTGTACGCCTGAGTCGATAAGAGCGATCCCGGCGCCGTCGAGCGCGCCGATGAGCTTCATCAGCGAATCGACGTTCCCGCGAATGACACCCTCGCTCGCCTCCATGCGCTGGATGGTCGGGACCGAGAGGCCTGAAAGCTCGGCCAACGCCTTCTGATCGATGCCCAGAAGCGCACGGGCTGCCCGCAATTGTCCGGACGTGATCATAAGCTCCACGAAGAGAATTCTTCGGTCTTTTGCATCGTTTATGTGAAGAAAGCAATGAATTTTGATGTTTTAAACGTCATTTTGTCCCAGTACCCCGCGGTCAGTAGGCGCGTTCGACCTCGGCGTTCAGCTCGGCTCCGAACAACACCACCATGACGCCGAGCCACAGCCACATCATGAACCCGACGATGGTGCCGAGCGACCCATAGGTGCGGTCGTAATGAGCGTAATTCGCGACATACCAGGAGAAGAGCAGCGATACGCCGAGCCAGACCGCACCGACGAGCAGACTCCCCGGCCAGACCGCGCAGCGGTCTTTCGCTTTGCGATTGGGGCCGTAACGATAGAACACGATCAGCACCGCGACATTGCCGGCAAAGAGTAGCGGCCAGCGGAAAATGGGAGCTAGCGACAGGGAGACGCCGAACCGCGTCTCGGCAGCGGGAATCACAACGCCCGCCGCCACAACGACGATCGCAGCAAGGAACGCCGCCACCGTGATCGTGAGCGAGAGGAGCGTCAGCCGGATCAGCCCGCGTGTCTCCTTGTGCTCATAGGCGACCGTCATCGCCGAGAGCAGTGCTTGCACGCCCGCATTCGCGCTCCAGGTCGAAACGAGAAGACTGAACACGAACGCCGCACTTAGCTGCGAGGGATGCGTGGTGGTGGCGCGGATCATCTCGTCGCCGACGAAGCGAAGCACGTCAGCGGGAAGGATCCCTGCGAAATAGATGAGCTCGGCGCGCGCGCTGCCGATATCGCCGAAAAAGCCATAGAGCGAAACCAACGCGGCGACGCCGGGGAAGAATGCAAGGAGGAGATAGAACGTCACGCCTGCGGCAACCGTCGGGATCTCGTCCTTGAAGAACTCCCTGGTCGCGCGGATGAAAATCCGGCGCCAATCCCGTAAAAAGATGCGGGTCGGCGATGGGTGCCTTACAGTTCCGGTCTGGCTCAACGGCGCCTCGCATCACGCGTCACTTTGAGAATTAACGCGGAAGCGGGGTCTTCGGCGTCGCCTAGCGCAAAGCTTCAGCGAAGCTGAGCCAGAGAGTACTGCCGGAAATCGCGAACAACGCTGGTTTAAAGAGTGCGACCATGCCTGCGCCAAACAGCGTCGCCGGATGCACGCGCCCGCGGGACAAGAAATCGTAGACGATCACGACCGCGACGAAGACATCCGTGCCGAGGAACAATCCCACCGGTCCGCCGGCATGAACCTGCGCGAGCCCGCGCGCCACTGCGGCCGTTAGCACGGAGATCGTCGCGAGGAGCATTAGCCGCTTGTGCCAATCGCTTCGCCGCCTCAGCACCACAGCGGTGGTGACGAGCACGCCGAAGGCGATGATGTCGCCCAACGGGATCGACAAGAACATGCGCGGATCGAGACCAGGGCTCCCGCCGCTTTGGCGTCGGAGCGTTTCGATCGAAACCGTCACACCGAGGGTGAAGACGGCTGCCGCCAACACGGCGCCCATCACCCCCAACTTGCGGTGGATATCGGTGCGGCGAACCGAGACAAGCGAAGTCTGCGCAATGAGCAGGAGAATCCAGCACGTAAACACCGCGCCGTGGATCTGGTAGAGCGGCCGCAGCTCAGGCAACTCCGCGCTGCGCATGAAGTAGGACGGCGCAAACCCCACAAGCACGGTCAATGCCGCGGCAAGCGCCATGCCAGTGAAGAAGATCCGATCCGTGTTCCGGCGAGCCGGTTGCTGCTCGAGCGCAATAGTCATGGAGTTCGCCTTTCCCCTGCACCGGAACGGCGGAATTATCGCCCAAAAGATCACCGCCAACAACGCTTGCCCGTCCCGGTTGCGTGCCGGTTGACTCTAGTGGGCGAAGTCGTAAACCGTCGATGCAACGGAATTGAGGAATGGGGAGGAGAATGAGCACGCCGCAACTGCTCGTGCACGACAAGAAGGACAGCGTCGGCGTTGTCGTCGTCGAAGGATTAAGGGCCGGCACCGACATGCTGTGCGTCGTCACCGCCGATAATTCGTCCTTTCGGATGAAAGCCGAAATGGACGTGCCGCTCGGCCACAAGGTCGCACTCAAGGACATCACCAAGGGGGACACTGTAATCAAGTACGGTCACGACATCGGTCGTGCGGTCGCCGACATCAAGAAGGGCACGCACGTGCACGTCCACAATCTCAAGACCAAGCGGTGGTAGTCATGGCGCAAGCGAAGACGGGCACTTTCCTTGGATGGCGGCGCGAGAACGGACGCGTGGGCGTCCGCAATCACGTGTTGATCCTTCCCTTGGACGATCTCTCGAACGCGGCCGCCGAGGCGGTCGCCAACAACATCAAGGGGACGCTCGCGATCCCCCATGCCTATGGGCGGCTCCAGTTCGGCGAGGATCTCGATCTCTTCTTCCGTACACTGATCGGAACGGGCGCGAACCCGAATGTCGCGGCCGTGGTCGTCATCGGGATCGAGGAAGGCTGGACCAAGCGCGTCGTTGACGGCATCGCGAAGACGGGAAAGCCGGTCACGGGCTTCGGTATCGAGGGCAATGGCGACATCATGACGGTCGCGAAGGCCTCCCGCGCGGCCAAGGATTATCTCCATTGGGCGACGGAACTCCGCCGCGAGGAGCGGCCGATGTCGGAGCTCTGGGTATCTGCTAAGTGCGGCGAGAGCGACACGACCACGGGCCTCGCCTCCTGCCCCACGGTCGGCAACATGTACGACAAGCTGATCCCACAGGGAATTTACGGCATCTTCGGCGAGACCTCGGAGATCACCGGGGCCGAGGATCTCGCGCGAGAGCGCGCCGTTTCGAAAGCCATCGGCGACAAATGGTACAAGGTCTGGCAGGCCTATCAGAACGACGTCATCGAGGCACACAAGACCGACGATCTTTCGGATTCGCAGCCGACCAAAGGCAATATCGCTGGCGGCCTCACCACGATCGAAGAAAAGGCGCTCGGCAATCTCGAAAAGATCGGGCGCGAATGCCGCTATATCGACGTGCTCCAACCCGCTGAGGCGCCGGCGAAAGGTCCTGGCCTCTATTATATGGACACCTCATCGGCCGCAGGCGAATGCGTGACCCTGATGGCGGCCGCAGGTTACGTCGTGCACTGCTTCCCGACGGGCCAGGGGAACGTCATCGGCAACCCGATCCTCCCCGTGATCAAGCTCACGGGGAATCCGAGGACCGCACGTACCATGTCCGAGCACATCGATCTCGATATTTCGGGCATCATCCGGCGCGAAATCACAATCCCTGAGGCCGGCGACATGCTCATTGATATGATCGCGCGCACCGCGAGCGGACGGTTGACGGCGGCCGAAGCGCTTGGTCATCGCGAGTTTGTGCTCACCAAGCTCTACCGCAGCGCCTGAGACGAATCCGTGGCGACGCTTTCCCTCGCGCAAGTCGAGGAGCTTGTCGCAAAGGCGCTGATGCGCTGCCGCACGCGCGCCGACAATGCGCGTTCGGTCGCAAAAGCGCTCGTGCTCGCCGAAGCCGACGGCCTCTTGGGACACGGGCTTTCGCGCGTCACCAGCTACTGCGCGCAAGCGAAGGCCGGCAAGGTCGACGGTTTCGTCGTCCCTGCGGTCACGCGGACGAAACCCGGGATCGCCGGCATCGACGCGAAATACGGTTTTGCCTATCCCGCCCTCGATGCCGCCATCGAAATCCTGCCGCGAATAACCGCAGAGACCGGAATTGCCGCGGCCGGCATCCGCCGCTCGCATCATTGCGGTGCCGCCGGCCATCCGGCAGAGAGGCTGGCCCGCCAAGGTCTCGTGGCGCTCCTTTTCGCCAACACGCCCGCAGCGATCGCGCCAGCCGGCGGCAAGCGCGGTCTCTTCGGCACCAACCCTATCGCGTTCGCCTGCCCGCTTCCCGGGGCCGATCCGATCATCATCGACGTGTCGCTCTCCAAAGTCGCGCGCGGGAACATTCTCGCCGCGAAACAACGGGACGAACTGATCCCCGAGGGTTGGGCGCTCGATAAGGACGGAAAGCCCACGACTGATCCCGATGCCGCGCTTTCAGGGACGATGTTACCCTTGGGCGATGCCAAGGGGACCGTACTTGCGCTCATGGTCGAGCTTCTCGCGGCCGGGCTGACTGACGCCAATTACGCCGCCGAGGCTTCGTCCTTTCTCGATGCCAAGGGTGGGCCGCCCGGCACGGGCCAGCTCATAATCACCATCGATCCCAATAACTGGGGCGAAGGTGTGCAGCGCTTCGCGGCGCTAGCGCGTGCGATCGAGAATGAGACAGGCGCGAGACTCGCCGGCGCTCGCCGGCTCGCCGCGCGGAAGCGGGCGCAGGAGAACGGGCTTCTCGTCAGCGATATGCGTATCGCCGAAATCTCCGCGCTCCATTGAGGTAAGATGGACCGTCGATCAGGGAGAGAACCATGGGACAAGTCGACCGCAGTTTCGTCGCCATCGGATTGATCTGGCTCATTCTGGGTATGACGCTTGGCATCTACATGGGGATCACCAACGACAACAAATGGGTGACCGTGCACGTGGCCATGCTCCTTGGCGGCTTCGTCGTGCTGACGGTTTACGGCGCTCTTTTCCGCTTGTGGCCGGCGATGAACTCCGGCGCGGTGCCGAAGATCCAATTCTGGCTCGGCGTTACCGGCACGCTTCTGCTCGTCGCGGGGGCAGCGATCCTCGTCAACAATGGCGGCGTCGCGCTCGCGGCGATCGGGTCCTTCATGGCGTTAGCCGCAGCCATATTGATGGCTTGGCAGTTCTTCAGCCGCGCGCATTAAGGCGAGAGCGGCAGCGCGGTCGAACGCTTAAGCTCCTCCATCGCGAAGGCGGCGCTGACATCGGTGATCGGCGCCGCCTTGATCAGCGATTTATAGACGCGGTCATAGGCCGCGATATTCGCGACCTGAAGTTTCAGGAGATAGTCGACGTCGCCGGTCATCCGATAAAACTCGACGACTTCTGGCATCTTGCGCACGGCGGCGGCAAAGGTTTCGAGCCATTTCTCCGAATGTTCGCCCGCGCGCACACTGACGAACACCGTCACACCCACGCCCAGTTTCTCCGGATCGAGAAGCGCCACGCGCTTGACGATCACGCCTTCCTCTTCGAGACGCTTGATCCGCCGCCAACAGGCGTTCTGGGAGAGGTGAACCCGTTCGGCAACGGCCACGAGCGAGCGCGAGGCATCGGTCTGGAGGAGATCGAGAATCTTTAGATCGACGGAATCAAGCTGAGGCATGGGAAAATCTCCCAAGATTAAGCCAATGTTAGGGACATTTTGGGAGCAAATCCTTCTGATTTGCAACTATGTTCGACATGGCGTCAGGGGATTTTAGCCATGGTCGAGCGCTGGTTTCTCGCTCATCCGCATTCGGTCGGAGAGAGCTATTTCGCGCATTTGCGCGCGGCAGCGGGATTTTCGGGCCTCCTCTTCCTTGCCGCGATCGCTTGCCTCGTCCATGCGCTCATGCCTTCGCTCTTTGAGCGTAGCGCAAGCACCATCGTGATGCGGCTGAACGATCGCATGCGCCGCCGTTCCTCGACGGAGCAGAGCGCGAGAGAAGGCCGGACCTTCGCCCCGTTCCTCGACGCTTAAGCACGACCCTTATCGAAACGCCCGCGGCACCCCATATAGTCGCGGTCAATAGTATCGGGGTTCGCCTATGCTTGAGTCCAAGACGATCGACACGAAGCTCGCGGAGGATCTTCCGCTGCTGAAAGACGTGCTGGAAGTTCGCCGTGCACCGGGCGGCCATTGGGTCGGAGACGGCTTTCCCGTGCGCACGGTCTTCGCTTACGACAATGCCGAGGCGCTGAGCCCGTTTCTGCTGCTGGACTATGCGGGGCCATTTCATTTTACGCCATCATCCAAGCGCCGCGGCGTGGGCGAACATCCGCATCGCGGTTTCGAGACCGTGACGGTCGTCTATTCGGGCGAGGTGGAACACCGCGATTCGAGTGGCGGCGGCGGCAAGATCGGGCCCGGCGACGTGCAATGGATGACCGCGGGCTCGGGTCTCGTGCATGAGGAGATGCACACTGCCGAATTCACCAAGCGCGGCGGTGCCTTCGAGGCGATACAGCTCTGGGTCAATTTACCGGCGCGGCTAAAGATGACCGCGCCCAAATACCAGACGCTGTTGTCGAACGACATTCCGGAAGTGCCGCTCGCACAAGGTGCCGGAAGACTGCGCGTCATCGCGGGCGTTTTTGATCGCGCGCAAGGGCCCGCCGAGACGTTCACGCCCATGAGCCTTTGGGACGTTCGGCTCAAAGCCGAGCACAGTTTCAATTTTACTACGGCAGACGGCCACACGGCGGCCGTGTTCGTGATGAAAGGCAGTGTCAGTGTGAACGGCCAGGAGGCGCGCGATGCCGAAATGGTGATTCTCGAGCGCCGCGGCGAGGCGGTCCATATCGAGGCTTCCAGCGACGCGGGTTTCCTTGTTCTTTCGGGCGAGCCTTTGGATGAGCCGATTGTCGGCTACGGGCCTTTCGTCATGAATACGGAAGACGAAATCCGCCGTGCGATCACCGACTACCAGTCCGGCCGCATGGGGCATTTGGGGTAATTCTTAGCACTCCAGTTCTGTCATCCCCGGCGAATGCTTCCTCCTCTGTCATGGCCCGCGAAAGCGGGCCACCCAGTGCG
>DASQHF010000079.1:0-13280 GCA_035632215.1 Micropepsaceae bacterium | reverse complement strand
TGATCGGACCTTTGCCGCGATCGCGGAGCTGAAGCGGCACATCGAGGGGTGTCGACTCGATCTGACGCTTCAGCTCCGCGATGGCGGCGAACGTCCGGTCATAGGCAAGAGCGAGCTTCTCGCCCGTGGCTAGGTCTTCCGAATTTTTGGGCGCCGCCGCCAGAAGCTCGGCATAGCTCTTCGCCGCGCCGGTCCTGTCGAACAGCGGCATGCGCTGATCGGATTCGCGGAAGGCATCCTGCCAATCCTCGCGCGTCGCCGTCAGCATGATGCTGTGCGAAGACCCGAACGCTGCCACGAGACGCGCCATTGCAACCCTCTGTGTGACACACAAAAGAGAACGCTTGCGCGTCCGTCAACCCTTCGGACGGCGATAGGGGCGGTACACGGGCTCCCAGATCTGTGCCCGGATCGCATCGGCAAGGGCCGCATCGTCCAAGGGCTTCGCGACGCCGTCCTTTTGAGCCTGGCGCGCCACTGCGGTTGCGACCGCAAACGCGACCGCGCGAAGCTCGTTGACCGGCGGCAGCAACCGCCCCTCCGGATCCCGCCTGACGGGCGAGAGTGCTGCCAGCGCCTTCGCTGCCGCCATGAACATGCACTCCGTCACGCGCCGCGCATTGACCGCGAGCACCCCCAAGCCGAGCCCCGGAAAGATGTAGGAGTTGTTGGTCTGGTCAATGGGATGGAACGCGCCCTTCCATTTCACCGACGGGAACGGGCTCCCCGTCCCGATGATCGCGCGCCCATCGCTCCATCTCATCAGGTCTTCGGGTGTCGCTTCGGCGCGCGAGGTTGGATTAGAGAGCGCAAAGATGATCGGCCGCTCGTTTGCCTCCGCCATCGCGCGCACGACGGGTTCGGTAATCGCGCCCGGCTGGCCTGAGACCGCGATCAGCGCCGTCGGCCTTGCATTCGCGACGACATCCAGAAGTTCGATACGGCCGGGGTGGCGCAGTTTCCATTCGGCAACATGCGCATGACGTTGCAGGAACGCGCATTGCGCCGGCTCTGCGTTCATCCCTTCGACCAGCAGACCCTCGCGGTCGACGGCGAAGAAGCGTTCCTGCGCTTCGCGCTCGTTCAGGCCGTTTTCGCACATGGCCGTCAAAAGCAGCGAGCCGATGCCGCAGCCGGCCGATCCGGCGCCAAGCAGCACGATTCGTTGCGCGGCGAGGGGCACGCCGGTCACTTCGACCGCCGCCATGAGGGTTGCCGCAGCTACCGACGCCGTCCCCTGAATGTCGTCGTTGAAGGTGCAGAGCCGGTCGCGATAGCGCGCGAGGAGCCGCGCCGCATTTGCGCCCGCGAAGTCCTCCCATTGCAGGAGCACGTTCGGCCAGCGCTTAGCGACCGCGTCTACGAAGGCTTCAACGAAATCGTCGTAGTCCGCCCCGCGGACGCGCTCGTGGCGCCAGCCGATGTAGAGCGGATCGGCGAGCCGGTCGGGATTGTTCGTACCGACGTCGAGAAGCACGGGCAGAGTCTCACCTGGATGGATCCCCGCGCAGGCCGTGTAGAGCGAGAGTTTCCCGATAGGGATTCCCATGCCGCCCGCGCCTTGATCGCCAAGGCCCAAAATGCGCTCGCCGTCGCTCACCACGATCACTCGCACACGGTCGAAATGGGGATTGGCGAGGATCTCGGGGATACGTTCCTTGTTGGGATAGCTCAGGAAAACGCCGCGAGCCTTGCGCCAGATCTCGCTAAAGCGCTGGCAGCCTTCGCCCACCGTCGGCGTGTAGAGGAGGGGAAGCAGCTCCTCGAGGTTGCGTACGAGAAGCGCGTAGAACAGCGTCTCGTTCATGTCCTGAAGGTCGCGCAGGAACGCATAACGGCCGAACTCGCTCTCGAACGCGCGCAGCGCACGCAAGCGCCGCGTCACCTGTTCATCGAGCGTGCCGACATGCGGCGGAAGAAGCCCATGGAGATGGAATATCTCGCGCTCTTCTTCCGTAAACGCCGTGCCCTTGTTCAAGAGCGGCCGGTTCAGAAGATCAAAACCGGTAAGATTGACTTCGAGCGCTTCGTCACGCGGCATCTACGGCGTGGCGGCGCGGCAGATCTCGGCTGCGTCTTTGAGCTCCTCGATGGACCAGGCGAGCGCCAAGAGCCGCGCTGCGCGCTCATGGCCCAGGACGTCGTCGCAGAGGACGTGGAATTTGTCCTCGAGCTGCGCGTTCGTCATAGGCACCTCGGCGCTCCCCACCGCATGCTCGATGTACTTTTCTAGCACGCGCCCGTCTTTCAACGTCAGGCGCACGCGGGCTTGATCGTCGCGCATCTTCGTCTCGATGATGGCCTCCACCTTTTCGCGCATCGCGATCACTTTGGGATCGCGCACGCGCGCGTCGCTGTATTGCTTTTCGCCCGCCGCGCCGTCTAAGAGCGCCACCGCGCAGGAGTGGAAGACGCTGAACTTGCCTTCCAAGCCCACTTGCGGCGTACGCTTGCCCGTGAGCTCGAGCACGAGCGGCGCCACGAACAGCTCGACTTTCTCGATCTCGGCGCCTGTGAGCTTGTTCTCTTTCTTCAACTGCACGCAGGCGTCGATCGAAGGATGGATGACGATGCCGCAGGCAAAGGGTTTATAGGAGTTGATCGACACTTCGAACGTCTTGCCCAAGCCTTCGGTGATCCGAGAATAATCCTGCTTGGTGGACATCACATTCGCGAAGCCCCGTTTGGCTTCGATCACTTGGTTCGAGCTGGTGAAGTTCTTCTCGGCCAGAAGCGCCGCCAATAGCCCATTCTGCGCCGCGCGGCCCGGATGGAAGCTTTTGCAGTGGGTTCCGAACATCTCCCGGAAGCCAGACGACGTGGTCCCCGCGATGCCGAGCGCCCAGGTCATGCGCTGCTCGTCGAGCCCCAGCGCTTTGCCCGAAGCCGCCGCGCCGCCGAACACGCCAGCTGTTCCGGTGATGTGCCAGCCGACTTCATAATGGTTCGGGCAGACCGCATTGCCGATCCGGCATTCGACTTCGAAGCCCAAGATCAAGGCGTGCAAGAGCTCGGCTCCGCTCATCGGCTTGTACTCCGCAAGCGCGAAGAGCGCAGACGCGACCGGCCCCGCGGGGTGGATGATGGTCGGGAGATGCGTGTCGTCGAAGTCGAAGACGTGGCTGGTAATTCCGTTCATCAGCGCGGCGTTTAAGATGTCCGTCTTGTCTCTGCGCCCGAGCACGGAGGCCTGC
This sequence comes from Micropepsaceae bacterium, assembly GCA_035632215.1. GTDB lineage: Bacteria > Pseudomonadota > Alphaproteobacteria > Micropepsales > Micropepsaceae > CAIYRG01. The sequence continues at coordinate 10,086 of DASQHF010000079.1, read as the reverse complement.
TTCGGCCCTTGAAACGGCGCCATCGCGGCTAGCGCGCAATCGACCGCTTCGTGATGGCAAGCACCGACCGCGCAGCCGAGCCAATTCAAGACGGAACGCACGGCTTCGGCACGGACCGGTTTCGGAATGTCGGTGAGACGCGAGTCCACGACATAGCGCGCAAGCGTACGGGTTACTTCCATATCAGTCTCCGTCCTCTTTCTTCCTCGCCCTGAAACGGGGAGGTCGCGAGCGGCCTGAGCCGCGAGCGGGTGGGGGTCTCAAAACTCGAAAAAGACCGTTTCCTTCGCGCCGCCGAGATGAATGTCGAAGCGATAGATCGCCGCTTCAGGATCTTTCTTCGCGATCAAAGTTGCCCTGCGTTCGAGCGGCACGAGCTGAAGGATAGGGTCTTCGTCGTTTTCCGGCGCGTCGCTGAAATAGACACGCGTCACCAGGCGCTTCAAAAATCCGGGTCCCACGATGCCAAGAGCAATGTGCGGCGCCTGCAACGTGTTTCCTGGTCCCGGCACGCGTCCGGGCTTGATCGTCTTGAAGCGGAAGCCGCCTTCCTTATCGGTGGCGGAACGGCCATAGCCGATGAAGGCCGGATCGAGCGCGAGCGCGCGGCGCCCATCCTCCGGATGCGCGTAGCGCCCGGCGGCGTTCGCCTGCCAGATCTCGATCAGCGCATCGTTCGCCGGCGCGCCGGTGTTCTCGAAGACATTTCCCACAAGCTCGATGCGCGAGCCTCTGGTCGCTTGGCGCTCCGCATGGCGTGGCGTCTTGACGTCGTGACCCGGCGCGTTCAAATCCGGCCGCGCGCCAAGTTCGCTGTCACCGACGAGATCGGCGCCGCCCTTATAAGCGAGGCCGAAATGAAAGAAAGGCCCGGTCGTTTGCCAGGGGGTTTGCCCTGCCATGCTCAATTCTCCATCGGCGTCGCGTCGCGTCCGCGAAGCACGAAGTCGAACAAATAGGAGAGCGCCCAATAGGGCTCCGTCGTTTCGGGATCAAAGCGGCAGACGATCCGATGACGCGCAGGTTCAGGCACCGAGCACGCGATCGCATCCAACGGAAACAGCGGATCTCCCGGGAAATACATCTGGGTGATGAGACGCGCCGCGAAGGCTGGACCCATCAGCGAGAAATGGATGTGCGATGGCCGCCAGGTATTGCGGCCATTCGCCCACGGGTACGCGCCGGGCTTGACCGTGATGAAGCGGTAGCGGCCTTGTTCATCCGTGATCGCGCGCCCGACGCCGGTGAAATTCGGATCGAGCGGCGCGTCATGCTGATCGTAGCCATGCGCATAGCGGCCGCAGGAATTCGCCTGCACCATCTCGACGATTGTGCCCGCGACCGGGCGTTTCATCTCATCGAGCACGCGGCCCGAGAGGATGATGCGCTCCCCAATGGGCGCGCCCTTGTGCTGCTTCGTCAAATCATTGACCGCCGGTCCCATCAGCCTTTCCCACACGTCTTGGCCCGCTGGGCCGGTCGTCTCGGTCAAGGTCTGCGGGATGTGGACGAGGGGCTTCGTGGGCGAGCGAGGAACGGAGGCGCGGAACGGCGGCGAAAGCGATGGCGGTTGGGCGCCCGCCTCTTCGTGCATGTAGGGGACCGGATCGGCCATGCTCGTTCTCCGCCTAAGGCGTTCTCTCGTTTGGCGTACCCAATCGGTTTCGCTCGCGCAAGGGGACCAGCAGAGCTTGCGAAAACCGGGCCCAAATCGCGAAGGGACGGCCATATGCCCGGTATTGGCGCTTCGACGCTCGAGCTTGAAGACTTCGCCACCGGCGCGCACACTCCGCCGCTTGGCACGGATGGGCGCATGCGCGAGATCGACGTCGGAACACTTCTCGAAGAACGGCGGCTTGGCGCGTTTCAGCTCCAGATCCTCTTCTTGGGCGTACTGATCCTGTTCGTCGACGGATTGGACTTCAGCGCCTCGAATGTGGGCGCGCCGGCGATCGCGCGCGCATTTCATGTCGATCGCAGCGCGATGGGCGTCGTGCTGAGCTCGGGCTTCTTCGGCATCCTCGTCGGCAGTTTTGTCTTCGGTTATCTCGGCGACAGGATCGGCCGCCGCTGGGGCGCTATCTTAGGCGTCCTCGCCTATAGCGTGCCCGGGCTCTTCAGCGTTTTCGCGCAATCTCTGGACCAGCTCGCGGTTTTGAGGTTCTTGACGGGCCTCGGTATGGGCGGCGTGGTGCCGAACGTCATCGCGTTTCTCACCGAGACCGCCCCGAAACCTTACCGAGTCACTTTTGTGATGTTGGGTTATGTCGGCTATTCGCTCGGCAACGCCGCGATCGCGCAAGTCGCTGCCTGGTTCATTCCCGATTACGGTTGGTCGGTCGTATTCGAGGTCGCGGGCGCGGTTGGAATCGTGCTGAGCTTCGCGCTGCTGATCTGGCTTCCGGAATCCATACCCTATCTCGCCGCCAAACGTTCGGATGATCCGAGGCTGCCGCTTCTTGTCGTGCGGCTGGCGCCCGAAGTGGATGGCAATGCGCGCTTCGTCCTGCGGCAGCCTGCGAACGAGACACGCTTCAGTTTGAAGCTATTGTTCGACGGTTACCGCCGCATCGCGACGCCTTTGCTCTGGCTCGGCTTCTTCGCCGAGTCACTGACCTACATGACGCTTGCTGCCTGGTTGTCGGTGCTCCTCGAGCAGGCAGGTCTCGCGCCGACCGAAGCTTCGTTCGTCTTCTCCTATGCCTATATCGGCGCCATGGTGGCGATCGTCATTCTCGCGCGACTGATCGATCGCTTCGGGCCCAGAGCCGCGCTCGTCTCTGCCGCCGTCGCCGGCGCGGCGCTCGTCTATCTCGGGACTCCCGGATTGGGTGCGGGCGCGGTCACCGCAATCGCGATTATCGCGCTCGCCTTCTCGTCGGCGACGCATCAGTCCCTGAACGGAATCGTCGGCGGATTCTACCCGACGGTCGTGCGCGGCAACGGCGTGGGCTACGCGTCGGGCATGGGGCGTGCGGCCGCGATCATCGGACCCTTAATCGCCGGCTCTCTATTGGCCGCGAAATTGTCGCTCCAGACGGTGCTCGCAGCCATAGCAGCGCCCTATCTCGTGGTGGCGGCCGTCTGCGTCGCGCTCGACCGCTTGCAGAGACGGATGATCCTTGGCCCCGAAACGACTTCAGCCGATGTCGTCGCGTCGCGGGCGCCGGTCCGCTCGACGCCTTAGAACCTCAAATAATGACTTTCGTCATGATGCCCTTGGGGAAAATCTCCTCAGGGCTCGCCTGACGGTGCGCGATGCCCTGCTGATAGGTGTAGAGCATCATCTGCTCCCAGGTGGGCCGGTTCTCCTCGATCCCGTAAGGGAACAGATCGCCGTGGAACATGTCGCGCATCTTGCGCGCATAGGTCGTTAGCCACGGAACTGGATAGCGCGAGACCGCCGGATCCAGGATCCGCTCAATGCTTCGGCGCTTCGATTCCAAGAACGCGTTGTAGAGATTCCGCGCCGCCCAGGGATGCTCCTCGAGGATCGACTTCTTCATCGCGATGATGTGCATGATCGGCCAGACCTTGGTGCGCGCGTAATATTCTTCCTCCATCTCGAGGTAATTCGGGAACAGGCGCACGACGTCCGGGTGCTCTTCGAGGAAGCAGGTTGGGGGCCGCGCGATGATGGCGCAATCGATCTCCTGCGCGGCCAAGAGCTCGCTCAACGATTTGTCGGAGACACGCGTGAGCTTCAGTCCCTTGGGCAGATTGAGCTCGACTTTCTCTTCGCGCCCGGGAGCATTGGCGCCGGCCTGATACCAGTGGACGTCGGTGAGCTTCACCCCCATCTCATTGTGCATCCAGCCGCGCATATAGACAGCCGCCGAATGCGCCCATTCCGGCGATCCAACTTTCTTGCCCTTAAGATCCTTGACCGTTTTGATCTTGCTCTTCTTGTTCACGTAGAACGAGCTGAAGCGGAAAAGTCGCGAGCAGATCACGGGAAGGCCGATGATGTCGCTGTCCTTGCGCGTGACTTGAGTCGAGAATTTGGCGAAGGAGAGTTCGGATAGATCGAACTCGCGATTGGCTGTGAAGCGCGCGAAGCACTCGTGGTGGCCCAGATTGAGCCAGGTGTGGTCGATCCCTTCGGCTTTGACGAAGCCGAGCCGAAAATCCCGGAAGTGATCGTAATCCGTCGTGGCAATGGAAAGCTTCAGTTGCGACATTTCATCCCCCATCCGATTTCGGCGCGCTTGAGCCGCGATTCCGGCAAGCTTTATGGTTTGGCGTTGTATAAGCGCCTAACGCGGAAGCCCGCCCATATCAATCCCTATTCGCTGTCCTCGAGCCGCGCGAGATTGGCGCGGACGCGCTGAAGAAGCGCGATCAAGGCTTGCGTCTCCTCGTGTGCGAAGCCACCCAGAATCTGCTCCTGTCGCTTGAGTGCGACGCGCAGGATGTTGTCATGAAGCTCGCGGCCTTTAATCGTCAACTCGACCTTGCGCTTGCGTGCGTCCGTTTGGTGGGGCTCGATCGCGACGTAACCGCCTTTCTCGAGCACGCGTAAGCTGCGGCTCGCGGCTGCCTTGTCGAGCTGAGCAATGTTGCAAACGCGATTGGCGGTGGTGTTGGGCTCGACGCCGAGCGCGGACAAGACTCGCCACTCGGTGACGCCCACTCCGAATCGCGTCTGATAGACGGGCGATGCGGCGCGGTAGAGGCTGTTCGAGATGACGGTGATCAGGAACGGAACGTAGTGTTCGTGGTCGATCACCGGAGGACTTGCGCTGTTTTCGCCATCCGCTTTCATCTGGGACCGTCGGGCTCAGCTCTTCAGCATGTTTTCGTACTCACCGCCCATCACTTTGCCGGCCGATTGGCCTTCGAGCAAAGCTTTTGCCATCGCGTCTTCCTTGGCGGCGATGGCTTCCGCCGCCGCGAGCACCGGCAAGATATCGGAAGCCGCGATGATGATGACGGCGCTCTTATCGGCAACCAGATAGTCACCCGGATTGACGCGCAGGTTCTCGAGGAAGACGGGAACATCGGTTCCAAGCTCGATGATCCGCCCGCGCGCGGTTTTCGCCGTGACTTTGCGCGCGAAGACGGGAAAGCCGTAGTCCTTGGACGCATCGACGTCGCGCACCGGGCCGTCGCAGACGACGCCCGCGATCTTCCGCATCTTGGCCGCAAGCGACAAAAGCCCGCCCCAGCTCGCCGCATCGGCGCCGGAGCGCTGTTCCACAACGATGACGTCGTCCGCACCGCCCGCCTCGATCGCCTTTGTGCACAGATGCCGCGGTGGTCCTTCTCGTCCTTCACCGACGCCAAGCTTCACCGTGGTGATGCGGCCGGCGATGCGGCCTTCGCCCGAAAGCTGTGGAATGTTCACGACTGTATTTCCGAGCTTCAAGCGATCGAGCGCATCGGAGACCGCGCTCGAGTCGAGCTTGCGCAGACGCTGGACGATTCCCTTGACCGTCGTTTCCGCTGCCTTGTCCGGCATGGGTTCCTCTCTTCGCTCAGATATCCAGCACGAGCCGTGGGCTTTTCGAGCCTGAGCAGCAGATCATCATGGTCGCATTTTCTTTCCGCTCCTGCTCGGTCAGGATGGTGTCGCGGTGATCGGGAATGCCCGAGATGACTCTCGTCTCGCAGGCGCCGCAGACGCCTTCTTCGCAGGAATGCGGCACCTGAATGCCGGCCTCGCGCACGCATTGCAAAATGGACTTGCCCGGCGGAATCACGAGCTCGCGCTTCGAGCGTGCCAGCTCGACGATAAACCCGCCTTCCTGGGCCGCGGCGAATTTCGGTGTGAAGTACTCGACATGGACCTGTTCCGGCGGCCAGCTCGTGGTCGCCGCTTCGAACGCTGCGAGCATGGGCGCAGGGCCGCAGCAATAGAGATGCGCGTTCTTGGGCAACTTTTCGATGATCGCGGCAACCTGAAGGAACCGCCCGTTCTCGTCGTCGTCGAAGTGGAAATGCGCCTGCGGATAGGCTGCGAGCTCGTCGAAGAACGCGGTGTCCATGCGCGAGCGGCAGGAATAATAGAGCTCGAAAGGACGCTTCTTCTCGATCAGCCGCTTCACCATGCAGTAGATGGGCGTGATGCCGATGCCGCCCGCGATGAGCACGACGAGCTCGGCGTCTTCCTTCAACGGGAAATTGTTGCGCGGCGGGAGGAGCGAGAGGCGCATGCCCACCCGCAGCTGGTCGTGCATATAGAGCGAGCCGCCGCGGCTCCCGGCATCTCGTTTCACGCCTACGACGTACTTCTTGAGCGACGGGCCCGACTCCACAAGCGAGTATTGCCGCTCGATGCCGTTGGGTAGGATGAGGCCGATATGAGCGCCGGGCTCGGCAGCCGGAAGCGGTTTCTTGTCGGGCCGCTCGAAGGTGTAGAGATTGGTGTCCCGCGCGGCCATCTGCACGCAGGTAAGCACGACTTCTATCGATTCGGGAGCTAAGGACGCGGACAAGGCGATCTGTTCCCACGCGGTGCTTGCCGACGAGGGGTGAGGTCGTCCTTGCCGGCCTGTTGAACCGCAGACCTTATAGGATGCTGCGAAGCCATTCTTAAAGCGCGAAATAAGCGGCCGTTTCTTGAGCATTGGGGCAAGCTTGCTTGACGCGAAGCCCGGTAACGCCCCATAGACCAGTGATCGCCAACGGTCACGGAATTGGACGTAGTCAGCTTCGAGCCACCCAAGGAAAGAGCATCGCGGATCGTGCCTACGGTCGTCGCGGGCGCCTTCTTCATGGACGGGCTCGATTCGCAGATCATCTCCACCTCGCTGCCGCAGATGGCGACGAGCTTCGGCGTCTCGCCCCCCCAAATGAGCGCCGCGATCACCTCCTACCTCATCAGCCTCGCCATCTTCATTCCGATCAGCGGCTGGATCGCGGACCGATTCGGCGCGCGCCAGGTGTTCTGCTCCGCGATCGTGATTTTCGTCGTGGGCTCGGTCCTGTGCGGTCTTTCCGATACGTTGCTCGCGCTCGTTGCAAGCCGAGTGCTCCAGGGCTTCGGCGGCGCGATGCTGACCCCCGTTGGACGCCTGATTCTGACCCGCACCTACCCTAAGGACCAGCTGATGCGGGCCATGAGCATCTTCATGCTCCCGGGCATGATCGGGCCGACCATGGGGCCGCTGGTCGGCGGCTTCATCACCACCAATTTCTCGTGGCACTGGAATTTCTTCATCAACGTGCCGATCGGGCTGATCGGTCTCGGCCTTGCGCTGCGCTTCATCCCCGAGATCCGCATGCCGCGGCCCGCAGCTTTCGACCTGACCGGTTTTCTCATCATCGCTTGCGGCCTCGGGGTCGCCCAATATGCGATCGAGAATCTCGGCCGCCACACGCTCCCCATTGCCACCGAGTCGACCCTTGTCGTCATCGCCTCCGCGATCCTTATCGGCTATGCGACTTACGCGTTCAGCCGGCCTAGTCCGGTGCTGGATTTGCGCCTTTTCCGCGGCCGAACGTTTTCCGTCGCCGTGCTCGCCGGCAGCATGATCCGCGCCGGGATCGCCACCGTTCCGTTCCTGATGCCGCTCTTATTGCAGGTGGGCTTCGGGCTGAATCCGTTCCAGTCGGGGATGATCACCTTCTTGAACACGGCAGGGGCCATGAGCATGCGGGCGGGCGTCGCCACCCTCGTGCGGCGCTACGGCTTCCGCAAAGTGTTCCTTGCCGGCGCCGCGCTGAACTCGATCCTCATGGCCGGCTTCGCTCTCTTCGAGCAGACGACACCGCACATCCTCATTGCCGGCTATCTCTTTTGCTTCGGCGTTCTGCGCTCGGCGCAGATGATCGGCATGGGGGCGCTCGCCTATTCCGACGTGACCCACGAGGAGATGTCTAAGGCTACCAGCATTTTTGCGCTCGCCCAGCGGTTGTCGCAGAGCTTGGGTGTCGGCATCAGCGCCAGCCTCTTGGCGGCTCTTTCGGGCCTCGGCCCGATCACCGTCGGCGATTTCAAGATCGTGTTCATCGTCATCGCTTTGCTGATGGCGTGTTCGGCGATAGGGTTCCGTAGGCTGAAGCCCGAAGATGGCTGGCAGGTCTCCCGCTATGGGCAGGCCGGATAAAGCCTGGAGGAGATCAAGATGACCGATGCAACGGCCCCGAAGCTGGGCGCCGTGCCCGAGGCTGGTGCGGCGGGACGCATCCAGTGGCTCGCGCTTGTCCTTTGCGGTCTGACCGTCTTCGTCGAGGGCTACGACGCGCAGTTCATGGGCTATATCGTTCCCGGAATTGCCGCCGACTGGTCGATCGCTCCTCCTGTTCTGACACCTGCCCTCACCATGGGTCTCCTCGGCCTGATGTTCGGCGCTTTCTTCATCGCGCCGCTGGCCGACACCTACGGCCGCCGCAAGCTCGTAATTTATTCGGTTGCGGCGTTCGGACTTCTGACGATCGCCACCGCACTGGCCGAGACGCTTCCGGTGCTCGTCGCTTTCCGTTTCCTCACCGGCTTGGGTTTGGGTGCTTCGATGCCCAATGCCATCGCACTCACCGCCGAGTTCAGTCCTCCTGGTAGGCGTGTCACTGCCGTCGCGATGATGTTCGCGGCTTTCTCCATCGGCGCGGCCTTCGGCGGCATCGTAACCGCGGCCTTGATGCCGACTTACGGATGGCAGTCTGTGTTCATCTTCTGCGGCGCGCTGGCCCTTGTGCTGCTGCCCGTCCTGATCGTCGCCATGCCCGAATCCTACGCGCCGGGCGCCGAAGCAAAGGCCAAGATCCCCGTGGGCCAGCTCTTCGCCCAAGGGAGGGCGAGGATCACGATTCTCATCTGGGTGATCTTTTTCATGAACATCATGGAGCTTTATTTCATCACCAGCTGGCTCCCGACGACGCTGAATGCTCAAGGTCTCACGGTAACGGCGGGGGTCATCGCCACCACGCTCGTGCAGGTCGCAGGTGCAGCCACGGCTTTCGTCGTTGGGCCGCTTGTCGACCGCTACGGGCCGCAATGGCTCCTGCCTCTGGTCTTTCTCTTGGGCGCCGTCTGCATCGCCGCGATGGGATTGGTGGGCTCATCCGTTGCCATCGCGATGGTCACTGCCTTCGGCATCGGCATCGGTACGGTGGGCGCGCAGAACGGCAACAACGGGGTGGCGGCGAAGTTCTACCCGACCGCGATCCGCGCTACCGGCGTAGGCTGGGCGCTTGCGGTGGGCCGCATCGGCTCCATCCTGGGCCCACTGATCGGCGGCGTGCTTCTGGCGACGAAAGTTGACATACGAACTATTTTCCTGTTCGCGGCCATTCCGCCGCTCATTGCCGCGGTTGCCTATTTCCTGATGGGCCGCCCGCCGGAGCTCGCCAGCGAAGATTAGGAAGCCAACCCAGCTTGACTTGCGACGCTTCTTGCATGCGTTAAGCTGATAAGTTGCGAGAAAGTGCAGGGCCTGCTACTCGCGAGCTCTCGGGCTCGCGAGACCACGGGCCTGGACAAGGGTCAATTGATGGGTTTGCCGCCGAAACAGGGTCTCTATGACCCGCGGAACGAGCATGACGCGTGCGGCGTCGGATTTGTGGTCAATATCAAGGGCCGCAAGTCCCACGACCTCATCCGCCGCGCCTTGCAGATTCTGCTCAATCTCGATCATCGGGGCGCGGTCGGCGCGGATCCGCTGGTGGGCGACGGCGCCGGCTGCCTGATCCAGACCCCTGACCGCCTGCTGCGCGATTGGGCGGAGAAGAACAAGCTCAACCTGCCTCCGCCGGGGCAATATGCCGTCGCGATGTGCTTCTGTCCCCAGGAGGCAAAGGCGCGCGACTTCGCCGTCCGGCGGTTCCAGCATTTCATCAAGGTCGAAGGCCAGACTCTCATCGGCTGGCGCGACGTCCCGACCGACACGACCGGCTTGGGCAAGACCGTGCTCGAGCAGATGCCGGTGATCCGCCAAGCGATCATCGGCCGCGGATCGCGCACCAAGGACCAGGATGCCTTCGAGCGCAAGCTCCTGACGATCCGCAAGCAGACCCAGAATCCCTTGGCCGAGGTTGCAAGGAAGCACCGGCTGCCCGCGCTCACCCAGTTCTACATGCCATCGTTCTCGACGCGAACCGTTGTGTACAAGGGCCTGCTCCTGGCGCCGCAGGTCGAGAGCTTCT
>DASQHF010000078.1:0-3678 GCA_035632215.1 Micropepsaceae bacterium | reverse complement strand
TCGCCGAACGCTTCGCGATTCCGGTGATTCAGCGCAAGCACCGCTACATGTGCCTCTCGCACAATCATCCGATGAATCTCGGCTACGATCTGAACGACTATTTCGACAATGCCGACGTCATCGTGGTGCTGGAATCCGATGTCCCCTGGATCCCAAAATCGCGCAGCCCCAAGGCGGATGCGAAGATCATCCATATGGGCATGGATCCGATCTTCATGAGCTATCCTCTGCGCGGCTTCCTCTGCGATCTCGCCATCACGGGCGTTATCGGCGCGTCGCTGCCGCTTCTCCATGATGCTTTGACCGCGCGCGAGAAGAACGCGGCCGCCCGCATCGACGCGCGAAGGAAGCGCATTGCGCAGATCCGCGAGAAGCTGGTCGCGCGCCAGGCGGCCAATCTGGAGAAGGCAAAGAACGCTTCGCCCATCCATCCCGCCTGGATCAATCGTTGCATCGACAGCGTCCGCGGCGACGACGGCATCTTCGTCAAAGAGGCGCTGGGCACGACCGATCAGCTCGCCTTCACCAAGCCCGGCACGTTCTATTCGCTGGGGCAGGGCGGCGCGCTGGGTTGGGGCTTGGGCACTGCGCTTGGCGTGAAGACCGCCAGCCCCGAGAAGCTCGTGATCTGCGGCATCGGCGACGGCTCCTACATGTTCGCCAATCCCGTCGCCGCGCATTATGTGGGGAAGGCCGAAAAGCTTCCGACGCTGACCGTCGTCTACAACAACGAGATGTGGAACGCGGTCCGGCGCAACACGCGCGATGTCTATCCCGACGGCTATGCCGCGAAATCCAACCGCGAGCCCTTGACCTATTTCGAGCCCGGCACGCGCTACGAGAAGACCATCGAAGCGGTCGGGGGCTATGGCGAGCAGGTGGAGCGGCCCGACGAGCTCATGAAAGCGCTCGACCGCGCGCTCAACCAGGTCGGCGCCGGCCGCCAGGCGCTCTTGAACGTCGTCTGCAGCGCAGGGTAGGGCAACGCGCTAGGCTGCGCGCGGCGACACTTCCTTTTCAATCCTGCGACGAACCGTCCGTTCGGCGACATCCAGGTCGTAGCGCGCCTGCAAGTTCATCCAGAATTCGGGCGAGGTTCCCAGATAGCGCCCAAGGCGGATGGCCGTATCCGTCGTGATCGCTCGGCGGCCCAGCACGACATCATTGAGCCTGGAACGCTGGACCTTCAGCGACTTTGAGAGCTCGTAAACGCTGATGCCTAACGGCTTGAGAAATTCGTCGCGCAGGATTTCACCCGGGTGCACCGACGGCAATCGACGGCCGCTGCGCACGTCCGAGAAATCAACCCGCCGGGCGTCTACGTCTTCGCGCCTTATACTCATCGTCTCATTCCTCAAATGGTAATCGGCTATTTCCACGTCCCACGCTTCGCCGTTCTCCCACACAAAGCATATCCGCCACTGGTCATTGACCCGGATGCTGTGTTGCCCAGCGCGATCTCCACGTAGGGCTTCGAGCCTATTTCCGGGTGGAACCCGCAGGTCGTCGATCCAATTAGCCGCGTCGACCGCCAGCAGTTTCGCTCGAGCCCGCCGTTGGTCGAAAGGCAGCCCACGAACAGCGTAGCCCGAAAAGACTGCAGCCGTGCGCTTGTCGGCGAAGCTCTTGATCACATGCGAGCGTATCGCCAGACGGTACGTTTGCCAAAAAAAACGTATCGTCTAGCGGTACGTACGGCGAAGTTTTACGTCCCGTTTGCCCGCCGGAATGCCATCGCGGTGCGTTTCAGTGTTTCTTCGGTTCCCAGAACGCGATTGTCGCGCCCGTCGGGTCGATGACGATCGCGAACTTGCCCATGCCCGGCACTTCGCTCACGTCGCGTATGATTTTGGCGCCCAGTGACTTGGCCTTGGCCGTCGTCGCGGCCACGTTGTCGACGTGGACATAAGGAAGCCAAGCCGACGGCTCGCCCGGCATCGGATGCTTCATCATGCCGCCGCCAGTGCCGTCGCCGACCTTGATGATGGTGTAGGTGCCACCCTCGCACATTTCGGTGTCTTCGAATTTCCAATCGAATAGCGAGCCATAGAAGGACTTCTCCTTCTTGACGTCGGTCGTCGCCAATTCCACATGCACGAAGGGATTGCCCATGGTCCGTCTCCGCTTGAATGCGCAGCGACAACGCAAGAGCGCGGACTTGGTTCAGGGTTTTCCCACATCAACAATTTTGTCATCCCCGGCTAGGCGCGCCCCCGGGTCCGCGCCTAGCGCGGCCCGAGGGTAAACTCGCCCGCCGAGGGAAGGGGACCCAGACGCGCCTGGGTTCCCTTCCCCTCGCCCCGGATTAAATCCGGGGCTCGGCCGGGAATGACAACTTATTGCTGAACTAATTCGCCTTCGCTTCCGCGACGTCGATGTAGACGCCTTCGATGTCCGTCAAATGGAAGCAGCCGAGCGGACATTTTTTAAAAAGCTTGAGCCGCGCTTCGCCTTCCATCCCGTAGCCGATCGCGCGCGTGCGCATATGCGGGTTCTCGCCGATCAGCCACTCGAGCTCGGCCTTGATCTTCTCCACGCTTTCGACCTCGAAACCGATGTGGTCGAGCCCGATGCGAGCCGGATCTTGATCGTAATAATCGGCGAGCTTCCACGGGATGATCATCAGCGTCACGCGCCCGTCGGAGAGATAAAAGTTCTCGTCGCTCGGGCGGTTCAAGAGCTTCAGCCCGAACACTTCGGCATAAAACTGCGCGCAGCGCTCGGCATGGCGCGTGCGGAGTGCGATGTGATTAATGCGCCGCGCCGCGGCCCAATTGTTCTCGGCGTAGACGTCCTTCTTGTCCATCTGCGGGCCGGAAATGTCGAAGATATTGCAGTCGGGATCGTGCGCCGAATAGGCGGCGAAGGGCCGGATGGGCGGGCGCTTCACCGCGTCGAGCTTCGAGTCGAATTTGCGGATGCGCGCGACTGTGTCCTCGACGTCGTCGACCTCGATGCCGAAATGATCGATGCCGCTCGTCCGCCCCTCGCGCCTGGGGATGCTGTTCAGACCCACATAGCCGTCGCCCAATACGACGGAGCGCGCGGGCCGCGGCTTGCTCGAGGGTTTCATGCCGAACAGCGACTCGTAGAAGCGGCCGTTCAGCGCGTATTGATCGCTCGCGATCGCAACGTGATTGACGCGGGCGGCCATCAGTTCAGCTCTTTATCAGTGACGTCGATCATCACACCCTCGATGTCGGTGAGATGCAGGCATCCGAATGGGCATTTCTGGAACAGCTTCAGGCGTTCCGCGCCTTCGGAGCCCAGTCCCAAAGGCCGCGGCTTCATGTGCGGATTCTGGCCGGCGATGTCTTCGAGATCGTGCTCGACCGCCGCGACGCTCTCGACCTTGAAGCCGATATGGTCGAGCCCGGTGCGCGCCGGGTCTTGGCCCAAATAATCCGCGATCCGCCATGGCATGATGACAAGCGTCACGCGCCCATCGGAGAGATAGAAGTTCTCGTCGCTCGGCCGGTTCAAAAGCGGCAGCCCGAACACCTGGGTATAGAAATGGGCACAATGCTCGGGATTCTTGGTCCGAAGCGCGATGTGGTTGATCGTGCGCGTGTGCGCGGCCTCGCCCGTGTTCTCGGCATAGACGTCCTTCTGGAAGCCGATGTTTCGCTGCGAGAGGTCGAAGATGTTGGTGTCGGGATCATGCGTGCTGAAGGCGGC
>DASQHF010000077.1:0-12656 GCA_035632215.1 Micropepsaceae bacterium | reverse complement strand
CGAGCGATGCGGTCCTCCATCGCCTGGCGCTGGAAAAGATCGCGCCGCCATCGATTCTGGTCGATGAAGGCCATCGCACCATCCACTTGTCGGAAAGCGCGGGCCGTTATCTTCAGCCCGCTGGCGGGTCCTTGACGGGCGCCGTCACTGATCTCGTGCGTCAGGAGCTGCGTTTCGCCTTACGCTCGGCGCTGTACCGCGCGTTCGAGCGCGGCGAGACGACTTTGAGCCCGCCCATTCCGGTGAAGTTCAACGGGGTCGCGCACCGGACATGTTTCCAAGTCCGGCCGATCGCGGTCACTCCGGCGGAAATGCCCGCGCGTCACGCGCTCGTCGTCTTCATCGAAGGCGAGGCGGTTGAGTCTGCCGCAACGGATATCACCGCCGCACCCGAGGAAGGCCGCGGCGCGCTCGAGACCATCCGGCGCCTCGAGCAGGAGCTCCAGCTCGCCGAGTCCCGGTTGCGCACGACGTGCGAGGAATCGGAAGCCGCGAACGAGGAGCTCCGGGCCGCGAACGAAGAGCTCCAGTCCATCAACGAAGAATACCGCTCGACCTCGGAAGAGCTTGAAACGAGCAAGGAAGAGCTCCAGTCGATCAACGAAGAGCTCCAGACCGTCAATTCCGAGCTGAAGCTGAAGCTCGGATCGATCTCGCGCGCCCATAGCGATCTTCAGAACCTGATGGCAGCGACCGATTTCGGCACGCTCTTCCTCGACACGAGCCTTCGCATCAAGCGCTTCACGCCAAAGCTCGCCGACATCTTCAACGTGACCGCGAGCGACGAGGGTCGCCCGATCACGGACTTTACCCATAGGTTGGATTACGAGCGCTTGGCCGACGACGCCAAGGTCGTGCTGCGGGACCTCTCGCCAATCGAGCGCGAAGTCCAGAGCCGCAATGGCGGCTGGTACCTGGTGCGTTTGCGTCCCTATCGCACGGTCGACGACAAGATCGACGGGGTGGTTGCGACCTTTGTCGACATGACCGAGCGCCGGCGGATCGAGGACGCCCTTAGGTCAAGCGAGGCGCGGCTTCGCCACGAGACGCGTCTCGTCGAAGTGTCCCGCGCGCCGGTCTTCGTCTGGGATCTCGACGGCGGAATTGTCGACTGGAACCGCGGCAGCGAGCAGCTTTATGGCTTCAGCAAGAAGGAGGCGGTTGGCCAAAAGAAGCAAGTCCTCTTGAAGACGCAAGTGCCGGGCTCGAGCTGGGATGCGCTGGAGAAGCAGCTCGTCAAGAAGGGTTCTTGGGACGGCGAGCTCCAGCAGGTCACTAAGGATGGCCGCACCATCCTTGTCGAAAGCCAGATCGAGCTGGTGCCGATGGACGGACACCGGCTAGTGCTCGAGAGCACGCGCGACGTGACCGAGCGCAAGGCCTGGGAGTGCCGGCAGCAATTGCTGCTCTCCGAATTCGCCCATCGCGTCAAGAACACGCTTGCCGTGGTGCAGTCGATCGCGGGCCAGACCCTACGAAGCGCGCCCTCGAACGAGGAATTCTTCGAACGCTTCAATGGGCGCATCGATGCGCTCGCCCGCGCTCACGGACTTTTGCTCGAAGCGCGCTGGAGCGGGACGGACATCGGGCTCCTCGTCCGCGGGCAATTGGAGCCCTACATCGCCGAAGGGCCCAATCGCATCCGCTTCAAAGGGCCGCAGGTTATGCTCCGGGCGGATCAGGCAATTCCCTTCGGGCTGATGCTGCACGAGCTTACCACGAATGCCGCCAAATACGGCTCGCTGGCGAACTCGAAAGGCTATGTCGAGCTCAACTGGAGCTTGGCCGAACGGAACCACAAGCGGATTCTGTCCGTTGTGTGGCAAGAGCGCGACGGGCCAGCTGTGAAAGAGCCCAAAGGCAAAGGCTTCGGAAGCCGGTTGATAGCGAAAGGTCTGTCGGGTGCAAAGGTGCAGCATGAGTATCGAAAGAGCGGAGTCGTCTGCACCATCGAGGTCCCATTACCCGGCGAGGAGGGCGATACCTAAGCCGGGCGATCTTGAGGGCGTTCGCGTCCTTGTCGCCGAGGACGAGGCCATCATCGCCTTCGAGCTGGAAGCGTTTCTGACCGAAGCCGGCGCTATCGTCATCGGTCCCTCCTACAGTCTCGATGATGCCATGCGCCACGCCGGCGAGGACGAATTGTCGGCCGCGGTGCTCGACATCCAGCTCGGCCACGACACGATCGCGCCGGTGGCGCGGCGCCTGACCGAACGCGGCATCCCCTTTGTCTTCTATTCCGGCCAGATCGACAACGATCCCATCCTGGCCGAATGGCCGCAAAGCATGCTCGTGCCGAAGCCGGCCTCGCCCCGTGTCGTCGTTAACGCGCTTGCGGAGCTGCTGCACGTTTGAGAGTGCGCTAGGCTGCGGGGCATCCTCTCTCCGCGTTCCCAGATGAGCGGCGACTTGGCCGCCGCGGAGTGATATCGCAATCGCGCCGAGGAGATGACACATTTTATGAGATCAACTTGCTTGCAAAAATATTGCAATATGATATATTGCCACTTGCAACGAACGGAAACGACAGCGGTGCCTATTCAAGAAATTATTCAAGACAATTTTGGTTTCCACGCCGGAAAATCGAGCAGAATCAAAGGTCGATCTTGATAGAATTCAAGTTAGCGAAGTCGCTCGAAAATCAAGTCGCCTCGCAGCTACAGCCGATAGAGCTCCAGCAGCTTCAACCGCAGGCTCTTGGACACGGCTTCGGCGCGGCTAGAGACCTGCAACTTGCGCATCAGGGACTCCAGGTGAAATTTCACCGTGTGCCGCGAGATGTCGAGCTCGCGCGCGATCTCCTTGTTCGTCAAGCCGCGCGAGACCGCGGTCAAGACTTCGATCTCGCGCGGCGTCAGCAGCGCGCGCTCGTCCATCTCGGGCGAGTCCTCGAACCCTTCAGGCTCGCGCATGTGCACGATGAGCCCGACGCTCAACGCCTGAAGCGCCGCCTCGATCTGGTCCAAGTTCGCATTGCGCGGCAAATGACTGCCTTCGCCGCTCTCCCCAAGCACGAGCACGGGCGCAGAGACCCGTTCCGTCACGCCGTCGCTGATGACGACCGCGGCATCAGGCGCGTCCGTCACTTGGAAACCCAATCGGCGCACGAGCCCCTCGAGGTTTTCGCGCGAGGCGGGATCGCGCGCGAGCACGCCAATGCGAAGCGCCTGGCTCCGTTTGAAAGCCACGGCGGTCATGCCGATCGCGCCTCGATTGTCGCTTCGCTCGTCACGATCGCGCCTGCGCGGGCAAGCGTCAGCGCCATTGGCTTGCCGATGGAGGAAGGCCCGAGCTGGCGCGCGATCTGGCGCGGCCTCATCGCCGGTGCGCCGCCCGCCGACAACAAGATGTCGCCGGCAAGGACGCCGGCCTTTGCCGCCGGTCCGCCCGCAACGACTTCCATCACCATCAGACCGACGCGTTGCGAGCCTTCCGGCCTCAAGCTCTCCGGAATGGCGACCGGATGAAGCGCGAGACCGAGCCAGCCGCGTTCGATGCTGCCTTTCTCGAGCAGGGCGGCGACCGCGCGCTCGACCGTCTCCGCCGGAATCACGAGACTTTGCCGGCGCGCACCCAAAGTCAGAATCCCGAACAGCTTGCCGTCGGCCCCGACGACGGCGCTGCCGTCGTCGCTTGCGCGGAAGGTGCGATCCAGAACGATACGGTGATCGATGGTACTGCCGGCGAGACTCTGCCAGGCCGGGCCGACGGAGCGCACCAAAGAAAGCTGCGCCGAAACACCGGCGCCAAGCGCCAAGGCAAGCGCGCCCACGCTCGGCACCGCGAAAGCGGGGAGCGCCGCCGAGAGGTCGCGTTCGAGCCTCAGCACGGCGACATTCGTGCCGGGATCTCGGCCGGCGAGCCGGGCAGCGACGGTCCCATTGCCGACACGCACCTCGAATTCGGACGCATCGGGCAGCACCTGTTCCGAGACGACGACGGCATTCGGCTTCCACAACAGTCCTGTGAGATGCTCGCCGTCCTTGCTGGAGACATCGGCGACATGGGCACGCGCGCCTTGGGCAAGAGCGCTGAGCGCGTTCGATAATTGGATCAGATGATTTGGTTCGGTCATTCGGGGGCTCCTTATGTAGATGGGCATGAGAATGGAAAATTCGAGGCCGCCCGCCCATCGGGCGAATGGCGGGCCTGGACATCTGACCGGGTGCCGGCGTGCTTCCGCGCTGCCCATCTATGGCAAATGTCCCAAGCCCTCGGCATCGATCTCGAGCTCGATCCTTATTCTGAGCGCGTCGCCCACGCTTATGAGCGTGTCGGCCCCGCGGTCGCGAGCGTCGTCGCGCTTAAAGACGACGGCCGGCCGACGGGGCAGGGCTCGGGCGTCGTCTTCGCGCCCGACGGCTATCTTCTGACCAACAGCCACGTCACGGCCGGCGCCAAGGATTTTTCCGTGACGCTGTCCTCCGGTCTCAAAAGCTCCGCCCGCATGGTGGGCGACGACCCCGAGACGGACCTCGCCGTCCTTCGCATGTCGGCGAGCGGCCTCGACTACGCGACGTTCGGTTCCTCTTCGAAGCTCCGCATCGGCGAGCTCGTGGTCGCGATCGGCAACCCGCTGGGCTATCAGACGACGGTAACGGCCGGCATCGTGAGCGCGCTCGGGCGCACTCTGCGCTCGCGTTCAGGCCGTCTGATCGAAAGCGTCATCCAAACGGATGCGCCCCTCAATCCCGGGAACTCGGGCGGGCCGCTCGTGGATGGCCGCGGGCTCGTGGTCGGCATCAACACGGCGATGGCCGGATGGGCGCAAGGGATCTGTTTTGCGATCGGGATCGACACCGCCGAAGATGTCGCAACCCGACTGATGCGCGACGGGCGCGTGCGCCGCGCGCGGCTAGGCATCTCGGGGCAGACCGTCACGCTCGACTTGCGGCTCGCGCGCCGCCTCGACCGGCCGACGGCGAATGCCGTGATGGTCTCCGAAGTCCTCGAGGGTCGCGCCGCGGCGCGCGCCGGCGTAGAAGCCGGCGACGTGCTCTTGAAGCTCGACGATCACGTGCTCGGCGGGGTCGATGATCTGCATCGGTTGTTGACGCCGGAGCGCGCCAACATCGCCTCTTCACTCACGCTTCTGCGCGGCCGGGAGATCGAGCGCCTCACCATCACGCCAGACAGCGATGAATAATCGACGTGCTCAGTTTACCGCGAAACAGTAGAACAGCCCGGCGCCGCCGGTTGCGACAAGATCGGCCTGACTACAGCCGCGGCTTGCATGCGCCGAATTCCACGAGGTATTCCCGCCGCCGGTCCGATCCGAATGGCCGAGCTGGGCCGAACCCATTCCGCTGCTCGTCCAATTGTTGCAGGTATGGTCGGCATTGTCCGTGTACGCACGGCCGTCCGGTTGCGAGCCCGTGAGCATGTCGTGCCGGTTCGGCATGTCGCCGAAGCCGTTGACCACTTCGCCTTTTTCGTTCAGCGCCGTCTGTTTGAAGAGATTGCTGCCGCGTTGCGCCTCGATGAGCGTGTCCCCGTGCAGTTCGGACTGCGTTTCGGAAATAGGCACGCGCTTGGAATTGTACCAGGGGCCCGTGCCGATGCGGTCGCGCGCGCTGACCGCGGGCTGGCCTGGGCGCGCCTGCGTGCTCAAATAAGCGCGCCAAGTCTTGTTCCCGCCGCCGACCGCAGCGGCGAGCTGCTGGCAATGGGCATCAGCTCCGGCAAGGCCGCCCAAGTCGCCGCCTTTGCCAAGGCCCACGCTGGTGACGAAAAAGCTCATCGGATGGGGCTGCGGACCTGGCGCCTGGGCGTAAGCGAAATATGAACCCAGCAGCACCGGCAAGGCTGCCGCGGCGACCCTCGAAGCAATCTTTCTCATTGGGTCCGCCTCAATTGATCGCGAAGCAATAATAGAGGCCGACGCCGTGACTGCGGCCCAAATCCTCCTGACCACAGCCCGACGTACCGTGCGCCGAATTCCACGAGCCGTTACCGCCACCGTTGCGGTCGGACATGCCGACTTGCGCGTTTGGACCGGTGTTTTCCCTTAGCGCGTCGGCGGTTCCCTTCGCTTCGCTCGTCCAATTGTTGCAGGTGTGATCGCGATTGTCAGTGAAGGCGCGGCCGTCGGGCGTCGATCCCGTAAGCGTCTCATGGCGATTGGATTCGGGATGTTCCTTCATATAGGCCCATTCCCGATCGCGTGGATTGGCGCCGTCGGTGAGGCCCGGGACGATCGCGCCTTTCTCGGTCAAGTCGGAGACCTTGGTGATGTTGTTGCCCATGCGCGCAAGCTCGATGGTGTCGCCGTGCAAGTGCGCCAAGTCCTGAGCGATCATGTCGCCTTTGGCGTTGTACCAGGGCCCCGTGCCGATGCGGTCGCGCGCGTTCACGGCCGGCTGGCCGGGGCGTGCCTGCGTGCTCAAATAAGCGTGCCAGGTCTTGTTCCCGGCCCCCACCGCCGCGGCAAGCTGCTGGCAGTGCGCGTCCGCAGCTTGGAGTCCGCCCAAATTGGCGCCGTGGCCGAGCCCGACGCTGGTGACGAAGAAGCTCATCGGATGCTGAGCCTGCTGTTGCTGCGCGTAGGCAAAGTATGATCCCGCGAGCACGCATAGTGCGGACGCGGCGACAAGCTGCGTTCTCATTAAACCCTCCCTGGAACGATCAAGCGTAGCAAGCAGTCCGTTCGCGCGGAAGAGGCGCACGGTAAAGCGTCGTGCGTTGGCGTGGAATGCGGCCCAGGCCTCGCGCGATCCCTTCGAGCGTCTCGCGGTCCAGCCCTTGCCCGTGCGCGGCGCCGGCCGCCCGGCTGATGGATTCGTTCATCAAGACGCCCCCCAAGTCGTTGCAGCCGGCGAAAAGACAGGCGGCGACGCCATCGATCCCGAGCTTCACCCAGGACGCCTGGATGTTGGGAATGGCCCGGTGAAAGACGAGGCGCCCGATTGCATGCATCAGGAGCACTTCGCGCCAGGTCGGGCCTTTGCGGGAGCCGTCGCGCACGTAAAGTGGCGAAGCCATATGCACGAAGGGAAGCGGCACAAATTCGGTGAAGCCGCCCGTTTCCATTTGCAAATCGCGCAGGGCCAATAGATGCGCCGCCCAATGATGCGGCCGGTCGACATGGCCGAACATGATTGTGGAGGTCGTGGGCAGCCCCACTTGATGCGCGGCTCCGATGACGGCCAGCCACTCCTCCGTCGAGAGCTTGTCCGGGCAGATTTCGCGCCGCACGTCGTCATGCAGGATTTCCGCGGCCGTGCCGGGCAGCGAGCCTAAGCCTTCGTCCTTTAACATGCGCAGGAAGTCGGGCACGTCGCGTCCAAGCGTCTCTGCCCCATGGTGGACTTCCAAGGGCGAGAAGGCGTGGATGTGCATCTCGGGCGTTGCGCGCTTCACGGCGCGGCACACCTCGAGATAGGCGCGGCCGGTGAAGTCGGGATGGATGCCGCCTTGCAGGCAGACTTCGGTCGCCCCCTTCTCCCACGCCTCGCGCGAACGTTCGCCGATCTCGTCAAAGGGAAGCAGATAGGGGGTGTCGCGCAAGCCCGCTTTGGCGGACGTCTTCGAGAAGGCGCAGAACGAGCAGGCATAGCTGCAGATGTTGGTGTAGTTGATGTTGCGATTGACGACGTAGGTCGCGACGTCGCCATTGACAGCGCGGCGAAGCTCGTCGGCCGCTTCGCAGACGGCGCGCGCGGCCCCGCCTCGCGCCGCGAACAAGGTCACGATCTCGGTTTCATCGAGTCTGCGCCCATCGCTCGCTCTATCGAGCGCGCGGTCGATCTTGGGCTCGCGGGTTATCGGAGGCGAACTTGCGGACTCCGGCACGGGCCGGTCTTCGCCCGGCGACCAGGCGCAATCGCGCGCGAAGCCTTCGGAATCAGAGAGTGCGTTCACCGCCGCATGGAGTTTGCGATCGATCCAGGTCTTTGCCACGCGGACATAGAGAGGATAGGCCGTCAGCCGTTCAACCAGCTGATAGCCGGCCTCATTGCACTCTTGTTCAAGGCTCAAGATCGCTGGCCAAGGCGCTTCCGGATTCACGTGATCGATCGTGACGGGCGAGATGCCGCCCCAATCGTTGATTCCCGCTTCCATCAGCCGCTTGAGCCGGCCTGGGTTCAGATTCGGCGGTGTCTGCACCGCGATTTCAGGATCGAGCACGATGCGTGCAACCGCGATGGTCCAGATGAGTTCCTCTTCGCTCGGCTCGGGCGCGTTCTCCATCCGCGTGCCAGGCTTGCCTTTGAAGTTCTGGATGATCGCTTCCTGGATGTGGCCGTAGCGCGCATGAATGGCGTTCAAAGCGAAGAGTGCCTCGATCCTTTCGGCGCGCGATTCGCCGATGCCGATCAAGAGCCCAGTGGTGAAAGGCACGCGCGCTATGCCGGCGAGCGCGATGCTCTTAAGTCTCAACGCGGGCCATTTGTCCGGTGAACCGTGGTGCGGACCTCCCGGCTCGGAGAGGCGCTTCGCGCTCGTTTCGAGCATCAGCCCCATCGAAGGGGCGACAGGGCGCAGCCGCTCATAATCGTTCGCGGTCATCACGCCCGGATTGAGATGAGGAAGGAGCCCTGTTCGTTTGCGCACCGTGTCCGCGATGTGCGCGAGATAGCCGAGCGTCGTTTCGTGGCCCAGCCGCTCGAGTTCCTCTTGCGCGGTGCGATAGCGGAGCTCGGGCTTGTCGCCCAAGGTAAACAGCGCCTCTTTGCAGCCGGCCTGCGCGCCCGCCTCGGCTATCTTCAGTACCTCGTCGAGCCTCAAATAGGCGCGCTCAAGCGATCGCGGCGCCTTCGCGAAGGTGCAGTAGTGACAGACGTCGCGGCAGAGCTGCGTCAACGGGATGAAGACTTTGCGCGAATAGGTGAGCGCCGTGCCCCAATGCGCATCGCGGATTGCCCGCGCTTCGTCGATCAAGTCGGGCAGCGGACGGGCGAGCAGCTCCGCAACAACGTAGTTGCGCTCCGCATTGGCGGCTTGCTTGACGAACAGCTCTGGCAAGGTCGTGACCGGACGGGCTTTCGCGCCGTTGTATCGCCGATCGAGCGCCATGAAAACCTAAGCGAGCTTCAACCTGACAGCGCCGAGCGGCGTGTTTCGAGAAACCGGCGCACCGACGGGTCCTGTTCGAGGCCGATGGCGATCTCGTAGGCTCGGGAAGCTTCCTCTCTCGCGCCGGTCCGCGCGAGGAAGGAGGCGCGCGCCGCCCAATAGGGCTGATAGGAGGCAAGCCTCGCATCTCCAGCGAGCTTATCGAGTGCCGCGAGCGCCGCATCCGGGCCTTCGACCTCCGAAAGCGCGACGGCTCGGTTGATCGCGGCCACCGGCGAGCTGATGAGCGCGAGGAGAGCGTCGTAAAGCTGAACGATCGCGGGCCAATTGTTTGCCCCTGACCGGCGCCGTTCGACATGGGCCGATTGGATCGCAGCCTCGAGCTGATAGCGTCCGATCGCACCAAATTCGGCTGCGCGGCTGAGCACGCCTTCCGCGCGCTCGATCATCGGCCGATTCCAGAGGCCAGGATCCTGGGCTTCCAACGGCACATACTCACCGTTTTCGTTTCGCCGCGCTTCGCGCCTTGCGTCTGCATGCAGCATGAGCGCAACAAGACCGAGCGCTTCCGGTTCTTCGGGAAGCATCTCGGCGACCAGGCCACCGAGATAGACTGCTTCCTCGGCGAGCTCGCGGCGCGCGACGTCGGTGCCTTTGGGGTCGCTCCAGCCTTCGGCATAGGCGGCGTAGATCGCATCGAGCACGGCTTCAAGCCGGGCCGGGAGCTCGTTCGCGTCCGGTACCGCGAATGGAATCCCCGCATCGCGGATCTTGGCCTTCGCGCGCGAAAGCCTCTGGCCCATCGCCGCGGGCGAGATCAGGAACGCCGACGCGATGCGCGCCGCGTCCAGCCCGAGCACGGTTTGCAGAATCAACGGCGCACGGATCGCGGCGTCGATCGCCGTATGAGCGCAGGCGAACATCAGCTTGAGACGATGATCGGGAAATTCAGGATCGGCCGGCGCGTTCATCTCTTCGGCAAGCATTGTAAGCTCTCTTTCGGCAGCGTCGCCGACTCGCCTGCGTCTTGAGAGATCGATGATTCTGCGTTTCGCCACGGTCATGAGCCATGCTTCGGGATTGGATGGAGGACCTTTGACGGGCCACTCCTTGAGTGCGGCGGCAAAGGCGTCGCCAAGGGCATCTTCCGCCGCAGCCACGTCGCGCGTGCGCGCGGCAAGAAATGCGATGAGCTTGCCGTAGCTCCTGCGGGCGACCGCTTCAGCGGTGCTGCCCGCAGGTTCTGTTTCGCGCAAGCTCATCTCTCACCCGCACCTACATCGTCCAAAGCGGCCGCACCTCGACCACTCCGTGACCGGCGGCAGGACAGCGCGCTGCCCAAGAGAGCGCCGCATCGAGATCGGGCACGTCGATGAGGAAATATCCGCCGAGCTGTTCCTTCGATTCGGCGTAGGGGCCATCCAGCACCTTGGGTTTGCCGTCGTGGAGCCTAACCGTCGTCGCGGACGAAGTCGGCGCGAGCCGATTGCCGCCCTTGAGCGCGCCGGCTTTCATCAGCGCTTCGGTGTAGGCGCGGTAGGCCGCTATGCCTTGTTCCTGCTCGGCCTTGGTCATCTTCGGCCATTGGGCTTCGTTCACGTAAAGTGCCAGAAGGTATTGCATCGACGTCTCCCTTGTTGTTCGAGGCCGAGCCTCATGCTCTGCCGGCACAATGACGCTTTCAATTGCGCGATTTCGACCTGGGCAGCGAAAAAACTTCCAAGCATGGGGTGTTGCAAGCAGAGTGGACTGCGCGCCCGTGACATTTCGTCTGCAAAGGTTGACCTACATCAAAGGCGTCAGCCCGGTGCCGTCTAAGCTCCGCACGTAGAAAAAACGGAACGACAGCTATGAGCATGAGAAAGATAGCTAATGCCCCGGGCGCGCTCGGCACCGCCGAAGATGTCGCGCCCCAATTCAGAGTTTATCGCTCGATCGAGCAGGCGCTTGAGCGCGGAGCCGCGGTCCCCAAAGTCGCTGATCAGCTCCCCAACGGCTTGTATGCGATATTTCTCGCCTGCTGGGCCGTGCTGGTGGGCGTCTTCGTAACGGTCTTTACGGGCAATCCGGAAGCGTTCTTCAACGTCGGGATCGCCTTCTTCACCGGTGTGATGTTCTTCGGGCTACCGCTGGTGATGAGCCGCGTAGGCAAGAACGCGCGCCCCACCGCTCCTGGACTCGTGGACTTCCTGCGCGGCGAGTTTGCCACCCTGACCGGCCCCATCAGCGGCTTCGAAGCGCTCATCCAGGTCATCCTCGTGCCGGCGTGCTTGAGCCTCGGCGCGATCGCGATCGCCTATATCATCCATGAAGACTATCTGGAGGTACTGGCGCGCGTCGCGCACTGACCCTTCCGTCCTCGGTCAAAAAAGGGGCTCCGCTCGGGGCCCCTTTTTCATGTCTGGCGGAGACGCAGGGATTCGAACCCTGGATACGGCTTTTAGGCCGTATAACGGTTTAGCAAACCGCCGCCTTCAGCCTCTCGGCCACGTCTCCGTACGCCTGCACCGACCTTTTGACCGCTTTTCCGGGAGTCTGGCAAGTCTCGCCGCCCCATGGGCTCACATGAGTCCACGAACGCGCTTGCCCGCCGGCGAACTCAAGGCGCAAGATGGACAAAAGCGGGGAAAATCCCGCACCCGACGGCACCTGCACGCGACAAAAGCGTTGCCTTGGCGAGCCGGTCGCGATTGGCGAGCGCTCGCCGCCCTTGGGCCCATCCTAATTCGAGGAGGCATCGACGATGCTTGTGTCTCACATTCTCCAGGAGAAGGGCCGCGACGTTCTCGCCATCCCGCCCAATGCGACGCTTCTCGAGGCTTCGCGCGTGCTGACCAAGAACAAGATCGGTGCGCTCGTGGTGCTATCGCCGCAAGGCACGCTCGCTGGGATCATTTCCGAGCGCGACATCGTCAAGGCGATGGCGGAGGAAGGTGTGGACGCACTCACCCTCCTCGTTGGCGCGTGCATGACCAAGAACGTCGCTACCTGCACCGAGAACGACACCATCGAGGACATCATGGAGACGATGACCCGGTGCCGCTTCCGCCACATGCCGGTCGTGGAGAAGGGCAAGATCGCGGGCATCATCTCCATCGGCGACGTCGTGAAGACGCGAATTGCGGAGACGTTGCGCGAAGCACAAGCGCTCAAGGAATACATCGCTACCGGCTAACTCTCAGTCTACGGATTAACGGTTCCCAACCGGGCCGGCCAGCTTGGCCGTGACCGCAATTGCGGGGCAAAATGGGCACGCGCCCTTGTCACTGCCGCTACAGAGCGGCGAGGCACGAAAGAACCGTTCGCGCGTTTTAAGCCCTCGCATGAGATCAAAAATGTTCTGCCGGAACAGTCGGTTCCGCGGCGCGTTTCCTCTCAAAAGACACCGTTTCGCGTCCAGTGAAGGAGAGTGACCATGACGCTATCAACCAAAGTTCTGGGGGGTGTGGCGAGCTTGGCTCTGTTGAGCGCGTTTGCTCAGACTTCGTCCGCGCAAAGCCTCTCCCAATCGAGCCCGGAGGAGATGGCGCAGACCCAGGTGCTGAATGGCCAAGAGCTCGTCATGAGCGGCATGATCGGTCAGGCCGACATGATGATCGCCGCGAACGACGCCTCGAACCAGAGCGCCTACAGCCAGGCAC
>DASQHF010000076.1:0-10504 GCA_035632215.1 Micropepsaceae bacterium | reverse complement strand
TCATCCTCTTGACCGAGCCGGTTTCGCGCTTGGCGCTTCTCTTCAAGCCGACGACTTATTTCGGGCTCGGCGTGTTGGGTCTTTCGGTGATCGCGAGCCTCTCCAGCAAATCGCTCTTGAAAGGCCTCGCGGCGGCCGTGCTCGGCCTCATGGTCGCGACTATCGGCACCGACTCCGTGTCGGGGGTGAGCCGGTTCACCTTCGGCTCGCCCGATCTCCTGAACGGGATCGCGCCCATCTTCGTCATGGTCGGGCTTTACGCGGTCACCGAGCTGATGACGCGGGCCCGCGTCACGCGAACGACCATGAAGCCGAACACCTCGATCCGCGTGCGCCTGCCGCGTTTTCCCATGATGAAGAAGATCGCGCGTTCTCAGGTCGTGGGCTGCACCATCGGCACGCTCGAGGGACTGATGCCTGGTGCCGGCGGCACGATCGCGGCCTTCATCGCTTACAACGAGGCGAAGCGCTGGTCCAAGGAGCCGGAGAAATTCGGTCACGGCTCGGAAGAGGGAGTAGCCGCGCCGGAAGCCTCCAACAACACGGTCGCGAGCACGGCCTTGATCCCGCTTTTGAGCTTTGGCATTCCGGGCTCGAATTCCGCGGCCGTGCTCTTGGGCGGCCTGCTCATCCATGGGCTGCTTCCGGGTCCGCGCCTGTTCGAGCAGAATGGCGATGTCGTGACCGGGCTTTACGCCGGCTCCTTCATCGCCGACACCGCGCAAGTGATCGTCGGCAGCTTGCTGCTTCCGATCGCGGTGTGGCTGGTCAACCGGCCGCGGCCCTATCTCGCCGGCTTCATCTGCGCGCTCATTCTTTCCGGCATTTACACCGTTCACATGTCGCTGTTCGACATCGGCATCGTGCTCACCGCGGGCTTGTTCGGCTACTTCATGCGCTATTTCGGTTTCCCGTTTCTGCCGGCCGTCTTGGGCGTCGTGCTCGGCAATCTCGTGGAATCGAATTACCGCCGTTCGCTTCAGCTCTCCGGTGGCGACAATTCGATCTTTCTCGACGATCCGATCGCGATCACCTTCCTCGTTCTCGCGGTGCTCATCGTGCTTGCCTCGCTCCTGAACGAATGGCGAGCGGCGCGCGCAAAGCCTAAGCCCGCATGACCGTTGCTCAAGACATCGCCCGCTTTGCCGCATCTCTCGATGCCGCGAAGCTCGCGCCGAAGACGCGCGACACGGTTCGCCGTCTTCTGCTCGACGTCAGCGGTCTCTGCCTCGCCGCGCGCAACGAGGATTATGTCGAGGCGGCTCTCTCGAGCGCCGTCGCGCAAGGCCCGTCGACCGCGATCGGGCATGCGCGGGGCTTTGCCCCCTACGATGCCGCGCTCGTAAACGGCACCGCCGCCCATGGCGAGGATTATGACGACACGTTTGAAGGCGGGCCCGTCCATTCCGGCGCCGTGATCGTGCCGGCCGTGCTTGCGGCCTGCGAGCATCGGAAACTTTCCGGAGCCGAAGTGGTGAAAGGAGTCGCCGCCGGCGTCGAGATCATGTGCCGCATGAGTCTCGTTGCGCCGCAGGCAACCCACAAGGCCTCGTTCCATCCGACGGCGGTGTTCGGTGCGCCGGCAGCCGCCGTGGGAGTTGCGACCGCGCTTGGGCTCGCCGCGGACCAGATCGTCAACGCCATCGGCATCGCCGGGAGTCTCGCCTCGGGCATCATCGAATATTTGGCCGACGGAAGCTCGACCAAGCGCTTGCATGCGGGCTCGTCCGCGCAGTCCGGCATTCGCGCAGCACTTCTGGCCGAAGCCGGGTTCAGCGGCCCGAAAACGGTGCTCGAAGGCACGCATGGCTTCTACAAAGCCTTCGCGCCGTCGAAGTCGCCTGACTTTGCGCCGTTATTGGATGGCTTGGGCTCGCGCTTCGTGCTCGAGACGCTCGCGTTCAAACCTTATGCCTGCGGCACCATGACTCAGCCCTTCATCGATTGCGCGATCGAGCTCGCGCGGGAAGTGAAGGCCAATGACATCGTCTCGATGGTCTGCGAAGTGGGCGAGGGGACCGTGCATCGCCTGTGGGAGCCGCTCGCGCAAAAGCATTCGCCGCCCAACGGCTATGCGGCGAAATTCTCCTCGCCCTATTGCATCGCGGTCGGATTCCTGGACGGCAAGGCCGGTTTCAAGGAGTTCAGCGAGGCGCGCGTGCACGATCCTGAAGTTCGCGCGCTCGCCGCGAAGGTCGGCTACGTCATCGACCCCAAGAACGAGTATCCCAAGAACTTCACCGGCCACATCCGCGCGACGCTCAAAGACGGCAGCGTGCGCGAGGTGCG
Organism: Micropepsaceae bacterium; assembly: GCA_035632215.1. Taxonomy (GTDB): domain Bacteria; phylum Pseudomonadota; class Alphaproteobacteria; order Micropepsales; family Micropepsaceae; genus CAIYRG01. The sequence continues at coordinate 8,215 of DASQHF010000076.1, read as the reverse complement.
CAAAGGTCATATGCGCGGCGGCGCGCATGAGCCTCTGAGCGATGCCGAGATTCGCACGAAGTTCTTCGACAATGCCGAGTATGGCGGCTGGCCGCGCGCACGCGCCGAAGAGCTCGCACGCGCACTTGACCGCATCGCTTCGGGCGGTCCGATCGACCTCTCCTCCGCGCGGGGATAACTACTTCCACACCTCTCGCAACCACGGCACCGCCCGCCGCAAGGCGCCTTGGAAGCGGTCCATTTGGTAATGCGTGATGCCGTTGAGCGCGACCAGCTTTGCGTTCACACCGGCTTTCTGAAGTTCCTCGATTCGCGTCGCCGTCGGGCCAAAGGGCTGGACCTGATCGTCGTGCGAATGGATCGCGAAGACCGGAACCTTCCATCCGGAGGCGGATTGCGGCGGCGTGCCGGAAACCGGAATCGCCGCGCTGAACCGCTCCGGGAATTTTTCCGCGAAGTGCCAGGAACCCTGGCCGCCCATGCTGTAGCCGGTGACAGCGACCTTCTTCTTGTCGATTGCGTAGCGCACGATCACGGCATCGAGCAGAGCGTTCACCGCTTTCTCGTTTTCAGGCGTGGTCCAATTTCCTTTAAGCGAATCCGGCGCGACGATGATCGCGCCCAAACCCTCGAGAGCCGGACCGATGAGGATCTCCACCACGTCTCCGCCGGCGCCGGTTGCGTCTCCGCCGCCCACGCCGAAATGCAAAGCAAGAATGAGAGGAACGGGTTGCGAAGGAGAATAATCGGCGGGAATCGAGATCGCGTAGCTGATGGTTGGTTCGCCGGGGCGCACGAAGGTGAGACGGTGCAGCCCCGGGGCAAGTACGGGGAGATTTCCCGCGCCCTGTGCGGCTGCGGCGATGGGAAGGAGCGACAGAATCGCCGCGGTCATCGTGCAAAAGCCTCGCCGATCAGTCTCATACGACATCGTTCCCGCTCCTCAAGCCCACTTCCGTCATTCCACGCGTGGGCGGCAATTGGTACCATCGTTCGCACGCTACTCAAACGGCTCGCCCTCTCCCCTTGAGGGAGAGGGCGGCGCGCCGCGCGGCGATAGCTGCGCCACTGGCGCGCCGGGTGAGGGGTGAGAAGTAGAAGCCAGGGGAGGACGTCCGATGCTTCGTCAATTGGGATTCGCAGCCTCACTCGTCTTACTCGCCCTCGCGCCCTCACTGCTCACGGCGCAGCCCAAAAAATTCCAGATCGAGGAAGCGACGATCGAGGATATCCAGTCGGCGATCCAGAAAGGCGAGGTGACCTCGACGCAGATCGTGCAGCTCTATCTGGACCGCATCAAGGCCTACAATGGTGCCTGCGTCCGCGCGCCCGATGGAATCTTGGGCGCCGCACCGGTCACGCCCATCAAGAACGCGCATGCGCTGAACGCGCTGATCACGTTGAATTTGCGGCCTGCCAAACGCGAAGCCTTGGGTTTCGATCCGCACAAAGCCCGCAGCATGACCGATGTTGCGGACAACGATCCCAACATGCCCGATGCGCTCGAAGTGGCGGCCCAAGAGGACGCTTACTTCAAGTCCACCGGCAAGCTTATCGGTCCGCTCCATGGCGTCGTGATGGCGATCAAGGATCAGTACGACACCGCCGACATGCGTACGACGGCGGGCATGGATGCTCCTTATGCGAACGACCGTCCACCGCGCGACGCGACCTTCGTCAAGCGCTTGCGCGATGCGGGCGCGATCCTCATCGGCAAGGCCAATTTGGGCGAGATGGGCACGCCCAATTCGCGCAGCTCCTTCGGGGGACCGTTCTGCAATCCGTACGACACCGAACGCAGCCCGGGCACCTCCAGCGGCGGATCGGGGGCTTCCGTCGGCGCGAACCTCGTCACTTGCGCCATCGGTGAAGAGACAGGCGGCTCCATCCACCACCCCGCCAAGAACAACAGTCTTGTCGGCCTTGCGCCGACACAGGAACTCGTCAGCCGCGACGGCATGCTTGGCGCGGCGCTGAACACGCGCGTCGGACCCTTATGCCGCACGGTCAAGGATGCTGCGCGCGTGCTCGAGGTCATCGCCGGCTACGATCCCAAGGACGAGTTCACCGCGTTCAGCATCGGCCGAACGCCCTCGGAACCCTATCGCAGCTTCGCGAACGAGAAGTCGCTTAACGGCATCCGCATTGGTGTCATCCGCGAGCACATGGACAAGAAACTGTTTAACGAAGCCGATGTCGAAGCGATCGACTTGACCGAGCGTGCGATCGCCGACTTGAAGCGCATCGGGGCCACGATCGTCGATCCGGGCGCGGGCGGAGCGCTGCTTCAGGCCTGCATCGACAAGTACTTGCCGCTCTATCGCAACAAGGTGTTCATCGACCAGTATCCGAATCTCTTTCCGACGGACGCAAACGGGAAGCCGTCCACCGACCGCGTCAATCAGCTGGTGGACATGTTCGAGGATCCGTCGCGCGTGCCCAAGGGCACCACGATCCGCAACATCGGCGCCGCGTCCAACAACGGTATGACCAAGTTCATGGTGAACCGCTACTTAAGGGAACGCGGCGATAGGAACATCAAGTCGCTGACGGATCTGATCAACAAGTCGAATTTCTATCGGGACATCCGCCCGGACGCGGGCTTCATCGACCGCAAAGCCGCGCTTCAGGAAATCGACGCGAGCATGACGCTCGATCTCGCGTCCATCTTCCAGGACCGCTTCGCCAATCAGCAGATCGTCCTGCAGTGCATGGCGCAGCAGAACCTGGACGCGCTGGTTTCTCCCTCAGGGAACATTCCCGCCTACATCCTCGGCGCGCCGATCGAGCCGCCCTTGGAGGGGAGGACGAATTCCGTTTGGGGACTGTTGGGACAACATGGAATTCCGACATTGTCGGTGCCCGCAGGCTTCACAGCGCATGTCTATGACCGCGTGCGCGATGCTTCAGCCAAGGACGGTTCGCGTCTCACCGGGCCCGTTCCGGCAAAACTTCCGCTTGGGATCATGTTTTGGGGCCGGCCGTTCTCGGAGCCGACGCTCTTGAAGATCGCGTCCGCCTACGAGGCCGCCACCAAGCACCGCATCCCGCCCCCCGACTTCGGTCCGGTCGCGGAAAGGTAGCTGTGTGGGGCTTAGAGCGCGCGGTCAAAAGGTGTAGAATTTTTCAAACACAACCATAAAAGGGAGGAAAGCATGGCGTCGCGGAATTTCCTTTTGGTGGTCCCGTTGATGGCGGCGGCTCTGATGCCGGGTTTCGGGAAAGCAGCGCCCAGCGCTTCCATCCCCAATTTTACCGGCTACTGGATCCATCCCTCGATCCCCGGTGTCGAGCCCTTGTCGTCGGGACCGACCTCGATCACAAATCGGTCGCGGCGCGACGGCCAAAACAACATCCTCCAGCTCGTCGGCGATTACACCAATCCGATCCTCAAACCCGCGGCGGCGGCGCGGGTCAAGATGCTGGGCGAGCAGTCGATCAACCACTATGGCTTCCACAATCCGCGCAATCAGTGCTGGCCCAACGGCGTCCCGTTCATGCTTCCCTTGAGCATGGAGATGTTCCAGGCGCCCGACAAAATCACCATCATCTATCAGAACGATCATCAGGTCCGGCACATCCGCATGAATGCGCAGCATCCCGCGAAGGTGACACCGTCCTGGTACGGAGATTCGGTCGGCCGCTACGAAGGCGACACGCTCGTGATCGACACCGTCGGGCTCAAGATGGGCCCCTTCGCCATGGTCGACTGGTACGGCACGCCGCAGAGCGAAGCCTTGCACGTCGTCGAGCGCTATCGAATGGTCGATTACGAGACCGCGAAGGAAGGGTTCGCGCGCGACGAGAAGGAGAATTTCCGCGCCCAGCCGCAGAACATGGACTGGAATTACCGCGGCAAGCACCTCCAGCTCACCTTCACGGTCGAGGACCCCAACGTGTTCACGACGCCATGGTCGGCGACGGTGACTTACGGAAAGCCCATGGTCGACTGGCTCGAGACGGTCTGCGCCGAGAACCCCAGGAAATATGGCACCGAAGACGACGCGCAGATCCCGACCGCTAAGCAGCCGGATTTCTGAGGGTTGACGCATAAAAGGTGTCATCCCCCGCGAAAGCGGGGGACCCAGGAGACCGAAGGAGAAGAGCGATGGATTCCCAATTGCGGGATTTGACTTTTGTCGTTGTATTTGCGGCAGTCGCAGCGACATCCGCGACGCCTTCGATCGCCGCGAGCGATAGCGCGAAATCCGCCCCGGATCTCTCGGGCATCTGGATGCATGCGAACCCGGGCTTCGAGCCGTTGAAATCGGGCCCCACCTCGCTCGTCAACAAGTCGCGGCGCGCGAACGGCACTGGCGACATCCTGAAGCTCAATGGCGATTACGCGAATCCGATTCTAAGACCTGAGGCCGCTGCGGTCGTGAAGAAGCACGGCGAGCTTGGGGTCGCCGGCATCGGCGATCCCAACCCGCGCAACCAGTGTTGGCCCGAAGGTCCGCCCTTCGTTTTCTCCAACGGCCCGACGCAGATCGTGCAGACGCCGGACAAGGTCCTCATCCTTTACGGCTACAACCACCAGGTCCGCCATGTGCGCATGAACGCGCAACACTCGGAGCACGTGACGCCCTCTTGGTACGGCGACTCAGTAGGCCGCTATGAAGGCGATACGCTCGTCGTCGATACGGTCGGCATGAAGATCGGGCCCTATTCTATGGTCGATTGGTACGGCACGCCGCACTCGGAAGCGCTGCATGTCGTCGAACGCTATCGCATGGTTGATTACGATGCCGCGAAAGAGGGTTTCGAACAGGACCGCAAGGAGCACAATGTTCCCGACGGGAAACCCGTCGCGAACGATCAAGGCAAGTATCTCCAGCTCCGCTTCACGGTCGAGGACAAGAACGTCTTCACCATGCCGTGGTCGGCGACCATGACCTATCGCAGCGGCGGAATGGGCGCCATGGCCTGGAACGAGCTCACCTGCGCGGAGAACTTCGCCTGGTACCCGGGCCGTGACTCCGACATACCGCGCGCGACGAAGCCGGATTTCTGAAACGCACAATTGTCATGGCCCACGAATGCGGGCCACCCAGGTGATGAAGGGCACGGTCGCAAACAATGCCGATGATTGTTAACCGGCGTCTGTTTGGTCACGCTGCGTGCTTAGGCATTGTCGCTCTGACCATGACGGGCTTTCGTGCCAACGCCGCGCAGCTCACAACCTTCAAGGTCGGCGAGGCCGCGCCCGCCAACACCTTTCTTGCGATCTGGATGGCGGAGGACGCCGGCCTCTACCAGGCGCAAGGGCTAAAGCTCGAGATCGTTCCGACCGTCGGCGGAAGCCAGACCGGGCCAGACTTGAGATCGGGCCGCATCCATCTGATGCATATCGGCATGTCGTCGGTGGTGCGCGGCAATCTCGCGGGCAATCATTTGAAAGCCGTCGGCTCGCTCAGCAATGTCAACCGCGCCACCATGTTCTCCGCGCCGCAGATCAAGACCGACGCGGAGCTGAAGGGCAAGATTTTCGGCATCAGCAGTGTGGGCTCGGAGAGCGATGCGGCAACGACGCTGGTGCTAAGGCGTCTCGGATTGAAGCGCGAAGACGTGATCGTGAAAGAGGTCGGTGTCGAGCGCTTGACCCCGCTCAGGAGCGGCGCGATCGCAGCCACGCTCTTGGGCGAGCCGCAACGCACGGAAGCCTTGAGTATGGGCTTGCGCGTGGTGGCCGACCTCTATGCCGAGCGCGTTCCGTGGCTCTATAGCGGTCTCGTCGTCGACGCCGATTACTTGAAGAACAATCGCGACACGGTCTTGCGTTTCTTGAAGGCGACGATCGAAGGCAATCATCTCGCGATCAAAGACGGGACGCGCGCGAAGGCGGTGTTGGCGAAGGAACTGAAGCTCAGCGATCCGAAAGTCATCGATGCGAGCTACGCGAACTTCAAGGCGGAAACGCCGGTGAACGCCGAGATCGATGCCAAGGGCGCCGAGAACGTGCTCACCAGCATCGCGCCGCCCGGCGCGAGCCGCAATCTCGCCGACTACATCGACACGAGCCTCACCGACGAGTTGCGCCGCCAAGGCTTCATGACCGCGATGGAAAAGAAATACGGCGGCTAGGGCTTACCGTGCAGGCAACGCGCTTGCAGCGCGCACGCGCTGCTGATCCGCGCCGTCGGTCTCGGATTGGACGGACGGCTGGGAAGTGCGTGCGTTGGATCGAGCCGGCGCTTGCGCTTGAGCATTGGCCGGTTGTTTGGCCGGGTTGTTGGCCTTGAGGGCAGCCGGAGTCGCGGCATCGACGATGATGACGCGGTGCATCCTGCCAACGGAAGGGCCGTCGACGGTTGGAACCGCGGCTCGCGCATCAGAAACCGACAGCGTCGCCCCAATCGCGAGCAACGCCGCAATCGAATGCAAGGAGTTCATCCGCATAACGCCCTCCGTGGCCGCTCGAATCATGAGGCAACGTAACACGCCCGCGCGCAGCCGTTGTCCCGAAGGACCATTCAGCGTCAACGCAGCCTTAACCCAACGCGAACAAGACACCTCTTATTGTGTCATCCCCCGCGTCCCCCAGTGTCATCCCCAGCGTCCTCCTGTGTCATCCTCCGCGAAAGCGGGGGACCCAGTTCGCGCGCGCCTGCGCGCGATAGAGACCTTCATCACCTGGGTGGCCCGCGTGCGCGGGCCATGACACAGAGGGGGTGTGTTCAAAAATCCGGCTTGGCCGCTCGCGGGACGCCGGCGGTTTGCCCCGCGTAGTATTCGTTCGGGTTCTCGGCGCAGACGCGCTCCGTCCAGTCGCCGTCGGCGCGCCAGTAGGTCGACGTTGCCGACCAAGGCATGGTGAAGGTGTTTGCATCTTCGACTGTGAACTGAACCTGCAAGGCCTTGCCTTGGTAGTCGCGATCGATGGCGACGCCGTTGCCTAAGATTGCGTCCCCGGTGAGGCGGCGATTTTCCGTCTCGGCGCGAACGGCTGCCGCTTGCGCCTCGGCGTAATCGATGAGCCGGTAGCGCTCCACCACGTGCAGCGCGCCGCTATAGGGCGTACCGTAGGAGTCGATCATGGAATGCGGCCCGGCTTTGATGCCGACCGTGTCGACGATGAGCGTGTCGCCTTCGAAGCGGCCGACCGAATCTCCGTACCAGCTCGGGGCGACGCGCGCGGGATGTTTCCCGTTCAAGCGCACGCGGCGCACCTGATCGTCTTCGGCGTAGACAATCGTGATCTTGTCCTTCTGCTGTAGAAACTCGATTTGCTGGCGTTGGAGGATATAGGGCGGCGACATCGGCAGGCATTGGTTGGAGGGATTGGGCGCGGTTAGGCCTTTGAGCTCCATTTCGCCGTGCTTCTTCACAGCGTCGGCCGCCGCAGGCCTCAAGATTGGGCTCGTGTAATCGCCGACGAATTGATTGATGTTGCTTTGGCCGGCGATGCGGGAGCGATTGACGATCGGGCCGGGGCCAGAGGCCGGCGGCTCGAACCCAATATAGGGCCGCGCCCAATTGCCCGAGAAGTCGGGCGTTGAAGCAGCCGCTTCTTCGGCCAAGACGGACCAGCTGAAGGAAGCGCACAAAACCACACTGGCGCCAGCGCCAAGGGGTAACATTCGTGGACTGGCGTGCATGTCTCCTCGCCACGGAAATGTAACAGAACGTTTGACGTTAAGCACCTTCTCAGCGTCTGACCTGGAGGATCATGCGCTAAATCGAGCCGTTGCAGCCGACGGCGATCACTGGGTCAGGTGTTTGATCCAGCCCTCTGAGGACAAGTCCGGCTGAGAATTTTCGAACCGCCCCTCAAAGTCGGATTGCCAGGGAAGAACGCCGCGTGTGTCTCCCCAGACGAGCTGTAGACATGGAAAGTCGTCCCCAGCGTAGAACCATCGGCTCCAACCAAGGTATTCGGGATAGCGCTGTGTGCTGACCGGAAAGAAGTAGGCACCGCCATTCGCTAAAATATCAGGAACGTATTTACCCACAGCGATGTGGCCACGAGCTTTCGTGTCCCGAAACAGGTCCCACAAGATGTCGTGCGCCTTCTTCCCATCCAATGAGAACAGAATGACTTCGGGGCAGCCCAAAGTTACCCAAAATCCGGTTGTGTAAGTAAATCCGTGGCTCTTGTCTTCGGGAAATACGGACGTGCTGCACCAACCATGTTTGCGGATGTTGGAAACAAATTTCTGCTCGTGCGCGTCCAGGGCGTTGGTTGGCGCATCTAGGGCCGTTCGCATTTTCACTT
>DASQHF010000075.1:0-12936 GCA_035632215.1 Micropepsaceae bacterium | reverse complement strand
GAGCGGCCGGGTTCCCCGGCCGCTCCGGTTGACACTCAAGGTCCCGCCCTCTTAGAAGCTCGGCTCTTTAAAGGGCCTGACAGCGGCCCCTCTAGCCGGAGCCATCGCCCGTGAAACGCACCTTCCAGCCGAGCAAGATCGTCCGCAAACGCCGGCATGGCTTTCGTAAGCGCATGTCGACCAAGAAGGGCCGCCAGGTGCTGGCCCGCCGCCGCGCACACGGCCGCAAGAGACTGTCGGCCTGAACCGGGCTTCCCCCAAGCTTGCCTCGAAGCGTTTGAAGACGCGGGCGGATTTCCTGCGCGCGCAGCGGGGTTTGAGGCGTTCGATGCCAGGCTTGACGCTCGAGGCCTGCGCGACGCCCCTCAAGGAAACCACGAAAGGCGCTTTCCGCGTCGGCTTCACGGCAAGCCGCAAGGTGGGCGGCGCGGTCGAGCGCAATCGCGCCAAGCGCCGCTTAAAGGCGGCGGCGTACACCATCCTTCCCCTTTCAGCGCGTGAGGGGCATGACTATGTTCTCATCGCCCGCGCCGCAACGATCTCGCGCGACTTTGCGGATTTAAGCCGGGACTTGACCACGGCGCTCGCCGCCATCCATGACGCCTTTTCAGCGCAAGGCGTGCCCAAAGGAACCAACCAGGCGCCATGAGGACGAGGACGGAGTTGAGCAAGACGCTGCGCGAGCTTTCGCGCCGCTTCCTCGTCACGCTCTTGAGTGCACCGATCTACGCCTATCGTTACACGCTCTCGCCGATGTTGCCCAAAAGCTGCCGCTTCGAGCCCTCGTGCTCGGCCTATGCGCTGGAAGCCTTGAGCCTTCACGGACCGGTTCGCGGGAGCTTTCTTGCGCTGAAGCGCCTGTCGCGCTGCCACCCGATCGCGTTTCTCGGCGGCAGCTCGGGCCATGATCCCGTCCCCCGTTCTGCGTCCCATCATTAGAAGGTTGTTCTTCGTTCATGCCTGAACAACGCAATCTGCTCCTCGCTTTCATGCTCGCTTTGGTCGTCGTGCTGGGGTGGAGCTATTTCATTCAAGCGCCGAAATTGCAGCAGGAGCAGGCGCGCCAGCAGTTGGTCGCCGAACAGCAGAAGGCCGCGACGCCATCGCCGCAAACGCCCGGTGCACCGCAAGCGGTTGCGCCCGCGTCGGCGGTGTTGCCGCGGGCACAGGCACTAGCGCAACAATCGGCGGGCCGCGTCGGCGTCGACACACCGACGCTTGACGGCTCGATCAATCTCACCGGCGGTCGTTTCGACGATTTGAAGCTGCGCAACTACCGCGAGACGCCTGATCAGAAGAGCGCTGAGATCGAGCTCCTATCGCCGCGCGCCGCCGAACACCCTTATTTCGCCGAGTTCGGTTGGATTCCTGGACCGGAGTCCGCTGGCGCGAAAACGCCGGGCGCCGACACGGAGTGGAAGCAAACCCAAGGCAACAAGCTCGCGCCCGGCAAGGACATCGAGCTCTCCTACGACAATGGCGAGGGGCAGGTGTTCACCCGCCATGTCTCGGTCGACGAGAACTACATGTTCACGATCCGGGACACGGTCAATAACAACGCTTCGTTGCCCGTGTCGCTTTCGGCCTATGCGCTCGTCTATCGCAGCAATCTCCCCGTCGCGCCGCATTACTGGGTGGTGCATGAGGGGTTCATCGGCGCCTTCAACAACGTCGCCGAATACGACACCTACGCCGCGCTCGCCGACAAGAACCAGATGAAGAAGTTCGACAGCCAGGGCGGCTGGGTCGGCATCACCGATAAATACTGGATGGGCGCTGCCATTCCTCCCCAATCGGAGGACATCACCGCGACCTTCATGGCCTACGATACGGCGGGCACCAAGGCCTACCGCTCCGATTACGTCACGCGCACGCATGTCGTCCCGCCGAGCGGCTCGCAAACGCTGGTCGAGCATTTCTTCGCCGGCGCGAAGGTCGTCGACATCGTCGACAACTATACGAACGCGCTCCACATCCAGCGCTTCGACCGCGCGGTCGATTGGGGCTGGTTCTTCCCGCTCACCAAATGGATGTTTCAAGCGCTCGACTTTCTCTACAAATATGTCGGCAATTTTGGCATCGCGATCCTGATCTTCACGGTCTTCGTGAAGGCGCTCTTTTTCCCGCTCGCGAACACCTCCTATCGGGCCATGAGCAAGATGAAGAAGCTCCAGCCCGAGATGGAACGCTTACGGGAGCGCTTCAAGGAGGACAAAGCCCAGCAGCAGCAGGCGCTGATGCAGCTTTACCAGAAGGAGAAGGTAAACCCGTTGGCCGGCTGCCTGCCGATGGTCATCCAAGTCCCGGTCTTCTTCTCGCTCTACAAAGTGCTGCTCGTCACCATCGACATGCGCCAGGCGCCGTTCTTCGGCTGGGTCAAGGACCTGTCCGCGGCCGATCCGACCAACCTCTTCAACCTCTTCGGGCTCATCCCCTGGGATCCTTCGCATCTGCCCCTCTTCGGACCGTTCCTCGTGCTCGGCGTGTTCCCGATCATCATGGGAATCACGATGTGGCTACAGACGAACTTGAACCCGCCGCCCGCCGATCCGGTGCAGCAGAAGCTGTTCGGTTTCATGCCGCTCATCTTCACCTTCATGATGGCGAACTTTCCCGTCGGCCTCGTGATCTACTGGAGCTGGAACAATGCGCTATCGATTATCCAGCAGGTCGTGATCATGAAATCGACGGGCACCCCCATCGACTTCATCGATCGCCTGCGCGGCATGTGGGGACGCATTAAACACGGTGAGGCGCCGGAGAAGCCCGCCGGTCCACCGGATTAGGGGCATGATCCATGCCCGAGGCGCCTGACGTCAAAGCGCTCGAAGAAGGACGTATCCTGTTCTCGCAAGCTTGCGAGTTCCTCCGTGGCGCATCTCAGCTCGAGCACATCCCGGAAGCCCGTTTACCCGAGGTCGCCTTTGCCGGCCGCTCGAACGTGGGTAAGTCGAGCCTCATCAACGCGCTCACTGGGAGAAAATCGCTGGCGCGGGTTTCGAACACGCCCGGGCGCACGCGCGAGATCAATTTCTTCGACTTGGGCAACCGGCTGATGCTCGCCGATCTGCCTGGTTACGGTTATGCGCGCGTATCAAAAGCGGACTCCGCGCGCTGGACAGAGCTCGTTTTCGCCTATCTGCGCGGGCGGCCGAACTTGCGCCGCGTGATTCTCCTCATCGATTCGCGGCGCGGATTGCTCGACAACGATCTCGAGACGATGGGACTTCTTGATCAGGCGGCGGTCTCCTACCAGCTCGTGCTCACCAAATCCGATAAGCTCAAAGCCAAAGAACTCACAGAAATCGAGAAGACGATCACGGCGCAATCGAGGCGTCACGGCGCCGCGCATCCCGAGATTCTCGTGACCTCGGCGGAGACCAACCAAGGAATCCCTGAACTTCGCGCCTCTCTCGCGGCATTAGCTTTGGCTTAGCTTGTTGAGGAACTTTGCTTTGGTTCGAGGCTCGCCTATGCGCTATAAGCGCCGCGTCTTCTGGGGGCAGCGAGCAGCTTGAGCATCCAAGACGACTCCACACGCGAGGAGCGCCTGCGCAGCCTGGTGCGCTGGCGTTCGACCGCGCGCGTGCTCGTCGAGGCGCTCCCCTACATCCTCGCCTACGACAACAAGACCATCGTCGTGAAGTATGGCGGGCACGCGATGGAGGAGGGGCTCCCCACCGAGTTCGCGCAGGACGTGGTGTTGATGAAGCAGACCGGGATCAATCCGGTGGTGGTGCATGGCGGCGGACCGCAGATCGGCGCGATGCTGAAAAAACTCAACATTCCGTCGTCCTTCGTCGACGGATTGCGCGTGACCGATGCGGCCGCGATGGAAGTCGTCGAAATGGTGCTATCGGGCTCGATCAACAAGCAGATCGTATCTGGCATCACCGCGGCCGGCGGCCGCGCGGTGGGGCTGTCGGGCAAGGACGGCAACATGGTGGTGGCGAAGAAGGTTCAGCGCACGAGGCTCGATCCAGCGACGAAGACGCGCGTGCCCGTCGATTTGGGCTTCGTCGGCGAGCCGGAGCGGGTCGACGCCGACGTGCTGCGCATGATCATCAATTCCGATCTCATTCCGGTCGTCGCGCCCATCGGGCTCGGCCCCGACGGCCAGACCTACAACATCAATGCCGACACCGTGGCGGGCGCGGTCGCGGGCGCGATGGCGGCCGAGCGCCTGATCCTCTTGACTGACGTCGAGGGCGTGCTCGACCGCGAGGGAAATCTCGTCTCGCATCTGACCGTCGCCGAAGCCAAAGGACTGATCGCGGACGGCACGATCTCGGGCGGCATGATCCCGAAAATCGAGACCGCGATCGACGCGGTGCAGAACGGCGTCCACGCCGCGGTCATCCTCGATGGCCGCGTACCCCATGTGCTCCTCCTTGAACTCTTTACCGAGCATGGCGCTGGCACGCTGATCGAAAAAGGCTAGCCGCCCAAGCCTCTGTGGCTCGCCGAAGGAGGCCCGGTCGCCCGAAAGCCCGTGTTCCCAGGTCTTGTTGAAGGCAACCGTCTTGGAAGTAGCACCGATAGGACTTCGCCTCCGCAGCTTGTATAGTGACGTTCCAGCCCGGGAAGCGCGAACCACTCCCGGCGCGGATAGGCCAACGGGAGGACAGTCTATGGAAAACATCATCGCAAAATTAGTTCAGGATTTCGAACAGGGGAAAATGAGCCGGCGGCAGCTCGTTCAAAGCTTGACCATCACCGCCGCAGCGGCGGTCGCGCCGACAACGGTCCTCGGTGCCGAGGCCCCCAAGCCCACGGGCAAGCTCGAGGCGGGCTACGTCAACCACATCTCTTATTCCTGCAACGATTATAAGAAGGTCCGCGACTTCTATGTGGATCTCTTGGGCATGAAGGTCACCCAGGACGACGGGATGCAGTGCCGTCTGGTGTTCGGCAACAACATCCTCATCCCCCGTAATCGGGCTAAGGGCGAGCCGGCGAAGGTCGACCACATCGCCTACACGGTGATCAACTGGGATGTCGAGAAGGATGGATTCGAGGCGCAACTGAAGCGCCGCGGTCTGCAATACACGGGCAGCGCCAAGACCAGCTTCCAGGTCAAGGACCCGGAGGGAATGGGAGTCCAGTTCGGCGGACTGCGTCAATAATCCGCTCGGAGAGTGATTGTAATAATTGGGGTCAGACACCAGCCGTGCCGACGGTAGCGTCTGACCCCACTTAGCGAGAATAGCGAAGGAGAACGAGCGTGCTTGGGTCTATCTTGAGAACATCGCTTGTCGCGAGCGCCGTTGTTGCGGCGGGGTTTGCGTCTGGTGTGCTTGCACAGCCGAGCAAATCCTATCCCGACTTCTCTTCCGCCAATTCCGGATGGGTCACCATGCGCGGCGGCATAATCCCGATGCCGGGAAGCCCGTCTCCGGTCGGCCAGGAACCCTCGCGGCCGCTCGTCGCCAACAATACCGGTCAACAGCCGACCTTTCCCTATGCCGACCTCAACAATTCCAATTTGACCCCGTTCGCGAGAGACGGCCTGAAAAAAGCCAACGATCTTTCCGATACGGGATTTGCGATGTATTCGCGCGCATCGCGCTGCTGGGCGACCGGAGTGCCTGTCGCCATGAACAGCGTCGTGCAGCCGATTTTCTTCGTCCAGACGCCGAAGGAAGTGCTCACGATCGGCCAGGGCGATCAGACCGTGCGTCACATCTACATGAACGTGCCGCATTCGACCAATCCGAAACCGTCGTGGTACGGAGAATCGGTCGGGCATTATGACGGCGAGTGGCTGGTGGTCGATACCATCGCCCAGGACACGAGGACCTTTATCGACAATTTCCGCACGCCCCACAGCGACAAGCTGCATGTCGTGGAGCGCTATCACCTGATCGAAGGCGGCAAGACCCTGGAAGCGCAAGTCACTATCGACGATCCGGCATCTTTCATCCAGCCGGTGAACCTTCAGATGCATTACCGCAAATCGCAGGGGCCGATCATCGAATCGCGTTGCGCCGACGGAGAGAGCTTCAATCCCTTCGGCCAGAAGGAAGAGCCGATACCGGTAGCGACCAAGTCGGACTTCTGAGCTAGTCCCGCAGACCACGCATGAAGATACGGCGGCAGACCTTCCTCTTCCCCGTCGCACTGCTGGCGGCGACAGCATGCGGCTTGGCGCAAGGGGCGTCGCCAATCGCTAGAAACGCATCTGCGTCCGTTCCGGATCTGTCCGGCGTGTGGGCCCACACTTCGATCACCGGCTACGAGCCCCTTGCCTCGGGCCCGACCTCGATCACGAACCTCTCGCGGCGCGGCATCACGAGCGACAATCGCCAGCTTGTCGGCGACTACCACAACCCGATCCTGAAGCCTGAAGCCGCCGAGATCGTGAAGAGGCACGGCGAAATCTCGCAGGCCGGCATCGGCTATCCGACGCCGCGCAATCAGTGTTGGCCCGGTGGGATTCCCTTCGTTTTCACGACCACGGCAATCGAGGTCCTCCAGCAGAAGAACGAGGTTACCTTCCTCTATTACGAGGATCACGAAGTGCGTCATGTGCGGATGAACCAGCAACATCCCAAACGCGTGACGCCCTCCTGGTATGGGGATTCGGTCGGACATTTCGAAGGCGACACGCTTGTTATCGACACTGTCGGTATCAAGATAGGGCCCTATGCGATGCTCGATTGGTACGGCACGCCGCACACGTCCGCGCTGCACGTCGTCGAACGCTATCGGCTGCTCGATTACGACCAAGCCAAAGACGGGCTCGACCGGGACGCGAAAGAAAATTTTCAAGTCGGGCTGAACACCGTCAATCTCAACTACAAGGGCAAGCACCTACAGCTCGAGTTCACGGTCGAGGATGAAGGCGTCTTCACGATGCCGTGGACCGCGACCATGACCTATCGTCCCCAGGTGACCGAGTGGGAAGAAAGCATCTGCGCCGAAAACCCACATAAGTTCGGGACCGAAAAGGATGTGGCGATTCCGACAGCGGCAAAGCCCGACTTTTGAAGCGCTAATAGCTCCACGCCCCATCCTCTCCCGTCATGGGAAATTCGCTTGAAGGAACCGTTGGCTTGGCCTTACGCTGCCAGCCAGCGGGATGGAGGGCACACCCCATAAAGGGGGAGCCATGCCCGATTTTCCCAAATTCAACGCGGAAGAATTTCGGAGACTCAACTCTGCCGATCGTGTGGCTTTATGCCGTCTTTTGGCAGAGCAAACCAAAGGACTGGCGAGAGCGGCCCGGCCGGGGCACCGCGCCGGATACCTCAAGGTTGCTAGGGAATGGCTCAAGCTGGCTGAAGAGATCCAGAGAGCCCAGAAAAGGGAGCAATAACCTCAAAAGTCGGGTGCGTCGGCCTTCGGGATCGGCAAGGTTCCGGGAGCATCGAACAGTCCGTGCGGATTTTCCGCACAGCTCGATTCGAGCATCGGTCCGGCATTGCCGGCCGCGGAGAGAAAATCGTCGGCTCTTTTCGGCGGCTCGGCGACGCGCGGCTCGACCCGCCGGTAGCGCCGCATCGCGTCCCAGGGCGTCGTGAAGGTGCCCGGGTCCTCGACATGCAGGCTCACCTCGAGCCGCATGCGGTCGTCGGACAAGCGATAACGTTCGATGGTATGAAGCTGCGCGGTGTGCGGCGTGCCGAAATTGTCGACGAGGCTTTTGTCCGAAATCGCAATCGTGTCGACGACCAGCGTATCGCCTTCGTAATGGCCGATCGATTCTCCGTACCAGGACGGTTTCGGGTTTTTGGAATGCGCCGTGTCCAGGTAGACGCGGCGGACCTGATGGTCGCCCTGCCAGATCATCAGCACCTCTTTGGGCGATTGCACGAAGAATACCGGCTGTTGCGGATAGAGAAGGAACGCAGGCGTGCCGTTGGGCCAGCAGCTCGCCTGGCGGGTAAAGCCGGGCTTCCCCGCCATGATGGCATCATTCCGCGCGCGGACTTGCTCTTTGGCCCATGGTTGCAGGATCGGCGCCTCGGGATCTCCCATTTCGAAGGTTGGCTGCACGCCTCTCTCGATAAAGCCCGCGTTGGGAGAGCCGTGCCGGGCATCAAGAGGAGGCACGGGCCCGGGACCCGACGGCGGCGCAAGATAAGGACCGGGTGTCGCGGCCCAGCTGACTTCAGGATTGGGCGCGAAATCGGGCGGCGAGGCCGTGCTTGCAGCATGCGCAGCGCCCGCCGCGAGCGCACAGGCGCCAAAGCTTAACCCGATGATCGCTGCCAATCTGGACATGAGCGTCCCTCCTGATAAGAGCGGTCTATCGCCAGTCGCCGATGATGTACAGCGGCGACAACGGATTACGGTCCGGTTAGCTCTCATTCGAGACGCTAACGAGGACAGGCGCAGCCCAAATGCATTATTGTTCGCGCGGTCTTCGCAAACCGGAAAAGATCAGGAGGAAGTCATGTCCAAGCGGCTTATTGGCGTCACTCTCATCGCATCGGCTTGCGCTTTTGGCGCTTCTGTTCAAGCGCAGCCGGCAACGCAGAAGGCGCTGACCTATAAGATGATCACAGCGGTCGCGACTGGTGCGATCGAGGCCTGTCAGGCCATGGGCTATCAGGTGTCGGCGACCGTTGTGGGGCGCGACGGTGAGATCGTTGCCCAGATCAAAGGCGATGGAGCAGCGCCTCACACGATGGAAAACAGCCGCCGCAAGGCCTACACGGCGCTGACATTCGGCTCGCCGTCGGCCAACTTCGCCAAGCAGATCGCCGATCCAAAGAACGAAGGCGCACGCCAACGCGCAACGCTCCCGGGCATTATCGGGATCGGAGGCGGCATTCCCATCATGTCCGGCAAGGAAGTGCTCGGCGCGGTTGGAGTTTCAGGTTCGCCGGGCAAGGACGACGATTGCTCGCAGGCAGGCATCAACCGCATCAAAGGACAACTCTGAAAAAGACCTAGCGAACGCAACATGGCCGGGTCGCGCTCGGCCATGTTGTTCGTGGATCTGGAACGAGGTCGACATGAAGAGGATTTTCAAACAACTTTTCGTCGGCGCCGGCGTGGCGCTTATGCTCTCGACCGCCACACAGGCGCAGTGGTCGATCGGCAAGCCGGGCACGCGCGAAGCACCCAAAGGCCAGAATCGTTACGCTTATCTGGTGATGGCCGATCCGATGCCGGGTCGCGAATTCGATTTCAACGACGGCTATCAGAACATGCATATGGGCGATCTGGTTCAGCTCCCAGGCTGGACCGGAGCACAGCGTTTCCGCCTCGTGTCGGTCATGCCTCGCACGACGCAGCCCCTCTACCGGCGCGGCAATCTGATCATCTGGGACCAAGAGGGCGACGACTTGGGAAAGATCCAAGCCGAATCGCGCGAGGCCATCGCCGGCGGCAAAAGCCGCCTCATTCCCGGATTCGATTATTCCGCGGACGGGCCGGTGAACGGGACGTTTCAGGTGATCGGTCCGCGCGTGACGCGGCCCGATAGGAAGAAGCCGTTCATTCCCGATGTCTCCGACAACAAGACGCCGCGGCCAAATCGCTATGTCGAGCTCGATTTCGTCGAGCCGAAGGTTGGGTTAAACGATGCCGAGTTCGAAACGGCGCTGTCGAAGGAGATCAACGAGGTGCTGGCCTTGCCCGGCTGGATGGCGGCGCAGCGTTTCCGCCATGCGGCGACGCCAGCCACCTCGCCGCCGCCGCGGCTTCCCTTCACGAAATATCTCGTCATCTGGGAAACGGAAGGCATCAATGCTCAAGCGCTGCAGGATGCACGCATGGCGGCGGTGAAGGCCGGCCAGATCAAGCCGCTCGCCATCAACGCCGACAGCGCGCAATCGAGCTGGTGGGTGACGATCTCACCCTTCATCGATAAGGACGATTTTTTACGGTGATCGCATGGGGACGACAATGACAACACGACGAGAGGTTTTGATCGGCACGGCCGCGGCGAGCCTGGTGACCTTGGGCACCGTCGAACGAGCGTTCGCGGCAGAGCGCAAGATGACGCTTAGCATGCACTCGAACACATCGGCCGCGGCGGGTTATCGGCGTTCGCTCGAGGGCTGGGGAAAGGCCGGCATAAAATTTGCCGAGATGAATGCCCTCGTGATCGAGGATTTCTTGAGGGCGGACACGCGCGAGGGTGCGCGCAAGGTCTTGAGCGACAATGGGCTCACGCTCGTGCACGGCGCGGTCGCGGTAGACGGATTGCTCGAGCCGAATGCCGAGCACGCAAAAGCGATCGAGAGCTTGAAGCGTCGCCTCGAATTGTTCGCGCCGTTCGGCCTCAAGAAGGTCTACACGACGAGCGCCGGGATGCGGAAACTAAACCCCGACGAGTACAAGATCGTGGCCGAGAACATGGAGAGCGTCGGCGAGACCGCGAAGGCGTTCAATATGCTCGTCAGTGTCGAATTCGTGCGCGCGTCTCCCTACATGTCGACGCTTCTAACCGCGCTCAAAACGACGCGCGAAGCGGCGCATTCGAATTTCGGCGTGATGTTCGATTTCTATCATTTCTGGTCGGGGCTCAACAAACTCGGGGACATGGATCAGATCCACACGGGCGAGATCCAGCACGTCCATTTCCAGGATGTCCCCGACATGCCGCGCGAGCTCTTGGACAACAACACCCGGATCATTCCAGGCGACGGCGTGGCGCCGATCGAGACGATGCTGCGCAAGCTCTCGGCCAAAGGTTATGCCGGCCCGTTGTCGGTCGAGCTGTTCCTGCCGAAATACCAAATGGGCGATCCCTACGAGGTCGCGCGCGAGATCAAGCAAAAATGCGAGGCTGTCATGCGGAAGGCGGAGGTGCTGTAGGCACCTGCCGCTGAGCCCTACGTCTTCTTTTCGGGTAACCCGAAATACGACAAGTGCCAGCGCATCTCGTCTTCCGAGAGCGGAAAGGCGACGCCCGCCCGCGCGGGTAGCAATTCGTCTGCCGGGAGCTTCACCACCATGGTCTGGATCTTGAACGCGATGCGCATGGAAAGCCCGGCGCGCCAGGCAAGCGCCGTGATCGCCTTGGCGCTGCGCGAGGAGAAGATCTTCTCGATCAGCGACCGTGGCGCTTCGGCGAGAAGAGAGAAGCATTCGATCAGCGCGTCGCGGTTGCCTGTTTCCAACGCCTCTTCGACATAGTGCTCGTCGAGCTGCCCGTTCTTGTGCGCCTCGTGCACCGCGAAGCGCGCCTTGTCTTCGTCGCTGCGCGCCACGTCGTCATGCTTGTCTAGGCGCTGCTTGAGCGCGCGCCTCAGGTGATTCTGTGTCTCTTCATCCAGACCATGGCGAAGGCTGAGCTGCTCTAAAAGCGCCTTTCCCACGAAGCCCGCGATGCGGCGAATGGCGCGAAGCGACAAATCCGTGCGCATGACGAGCGGCCCGTGCCAGGATTCGATCGAGCGCGCGTGGTCGATTACCTCCTCGAGCGCATGCTCGCGGATGCGTGCATTGGGATTGGCAAGGAGCGCCGCGACCGCCGGAATATCGAGCGACGCGACGATCGCGTCGGAAACGCTTTCGCTCAAACCGCGGCGGCGGGCGATCGCGGTGAGCGCGCTTTGCGCCCGCGCGGTGGCAACGATCTCGAGGAGGTCGGTATCGGACAACAGCGGCGAATATTCGAGGATCGGCACGCTTACCGTCTCGTCGACATCGCGCGCGAGCTTGTCGATCACGTCCTTCGGCACGCAATCGAGCTCTTTGATCTCTTCGGCGAGAATGGCACGCACGCGCGGCAGCTGGTCGGTGGCGAGACGTTGGAGCGTCTGTAACGTGAGATCGCAGACGTGCTCGCGCTCATCGGCCAGAAGATCGGGGAGAAGGCGGCCGATCTTGCGCGCGAGCTCGGCGCGGACCTCGGGATTGACGTCGTCGGCGAGGAAGCGGTTGGCGACCGCAGGTGTCGCCGGGTTTGACGCAACCACGATGCGCGTCGCATCTGGCCCACGCTCGGCGAGGTAGTAGAGCATCTCGGGCTCGGCGTCAGACCGCGCCGCGAGCTCTTCTTCAAGCGTCGCGTGATGCGACTCTAGCACCGCGCGCGCTTCTTCGTAGGAGAGCTTTTTGGGCAGCTCCTTCCTCGAGAAGAGGCGTTTTAAGAGGGAGGCGACCATGCGACCGAGCCTCCCACGTCCGGCGTTAAAGTCCCTTTAAGAAATGGCGTAATTTGGCCCTCTTGCTTTGCTTTGAGGCGTCCCGCATGGTCGGATCGACCCTTTATTTTGAGCGGGATTTTGGGTCGGAAACCAACGGGATTCCATGACGAACGCCGAATTGCAGAAGCTCATCGATGAAGCGTGGGAGCGGCGCGAGCGCTTGACGCCGGCGAGCCACGGGCCCGAACGCGAAGCAGTCGAGGAGGCCTTGAACGGACTCGACTCAGGAAGGCTGCGCGTCGCCGAAAAAGACGGCGGCGAGTGGCGCGTCAATCAGTGGCTGAAGAAGGCCGTGCTGCTCTCTTTCCGCTTCAATGACAATCAGCTCATCGAAGGCGCGCCGGGCGGCGGTCGCTGGTGGGACAAGGTCGATTCGAAATTCAAGGGCTGGGGCGAGAACCGCTTCCGCGTCGCGGGCTTTCGCGCGGTTCCGGGCGCGATCGTACGGCGCTCGGCCCATATCGCCAAAGGCGTGGTGCTGATGCCGTCTTTCGTCAACGTCGGCGCCCATGTCGGCGAGGCAACCATGATCGACACCTGGGCCACGGTCGGCTCCTGCGCCCAGATCGGGAAAAACTGCCATATCTCCGGCGGCGCCGGGATCGGCGGCGTGCTGGAACCGTTGCAGGCGAACCCCGTGATCATCGAGGACAATTGCTTCATCGGCGCGCGCTCGGAGGTCGCCGAAGGCGTCATCGTCGGCGAAGGCTCGGTGCTCTCCATGGGCGTGTTCTTGGGCGCGTCCACGAAGATCGTCGACCGCGCGACGGGCGAGATCGGATACGGCAAAGTGCCGCCTTATTCCGTCGTCGTGCCGGGAAGCTTG
>DASQHF010000074.1:0-3119 GCA_035632215.1 Micropepsaceae bacterium | reverse complement strand
TCGACCGCATCAACCGCCGCAACAATCTCGCCTATTGCGAAACCATCAGCGCGACCAATCCCTGTGGCGAGCAGCCCTTGCCGCCCTATGGCGCTTGTCTGCTCGGCTCGATCAATCTGGCGGCGCTGGTGCTCGACCCCTTCACGCCCGAAGCGCGGCTCGACCTCGACGCGTTGGGCCGCCTCGTGCCGCTCGCCGTCCGCATGATGGACAACGTCGTCGACGTCTCGCGCTTTCCGTTGGAGGCGCAGACCGCCGAGGCGCACGCGAAGCGGCGCATCGGACTCGGCATCACCGGCCTTGCCGACGCGCTCATCCTGTGCGGCGCCCGCTATGGGTCGGCGGAAGCGGTGGCCTTGACCGCGCGGTGGATGAAGGCGATCCAGCGTGCGGCCTACCTTGCCTCGACCGAGCTCGCCGCCGAGAAAGGCGCCTTTCCGCTCTTCGACAAGGAGAAGTACCTTGCCGGCGAAAGCATCGCCGAGCTCGACGCCGAGGTGCGCGACGCCATCGCGCGCCACGGCATCCGCAACGCGCTGCTGACCTCGGTGGCGCCGACCGGCACGATCTCGCTCTTCGCCGACAATGTCTCCTCCGGTCTCGAGCCCGTCTTCAGCTTCAGCTACACGCGCCGGGTGCTGATGCCGGACGGCAGCCGCAAGGAGGAGGAGGTCAGCGACTACGCCTATCGCCTGTTCCGCCGCTTGAAGGGCGAGAGCGCGCCGCTGCCGGCGGCCTTCGTCGATGCGCAGTCGCTGGCGCCCGCCGATCACCTGGTGATGCAAGCGACGGTGCAGAAATACATCGACAGCTCGATCTCGAAGACGATCAACATACCCGCCGATTTTCCCTTCGCGCAGTTCAAGGACGTCTACCTCCAGGCCTACGAGCTTGGCTGCAAGGGCTGCACGACGTACCGCCCGAACGACGTGACCGGCGCCGTGCTCGAAGTGCGCAAGGACGCGAAGGACGACAAACGGCAGCAGCGCGAGCTGCCTTTGCCGGTGCCCGCGCCCAAGGCCGCCGACGTCTACGAGGCCGGCGGCGTCGTCTACATGACCCAGCCGCTGAACCGGCCGGAGGAGTTGCCGGGCAAGACCTACAAGATCAAATGGCCCGAGAACGAGCACGCGCTCTACATCACCATCAACGACATCATCCAGGACGGCCGACGGCGGCCCTTCGAGATCTTCATCAACTCGAAGAACATGGAGCATTACGCCTGGACCGTGGGATTGACCCGCATGATCAGCGCCGTCTTCCGCCGCGGCGGCGACGTCTCCTTCGTCGTCGAGGAGATGAAGGCGGTGTTCGACCCGCGCGGCGGCGCCTGGATGGAAGGCCGCTATGTCCCCTCGCTGCTTGCCGCCATCGGCGACGTCATCGAGCGCCACTTGATCGATATCGGCTTCCTCCCGGCCAAGCGCAGCGCCACGCCCGAGCTGATCGAGCGCAAGGTGGTGAACCTGCCGGAGAGCGAAGGCCGGCGCATGGCGCAATGCCCCAAATGCGGCGAGGCCGCCCTCATCCGCAGCGAAGGCTGCGACCAGTGCACGAGCTGCGATTATTCGAAATGCGGGTGAGTCGCCGGGTGATTACGTAGGCTTCGAGATTCCTTGTTCGTGGTGGTATAAGGCCATGCCGGCATCTCCCGCTTCCGGCATTTTGTGAGAGGCGGCAATTTCCTTCAGCGTCGCCAGGGCGCGTTCGGGAGCAATCGCAGTAGATCGCACCGCCGCCTCGTACCGCACACGAAAATTCTCGTCATCGAGAAGTCGTAGGAGAGCCGTTCGCGCCTCCATTCCGCGTACACGAAGTTCCGAATCGATCGCCCCCATTTTGTCATAGAGACGGTTGTACTCGTCCGTGTCGCTATCGAGGAGTGCGATCTCTTGTTCCAAAGCATATGCGCGGAATTGGTCAACCAGCTGGTCGATGCTCAAGATGCTGAGTTCGCTCATCTGCGTATCGGTCCCGATTGGCCGAACACCTACGTGGGTGCAAAGACCCCGCGTTCGAGATTCAGCAACGTCATGCCGGCATCGCCCGCCTCCGGCATTTTACACGACGCAACGATTTCTCCGAGGACGCGTCGAGCGCGCGCCGGCGCTATCCCGAGGCATCTTACGGCGGCTTCGTAGCGAACACGCAGATTGTCATCGTCCAAGAGCGTGAGCAATGCCGCGCGCGCCGCAGATCCCCGCCCTCGCAACTCCGCGTCGATCGCCTGCATGTTTTCGTAGAGCGGTCTGAATTTCCCGGCATCGCTGTCAAGAAGGGCGATCTGCTCCTCCAGCGCGACCTCACGAAACCGGTCGATCAACGCGCGCTCCGTCATGTCTGCGAGATCCCTATGCGTCATTTGAGCACCCGACACTTTTGCAAGAGGTTCAGGCCAAACTGATACCGAACCTCGAAGCTCTTGCCGCGAATGAACTTTGGCGGGACTTGTCCGCGCCCACCGCAACAAAGATGAGAGCGACAGCTGCGCCCGATCAGGTCGGCTTGAATATTCCTTGCTCCAAGTGATACAGCGTCATGCCTGCCCTGCCCGCCTCGGGCATCAAATGGGACGACGCGATCTCTTTGATCGTAGCCAATGAGCGCTCGGGTGAGATTGCGAGCGATCTCACAGCTGCGGCACGGCGCACGCGCGGGCTTTCGTGATCCAGGAGTCTCAAAAGCGCCTTGCGCGCCTCGAGTCCGCGCGTTCTCAATTCCAAATCTATCGCTTCCATTTTGTCATAGAGACGGTTGTACTCGTCCGTGTCGCTATCGAGGAGTGCGCTCTCTTGTTCCAAAGCATAGGCGCGGAACTGGCCCACCAAAT
The DNA here is from genome assembly GCA_035632215.1 of Micropepsaceae bacterium. GTDB lineage: Bacteria > Pseudomonadota > Alphaproteobacteria > Micropepsales > Micropepsaceae > CAIYRG01. The sequence continues at coordinate 289 of DASQHF010000074.1, read as the reverse complement.
CCTCGATGCTCAATGTTATGAGTTCTCGCATTCCCGTTCCAGACTGGATCTTGAAAGACTAGGTGGGTTTGAAAATTCCTTGATCGAGTAAATCCAGCGCCATGCCCGCTTCTCCCGCTTCTGGCATTTTGTAGGAAGCCGCGACATCTTTTAGCGTCGCTAGCGCGCGCTCGGGAGCAACGGCCAATAGCTTGGCCGCAGCTGCATACCGCACGCGCGTGTTCCCATCATCCAACAACCGCACCAGTGCTTTTCGAGCCTCCTGACCACGCGCTCTTAATTCCGCGTC
>DASQHF010000073.1:0-7460 GCA_035632215.1 Micropepsaceae bacterium | reverse complement strand
GCCGGGCTGAAGGAGAGGATCACCGGCTCGAGGATGGGAAGTGATGCGCCTAAGAACACAGCTCCCAAAAGCCCGCCCACGGTGGATGCGCCGAAGCTCGCGCCGAGCGCGCGCCCCGCCTCACCTTTCTTCGTCATGGCATAGCCGTCGAGCGCGGTCGCCGCTGCCGGCCCATCACCAGGAACGCCGATGAGGATCGAGGGAATCGATCCGCCCGTGTGAACGACGGCGTGCATGGCGCACAGGAACACCGCGCCCGTGAGCTGGTCCATGTTGTAGACGAAGGGAATCAGCAGCACGAGGCCGAGCTTGCCGCCCAATCCCGGTGTCGACCCGAAGAAGATGCCCATCGGGACCGCAACGATCATCAAGAAGAGCAATCGCGGCGACGTCAGAAGGTCCGCAAGCGTCGAGAAAGCAACATCCAAATGCATCGTGGCGTCCCTTGTCCCGGCGTGCTCTCCGCGCGGCTTGCTACCGAATCATCATCCGCCGGCTGCGGCTTTGAGGGCAGCGACTGTTTCGGGCGGCTGCGCCAGCGCCTGCTTGATCATCGTCTCGACGGCTTCGCCGGAAGCGGGATCGATGTCGAGATCGAGCTTCATCGCCTCGGCAAGAAGCTGCGGATCCTTCATCGCGGAATCGAGCGCCCGGCGTTCCGCCGCGAGAACGTTGGCAGGCATTCCCGGCGGACCCGCGGTCAAACGCCCGATCTCGGACAGCGCCTGCAACAGGCCCAACAACCGCTTGCCACGCTCGTCCTTGATGTAATCGGCCGCGCGCGGCACGCCCGGGAGCGCGCTGGGGTTGCCGGAGAGCGCCAGCGCGAAGAAGCCATGTCCCTGCTTGACGAACTGCTCCATGGATTCCGCCGTTCCGACCTCAGCCACGACTTCGTTCCGGAGCATGCTCATCTCGCCCTCGTTCCCGGTGAAACCCGGAACGATCTGGACGTTTAAGTGCAGCGCATCGGCCAAGATTCGCGTGTCGTTATAGGCGGCCGAGCCGACGCCCGCGGCGGCGAACTTGATCGTTGCCTTCGACTTCAGCATGTCGTCGAAAGTCTTGAACGGGGATGTCTTCGAGATCATCAGCGCGCGCGTGTCGTCCGCGGCCTTGCCGATCCAGGAGAACTTATTGAGATCGAAAAGTACGCCCTGGCGCTTGATCAACTGGTCATAGATGAGCCCAGTGTTGAACATGCCGATGGTCAAGCCGTCGGGCTTCGCGGCGTAGATCGTGTTGGCGCCGACGATGTGGCCCGCACCCGGCACATTGCGGACGAGAACGCGCGAGCCCGGCAGGTATTTCTGCATGTACTTCGCGATCAGCCGGCCATAGGTGTCGTAGCCGCCGCCGGGACCGGTGGCGACGATGTAGGTGATGGTCTTGCCCTTGAAGTAATCCGCATCGGCCGCAAGCGCAGGGCCCCCGAGCAACAAAGCCCCTATCGTTCCCAGCAATAAACGCTTCAGCATCGGCGTTCTCCTGATGGCGCGGCTTTCCGCGCTAATACCCCTCGGCGTTTTCCAGCTGCTCGAACCAGTCGAAGCCCATCGCTTTCACGATCCGGCTATTGATGACGACGATCCGCGCTTCGTTCTTGGGATCGGAATTGAAGTGCTGATGGGCGCAATAGGGCGGGATGTAGACGAAGTCGCCCTGCTTCCAGTCGAAGCGCTTGGGCTCCTCCTCCCAGCTGAAGTCCATCTCGTGGTTGCAATCGAAGCGCACGTCCCAGTGCAGATCGTAGCCCTGGCCTTCGATGACGTAGAACACCTCTTCCGAGAGATGCCGGTGCTTCCCCGTCGCTTTGCCGGGCGGAATGAACTGCTGGTACATGTCCAGGCAGCACTCCTTGGTGCTCATCTTCTCATTGATGATGTGCTTGATGAGACCGTCAGGCGAACGCTCGAGCGGCATCTGGCTCGCCTTCACCACGTTCAGCCGGCCTTTATATTCGTTGCGGAACTGTTCCGAGGCTTTGAGCGCCTGCGCGTAGAAGTCGCTGTACTCGACTTCGGCGTGGGATTTGGCGCGCTCGCGGGGATCAATGCTGCTCATGCTGCTGTTCTTTCAAAGATCGATTGGTGGAAGATAGTCGCGCTGAGCCTGGCTTTCGGGCTCCTTCGGCGGCCATGCGGCGATCTTCTGGAAGATCAAATGCATGAACAGGAAGAGAGGCTTTGCCTTGCACACGAGCACGATCGCTTCTTCGTTCGGATCATCGTTCAAGTGCTGATGCACGCAGGCGTTCTCGACGATCATCGCGTCGCCCGCTTCCCAGTCGATGCGGCGGCGGTCGTGGACGTCGTACCCCTTGCCCTTGAGGATGTAGAAGACGGCGCTGTTCATGTGACCGTGGCGCTGCCCGTAGCCACCGGGCGCGAAGCAGTCGATGTGGCACTCGATCGATTGCGCGACCTTGGCCGAGCCCGGATTGATGACCTTCTTGCCGAAGTTCTGCGGACCGCCCTTCCACTTGAGGTCCTTGGAGGGATAGACGCGCGGCTGCGTGAAAAGCTCCCGCACGAGCTCGCCATAGGTTCCCTCGAGGGCGCGCACGAAGGTGCGCTTCTTGGTCCAACGTTCCCAAACGACGGTTTCTTCGGTACCGCTGTTGTGGCCAGGCCCGGCCGTTCCGCGCTCCGGCTTCGTCAACTGCTCACTATCGGCCAATGAACATCCTCCGATTTTCCTCGACTCTACGCGGCCTTTCTCAACCGGCAAGCCGCTTCTAGAGCGAGCCGTCCCATGCCGGTTCATTATATGTCAAGTCTATGCGAACGGCGTCGAGCCCCAGGAAAACCGCGGGTTGCACGCTACTTCTCGAACAGCTCGGCGAGCGTTTGCTGGGTTTCCGGGCTGCGCCGCATATCGGCTAGGCGGCGCGCCGTTTCTTCCATTAGCGACTGATCGATGGGGCGCGAACGGTAATCCTCGATCAGTACCTTGGCGCCTTTCTGGGCGTGGGCCTTGGCCGAGAGAAGCTCGGTGACGATCTGCGCCGTGGCATTGCCCAAGGCATCCAGCGCGCAGACTTGATGGACGAGCCCCCAACGTGCCGCTTCGGCAGCCGGGAAGGGCTCGCCGGTGAGGAAATAGCGTCGCGCGCCGCGCGACCCCATGGCCGCGAGCACATAGGGCGAGATGACCGCGGGAATGATCCCGAGCTTCACTTCGGAGAAACGGAAGACGGCGTTTTCGACCGCAATCGCGATATCGCAGGCGGCCACGAGCCCGACGCCGAATCCGATCGCAGGGCCGGAGACCGCGGCAACGGTCGGAACCGGAAGCGTGTTCAGCCGATGCAAGATATTCACGATCTTCATCGCGTCGGTGACATTGGTCTCGTCGTCGCCTTCGCCCGAAGCCCGCATCCATTTGAGATCGATGCCCGCGCAGAAAACGCGTCCTGCGCCCAACAGCACCAGGAGGCGTATCTTAGGCTCGGTCACGCACCAATCGAGCGCGGATAGGAGCGCGTCCGCGAGTTCCGCGTCCACGGAGTTGGCGCGTTTGGGGCGGTTGATGGTGAGCCGTGCGATGCCGGCGGCATCGATGGCGAAGTCCAGGGGTTCTTGCATGGTAGGAGCCGTTGGTTGTCTGGCAACCAAATATTGTCATGGCCCACGCAAACGAGCCACCTACCCACTGTGTCATCCCCGCCAAAGCGGGGGACCCAGCGCGCGCATGTCCATGCGCGCGAAAAATTCTCGAAGGGGCGGGGTTTTTCGCGGCGCGGACGCGCCGCGGCCGGGTGGCCCGGTTAGACCGGGCCATGACACAGTTGGTTGTCAAATCCCCAGCACTCGCTCGGCATTGCCGTGGAAGAACTTCTCCAGGAATGCGTCCGGGAACTTGAGCTCCTGCCATTCCTGGAACAGCCGGGCATAGGGAATGCTCGGGTAATCGCTGCCGAACATCATCTTGTCCTGCAAACGCCCCCGCATATCCCGGACAAGCGAGGCGGGAAGATATTTCGGCGCCCAGCCCGATATTTCCCAGTAGACGTTGCCCTTATGCAGCGCGACCGCCGTCGTCTCATCGATCCAGGGATAGCCCGGATGCGCCATGATGATGGTGAGATCGGGAAAATCGGCGGCTAAGGAATCGATCGAGGACGGATGCGCGTGGCGCGTCTTTGCGCCCATCCCGCCCGGCATGCCAGCTCCCATTCCCGTCATGCCGACATCGATCATGACAGGCACGCGCAAGCCTTGGATCTCTTCGAACAAAGGCCGGTATTTCGGATCGTCGACCGAGAGATGCTGCATGATCGGATGGAAGTGGAAGCCCATCATCTTCAAGTCGCGGATTGCGTGCCGCGCTTCATCGATAGCGGCTTTTCCTTTCGCGGGCTCGACCGCAGCCCAGGCCTGCGCAATGCATTTGTGCTTGTCACGAAGGCTCGCAACGTAGTCGTTCGAGCAGGGCGGCGTCTTGATCGTGGTCGAGAGATCGAGCGCGACAAGACACGGCTCAACGCTGGCCGACTCGAATTCGGCAATGACCTCGGCTTCTTTCTTTGGCTTCCATTCGCGCTTCCAATATTTCGCGAGCGCCTCGACATAGGGACCTTGGCACTCGATCCATTCCTTCGTGCCCGGATACGCGTGAAGGTCGATCTTGCGCATGGGTTACGCACCCCCACGCCGGCGCGCGATCGCGCGATCGGCCGCGAGCTCCGAGAGCTTCTTCTTCGCCACCTTGCCGAAATTCGACAGTGGCAGCTCATCGAGCACGAGAAGACGTTCCGGCAATTTGATCTTCGCCATCTCCTTGGTCTCGAGAAAATGGATCAGTCCGTCCAATGAGAGAGTGTGCCCGTGTCTTAGAACAAGGCAAGCACACATCCGCTCGCCAAGGTCGGGGTCCGGCACGGGAACGCAGGCGACGTTCTCGACCGCCTCGTGCGACAGGATCAAATTCTCGATCTCTTCGGCGCTGATCTTCTCGCCGCCGCGGTTGATGAGATCCTTTTTGCGCCCCTCGACCATGTAGTTGCCGGATGTGTGCTGCCGCATCAGATCGCCGGAGCGATAGAATCCGTCGGGCGTGAAGGCGCGCTTGTTGTGTTCGTCGGCGCCGTAATAACCTCGGAGCGTATAAGGTCCGCGGCAGCAGAATTCGCCCACTTCGCCGAATGGAACGATGTTGTCGTCGTCGTCCAAAAGCATGATCTCGTCGTCGGGGCAGATGGGCCGGCCGACCGTCTCGAGCCGCACCTCGGGCGGATCGTCGAGCCGCACGAACATCAGCACGCCCTCGGCCATGCCGAAATTCTCCTGCACGGTGACGCTCGGAATCAGCTCCTTGGTCTTCAACCGGATCTCGGGCTGAAGCCGCTGTCCGCCGCTCTGAATCACTTCGAGCGACGAAAGATCGTAGCGCCCGATCGCCGGATCATTGAGCCAGCGGATGAGAAGCGCGGGCACGACGTGAATGTGCGTGACCCGATGCGTCTCGACCAAACGGAAGATGTTTTCCGGCGATGTGTCCGTCGACAGCACCACTTTCGCGCCCTTGAACAGGAAGCCCTGAAGCCCTGGGCAGGCCAAGGGAAGATTGTGCGAGATGGGGAGGACGTCCAAGAGCACGCTCTCCGGCGTGATGCCCGTGACCGAGCCCGCCATCTTGGAATTGTAGACATAGTCGTTGTGGGTGCGCGGGATGAGCTTCGGCACGCCCGTAGTGCCGCCGGAGAGAAGGAACAGCGCCGGATCGGTCGGATCGATCTTGATGTCTTTGAGCTCGGCGGGATCGCGCGCACTTTTTCTTCGAATCAGCCCATCGAGCGAGGCAAATTCCTGCGCTTCGCCCAGCACGATGCCGTATGTCACGGCCGGCTGCTCGCGCATGATGCGGCGTACGAGCTCACGGAAGTCGAAGTCGCGGTGCTTGTCCGGCATGACGCAGCCAACCGCTCCCGCGATGCGCACGAATTGGCTGATCTCGAGATGACGATGGGCTGGCAGCGCCATCACCGGAATCGCGCCAATCTTCTGGAGCGCGAGATAGAGATAGGCGAACTGGATGCGGTTCGGGAGCTGAACCACGAGCCGGTCCAGCGGCTTGATCCCGAGTTCCCATAGATTGAGCGCAAGATTGGTCGCGCGGGCATCGATCTCGGAATAAGTGACCGAAGCGTCCCCGTCGATGACCGCAACACGGTCGCCATAGCGGCGGCAATAGCCCTCCCAGACCGCTGCAATTGTTCGATCTTCCCAATAGCCTCTGGCGCGATAGCGCGCGGCGAACTCGGGCGGAAAAGGAACGACTCCGGGAAGCATGATCACGTCGTGCTCGAGAACCCGCCATCGATAACGATGATCTCGCCGTTGACGAAGCGGTTTCCCACAATGAGCGACAGCATGGTCTCGGCAACATCGTCGGCGGTGACGCAACGCTGCAGCGGCGTCGCCTTGGCGCGCCGCTCCATCAGACGCCCATAATTCTCGCCCAGCATGCGGTTCATCCAGTCGCCTTCCATCCAGCCCGGCGCGACGGCGTTGACGCGGATTTCAGGACCGAGCGCCCCAGCGAACTGTTTCGTTAGCGATACGATCGCGGCCTTGCTCGCGGCATAGGGAAGCGGCTGGGGGCCGGGGCGAAGACCGACGATGCTCGCGGTGTTCACGATCGCGGGCTCGATACCTTTCTTCAACAGCGGCACAGCCGCACGCGTGACGAGAAACAGTCCGCGGACATTGACCGCGAACACGCGATCCCACTCGGCCACACTGACGGCGTCCATCTCCTTTGGCGGCGTCATGATCGTCGTGCCGGCATTGTTGATAAGAGCCTCGAGCCCGCCGAAGGCATGGTCGACCTTCGCAAGCATCGCCTTGACCTCAACATCGTCCGAAACATCCGCCGGCACGAGCACGACTTTCGCGCCCGCCTCCTCGGCTTCGGCAGCAACCACCTTCGCCGCCGCGGCACTCGAGTGATAGTTCACCGCGACGTCGAAGCCTGCGCGCGCAAGCTTCAACACCGCGGCGCGGCCGATGCCGGTCGCCCCGCCGGTGACAAGCGCGCGCTTGCGTCGTTCCATCGAGTTACTTCGCGTCGGGTTTCGACCCTACTTAATGCGAATGACGCCGCGGGCGCAAATCCGATAAGCTCGCTCTCGCGAAAATCCGGGTCTGAAGCATGCGCGCCCACTTCTTCGGGATTTTGGCTTTCGGAGCGCTGCTCGGCTGCGCCACGCCGGGCATTGCCGCCGATGCGAATGCGATCCACGACCGCCTGCTCACTCTCGACACCCATCTCGATACGCCGATGAATTTCGGCCGGCCGGGCTGGGACATCATGGATTCCCATTCGGTCGAGGAGGACCTATCCCAAGTCGATTATCCGCGCATGGTAAAGGGTGGCCTGAAGGGCGGTTTCTTCGCGATCTACACGGGACAAGGGCCGCGGACGCCGCAGGGCTTCGCCGCCGCGCGCGATGCCGC
>DASQHF010000072.1:0-22212 GCA_035632215.1 Micropepsaceae bacterium | reverse complement strand
CCCGCGCGGCATGCCGCTCTGCTCCATCCCGAGCGACCTCTCCCCCTAACGGGGGCGAGGGGTTTCAACGCTCAAGTGCCCTCGCCCCCGTTAGGGGGAGAGGGCTAGGGAGAGGGGGCGGCGAAGATGACTGGGCAGAATGTTCCCAGGACGCCGAAATGCCTCCGATGGCTCCAAGCAAGTTATTGATTTAAAAAGTCTATTTTGGCCGTCCAAGCGGCATGAAACTGGCAAGAGCAGGACCGTCCGAAGAAGTTGGAACCCGTCTATGGCCATTTCACGCTTGCAAAAGCTTGCCTGCGCTTTCGCCGCAGCCCTTCTCATTGTCGCGCCCTTCGAGGCGCATGCCTTCTCGCGCATCAAGGACTTGGCCGACATCGAAGGCGTCCGCGACAATATGTTGATCGGCTATGGACTCGTGGTCGGACTCCAGAACTCCGGCGACTCGTTGAAGAACGCGCCCTTCACCCAGCAGGCGCTCCAGACCATGCTCGAGCGCTTGGGCGTCAACACCCGCGGCCAGCAGGTCAACACCAAAGACGTCGCCGCGGTGATGGTGACCGCCAACCTCCCCGCTTTCGCCGCCCAAGGCGCCCGTATCGACGTGACCGTGTCCGCAATGGGCGATGCCAAGAGCTTGTCGGGCGGCGCCCTTCTCGCCACTCCGCTTCTTGCCGCCGACGGCGAAGTCTATGCGCTGGCCCAAGGGCCGGTCGCGGTCGGCGGCTTCTCCGCGCAAGGCCAGGCCGCATCGGTCACGCGCGGCGTGCCGACATCGGGCCGGATCTCGAACGGCGCCATCGTGGAAAAGGAAATCAACTACGCGCTTGCGGCCGCGCCGTCGGTGAGGCTCTCGCTGCGCAATCCCGATCTTACCACCGCGCAGCGCATGGCGCAGGCGATCAATCGCTATCTCGGCTCGTTCGCCGCGACCGCGACCGATCCGTCCACCGTCCGCTTGACGCGTCCGGACAATTACACCGGGAACATCGTCGCGCTTCTGACCGATATCGAGCAGCTCAAAGTCGAGCCCGATCTTCCCGCCAAGGTCGTGGTCGACGAGCAGTCCGGCGTCATCGTCATGGGCTCGGATGTCCGCATCTCCACCGTCGCGATCGCGCAAGGCAATCTCACCATCCGCGTCACCGAGACGCCGCAGGTGAGCCAGCCGCAGCCCTTCGCGCAGCAGGGTCAGACGCAGGTCGTTCCCCGCACCGATATCGACGTCGATGAAGAGAACGGCAAGCGGCTCATCATTCTCGAGAACGGCATCAGCCTGCAGACTCTCGTCAACGGCTTGAACGCGCTTGGCGTGGGCCCGCGCGACATGATCTCGATCCTGCAGGCGATCAAGGCCGCGGGAGCGCTCCAGGCGGAAATTCAGGTGATCGGATGAGCGCGTCCGATCTCACCCTTTCGACCGCGCTTCAGAACGTCAAGCCGCAGCTCGGGCCGGCAACGGCGAAGAACCCGGCTCAAGCCGATAAGGTCGCGAAGGATTTCGAGGCGGTCTTCATCAACGAGTTCCTCGGTTCGATGTTCGACGGCATCAAGACTGATGGTCCGTTCGGCGGTGGCCCGGGCGAGGAAATCTTCCGTTCGCTGATGCTCGAACAATATTCCAAGACCATCGCCAATCAGGGCGGCTTCGGCCTAGCGGATCAGGTCAAGCGTCAGCTTCTCTCTCTCCAGGAGACGCGCCAATGAGCAATGCGGCGTTCAAACTCGACGCGGACAAGACGAAACAGCTAAAGCTCGAACAGCTGCTCGCCATGAGCAACCGGATCGGCAACGCGATCGCCTCCGACATCGCGGCGCTCGAGCACGGCAAGTTCGACGCGCTTGCGACGACCGATCCCGAGATCGAGAAACTGTGCGCGCTCTATGGCCGCGAAGTGATCGCGCTCAAAGCCTCGGGTGGATTGAAAGGCGCGCCGACGCCGCTCCTCGCCGCCTTGAAAGAATCGGGGGCGCGGTTGAACGCGCTCTTGAAGCGCCACGGGCTCCTTGTCGGCGCGATGCGCAATGCCGCCGAAGGGATCGTGCATGCTGTCGCCGAAGAGGTGGAAAAGACCCGCGCGGCAAAGGCGCCTTACAGCGCCAAGCCCAAGGCCCCGCACGGCACCTCCGGCGCCATCGTCTACAACCGGGTCGTCTGAGCCACCTGGGTCAAACACCACACTGAACGAGCAGACGGTAGCGGTCCGCCTCACCCGCTCCCCTGATGGGGGAGAGGGGATGGCCGGATCGCATCCGAATTGTTAGGGTGAAGCCGTCTCGTCATTTACGTCTTGCGTTCCCGCGTGGCGTCACAGCATCTCAAAAGCTCGCAACAAGGAGAGGGCGATGAGCAAGGACGACGAAAGTTTCACCGAAGAAGTCGAAGAACTGAGTGAAGGCGAAAGCGAAGTCCTGCACGATCTCAAGATCGGCGTCGTCGCCGGGTTGCTGGCCGCCATACCGGTGGCGGTCCTCATCTTCCTCAAAGATGCGGCGGGTTTTCTTCCCGACGTCGATGTCATCGGGACGCTGGGCGGGTTCATCGGCGGGTGGCCGGGTGCGGGATGGGTCCTGCTCTTTGTTGGCGGTGCCTTGCTGGGCATCGGATTCGCCATGCTCGACTCCCATGTCGGCCATGTGACGGGCGCGGGCGAGGTCGCCCATGGCGTGCTCTTCGGTTTCCTGTTATGGGCCGCGCTGCTCCTGATCCTGGTGCCGCTCTATAGCGGAACCGCCGACGCCGTGACGCTCTATGGCTCGGCATTGTTCGCAAATCTCGTCTTCGGCGTGGCGATGGGCTGGATCTACGGCAGGATGAATCCGGAAGAAGCGCCGACTTAGATCAACGGCGCGCAGAGCCTCGTCCGTCGCGACTGTATCGGTCGCGCCGAATGCGTTTGTGCGCGGAGGCGCCCGTCTAGTTTCCTCTCTTGTCCGAGGTCATCCCCTTGTAGATAAGCCGCTGCGCGTTCGCCTTTCCGGGGAGGTTGACGCCGGTGACGTACAAATTGCCCTTTGAATCCGTCGCGATTTGGTGGCCCGAGACCGCAAATCCGGGCGCCTGAATCATGCCGATATATTGCATCGTTTTCCGCTCGATGACGGCGATTCCATTTCCATATCCGGTATAGAGAAATGTCTGATCGGGATCCGGCGAGAAAGCCAGATTACGGGCGAAAGGCGCGTCGTAGCGCGCCAGCTGGCGGACAAATTTTCCATCGGGCGAGAACACCTGGATGCGCCGGTTGCTGCGGTCAACGACATACAGAAGATCGTCGTGGCTCAAGAGGAGCACATGGGGCGTGGCGAAATAGGCCGGGCCCTCGCCTTCGAAACTTTTCGGTTCCGGAGAGAAACACCATTCCGGGCCAGCCGGGGTTTTGCCGAATGCACCCCACATGCGCTTGAATTTTCCGGTGTCGGCATCGAGCACGACGATGCGATGATTGCCGTATCCGTCCGCGACGAACACTTCGTTCGTCTTCGGGCTCACCTGCACATTGGGCGGGCGCCTGAAATTCTCCGTGTCGCTATCGCCCTTCCCCGCGCTGCCGTGCCCAATCTGCATGACGAATTTGCCGTCCTGCGTGAACTTTAAGAGCTGATCGTCATCGAACGGGCTGGTCTGGCCTTTGCAAGAATCTCCGGTGACCCAAACGTAGCCTTTGTAATCGATGTGAATGTTGTGTTCTGACGCCGGCCATTCATAGCCTGGGCCGGGCCCGCCCCAGCCGCGGATGTAATTGCCGTCCGGATCGAAGATCATGATCGGCGGGCCAAGGGTTTTTTGTGCATCCGGTTGGGCCCGCGCAGGCCTGGTCGTCAGCCAAGCATTCCCTTTCGAGTCGATTTGAATCCCGGAAACAAACGGGGCCCTGAAGTTCGCGGGCATCTTGGGCCAATTCGGATCGATTTCGAACATCGGTAGCGAAGCGGGTTTCGCTCCCGTTTGCGCCTGCGCGCCGCTTGCGAACGAACAAAGTCCGGCGGCCCAGATTCCCGCGACGACGAGCGTTGCGGCGATTGAAGATAAAGGTCGCAATTTCCTCTCCTCTACTAAAGTCGCACGGATCGGCAAACCCAGAGCGGCCAGAGCGAAAGCCTATCTTGCGCTTTCGCTCCGACCACTAGACCCGTTTCAATACCTTCCACTGCCGCGGCTAATTCGCCTTAGGAGCGCCCGCCTTGGCCTGCTCTTGAGCGAGCACTCTCTTGGCCGTTTCGAGCTGGCGCTTGGCACGCGCGTCCCAGGTCGCCGGATCGACAAAGGGATTCGGGTCGCCCGGCTTGCGGGTGGCAAGCTTCTTGGCGCGCTCATGAATGCCGCCGCCCGGATAGCCGTTCGGGTCCTGCCAGGCATGAGTCATGAGATACACCTGCACGCCTTTCACCGCGTTCAGCTTCTCGGCGTTCTTCACCCCTTGCTCGGCACCGGCAAGGCCCGGCGCACCGCCCCCGCCGCCGCCCCAGATGCCGCGATAAGTCTGCGCGCCTTCATGCAGAACGAGGCCTTCGATGAATAAATTGCCCGGCGTGTGACCTGGGGCAGTGTGGATGATGAGGTGCTGATCGCCCAAGTCGAGGTGATCGCCCTCACGCACTTCCATATCGCGCTTCGGCACTTCGGTCGGCTTGCCCCCGTCGCGAGTGTTGGGCTTGCCGGCGAAGTCTTCGATCATCTTCCAGTCTTCGGGCGCCGCCACGACGCGCGCGCCGGTAAGTTCCTGCAGACGCTTCGCGCCGCCGAAATGGTCGATGTGGCCATGGTCGATGATGATGTATTTGATATCGCGCGGGTTGACGCCGACCTTCTTGATGTTCGCCTCGATCAAATCGACGAAGGGCTCCTGCGCCGTGTCGAACAGGATGTCGCCTTGCGGCGTCGTTAAGACCCACGAATCCACGTAGCAGGGACCGACATGGTAGAGATTGTCGAAGGCCTTGAAGGGCTCGATTTTCTGGATCTCGACTTCGCGCGAGCGGGGGCCGATACGGCAGATCTTCTCGAGCGGATCGTTCGCAGAAACTTGCGCTTTGGCGCGGTCGGCAGCCGCTTGAGCGGCCGCCTTGGCCGCGGCGGCTTCCGCTTCGGCATTCTGAGCAAACGCCGCATGTCCAATAAAACCGGCGGCCACGAGGCAGCTCGCCGTCAACATCCAGATCTTTCTCATTCCATCCTCCCCTTGGCCCCATGCTCGGCCGATGAAACTCTGCAATTGCAGCCACTCTATCGCGTCGACGCCCGCAACGGAAAGGGTGCGGCACCACATCGCCCGCCGGTCTCGTCACCCTTAGCGAGAGGCTTGGCGCGATTTGTCTAGATTCCACGGCTCGGTTTGGGCAGAGATAGGATGCGCCCTTGTCGCCGCCGAACGGAGGCGAGGCGCAGCACGGACAAATTTGGAGAGCGGCAATGCGGAGGTTCCTGAAGTTACTCGCCGGGGTCGGCGTTGTTGTCGTGCTGATTGTCGCGGGTGCGGCCGGTTTCGCGTTTTTCGGCAGCAACATGAAAATGCACCGGACCGTCCAAGTTCAGGTCGCACCCATTGCTCTTCCGACCGATCAGGCGGCGCTCGATCGCGGCGCCTATCTCTACAAATCGCGGGGTTGCGAGGTATGCCACGGTGCCGACGGCGCAGGTGCGGTCGTCATCGACGACGGCGGCTTCTATGTGAAAGCGCCGCATATCTCGGCGGGCGACGGGAGCGTCACCGCGAGCTACAAGCCGGAAGACTGGGTGCGCACCATCCGGCACGGCGTGAAGCCGAACGGCGAGCCCACGTTCATCATGCCGAGTGAGGATTTCAATCGGCTCACCGACGCCGATGTCGGTGCGATCGCGAGCTATGTGCGGACGCTGCCTGCGGTCGCCGGCACGGCGAGCGAGTTTCGCGTCCCCTTGCTCGTGCGCTTCCTTTATGCCGCGGGCATGATCAAGGACGCGGCCGCGAAGATCGATCACAGCTTGCCGCCCGCGCAACCCTTCGCCAGCAACGATGAGCTCGCCCATGGCGCCTATGTCGCCGCCGCGTGCAAAGGCTGCCACAACGAATTTTTCTCCGGCGGTGCAATTCCCGGTGCCCCGCCGACTTGGCCGGCTGCGGCAAACTTGACGCCGGGCCCGGGGAGCGCGCTCACGCGCTATTCGAACGCAGAGGCGCTAGCGGCCATGTTCAGAAGCGGCAAACGGCCCGACGGCACTGCCGTCAGCACCGTGATGCCGTTCGGGATGCTGAGCCAGATGTCGAGCGAAGACGTCGATGCGCTTTACGGCTTCTTGAAGACCGTTCCCGCGGCAAAGCAGGGTGAACAACCGGAAGCGCGGTAAGCCAGGATGGTTCGTTAGAACTTCTCGGATTTTCCGCGTTCCGGTTTCTATTTTCCGACTTCTGCTTTTACGGCGCGACGGCGTAGCCTTCGTTCAAGCTCACCCAGATGACCTTCTCGCTCATCTCCGGGTGCGCCGTCCCGTTGACGGTGATTCTGGTGGTGAGGCCCGTATCCGCCGGCACGTAAGTCTCGCAGACGTCCTTGCCGAAGTCCTTCGACATCGCAGGCGTGATCTGTTTGCGGATCTCATCTGCGACCGTATCCGATGCGGGCTGACCTGCGACGATGAAGCCCGCGGTGCGCACATCTTCGGGCTGAAGCGCGCTACAGACGGCGCCGGCACGAATGGTGACGGGCGAGGCCGTCAGCATCACCACCGGGCCATCCTTCGAGATCAGCACTTGCGCGATATTCTCGATCTTGCCGTCGTTCGAGAATTTGTATTGCGCGAAAGCCCGGCACGTCCTGCGAGTGGTATCGGGCGAATAACACTGCCCTTGGCCGGAACGCGCAGGCAGCAGCGGATCGGGCGCGGCTTGGGCGGCAATGAGAAGGATCGCACCGACAATCACGGACATCTCCCGCGTTGGCGTCACGCGGAGGACTTTACTGCGCCGATTTGAAGTTTACGACAGCGTTCCGCCGCCGGCGTTCAGCCAGTCGAGCGCGGTCTGGTAATTCGCGATCTGCGATTGGAGATATCCGGGGACCGGGCCCGTTGCGGCTTGTGTCGTCGTCTGGCCGGTGCCGTTCAGCTTGGAATAAGCCTGTTTAAGGAGTGACTGCGCGGCCGAAATCACGACATGGGCGTGGGCGGCGGTCGTCTTGCTCAAGAGATCGAGTCCGACATTCAGCCCGAGACCGATTGTCTGCGTGGTCGAGGTGCTGGTCGAGGAGGCACTCGCGGTCGAGTTCCCGCTGCTTGTCGTATTGCCGCTACTAGACGAATTGGTCGACGAGTCGTTCACCAGCAACTGAGGTTTCAGACCCAGCCCCGCCAGCGCGTCGAAATCTTTCGGCCCGGCGAGAAGCTGGACCTGGATGCCGGTATTGACCGAGATCTTCAGACCTTGCCCGCCCTTGATCGGATAGGCCTGCGCCTTGCCGTCGAAGAGGAGCGCGCCGTTGATCTTGGTGGCGAGTGACAGCATGGTCTCGTCATTGCCGATGGTGATCCTAGCGCTGTGCGTGCCGGTGCTGTCGGTGATCTGCAAAGTGAAGTAATCGCCCGCGCGTACCGTCGTCTGCGAGGCCAGCGCACTCGATTGATTTTCATCGATCAGGCCGCGCTTCAAGCCGAGCGCGTCGAGCACGCTCGAGCCGGTCGCGTCGGCCGCAATCGCGGCGCCCTGCGACTCGCCATCGAGGCCGCCATATTGCCGCGTCCAATTGAGCGTGCCATTGGCAGCAAGCTGGGCGACGAAAAGATTGTGAGTGCCTTGGACCGTGCGCGTCTCGCCGGCAAAAGTTCCAGTGGTCGTGCCCGAAAGATAGATCTCGCCATTGGCAACAGTAACGCCGCCGCCCTTTTCCGCGTCCCCCGTGCCGACATAGGAGACGAAATCGGGTGTCGCGCTCGCGCCCGAATCGGAGGCAGCGAAAACGAACGCGTCCGTGCCGCCAGAAGCGGCTTTGGCGATGGTCGCGGCGCCGCCCGCGTTCAGCGAGGCATTGGAGGTCGTGCCGGAAACGTAGATCTTTCCGTTGCCATCGATGGTAAGGCCGCCAATCTGGCCGCCGTTCAGGCTGCCGAGATCGATCTGCCAGAGGGGCGCGCTCGTTCCATCCCCCGAACCGTATTTGGTCAGGATCGCGTCACCGTTCTGGATGGAGGCGACGACGAGATTGCCATCGGCGGCGATGGCGGTGCGCGCAGCAGTGTCGTCGGCCGCGGTGCCGAACTGGCGCTGATAGACAAGCTTGCCCGTTGAATCGAGCTTGGTCACATAAGCATCCTGTCCGCCCGCGCTTGTGCCGCCCCCGATCGTGCCGGCGACCTGACCGCCTAAGTAAACGTTGCCCGAGGCATCGACGCTGACGGAGTTCGCCTGGTCGTTGGACAAGGGCGCGGTCTGGCGCAACCAGACTTGGTCGCCCTCGGAATTGTATTTGGCGACGAACGAATCCGTGCCGCCGCCGATGGATGTGGGCGTGAGGCTGCCGGTGACGGAGCCCGCGACCACAACGCCGCCCGTTGGATTGATGGCCACCGAATAGCCGTTCGCGGTGCCGGCGCTGCCCAAAAGCTTCGTCCACTGCACATTGCCGGCCGAATCGTATTTCGTCAGAAAGACATCCTGTGTTCCTTGATTGACCTCGTTGCCGAAGCTTCCCGTCGCGTTGCCCACGACGTAGACGTTGCCATCCGCATCGGTCGCGACCGATTTCGCCTGCGCTGTGCCCATGTCGGGTTTGATCGCGGCCGAGAATTGTGCATTCGGCGCGCTGTCGAGACCGACGAGCTTGACGACCTTGCCTTGGGAATCCGCGCTGAGGCCGCTGGAGCCAGCGACGTAGACAGCGGGCGCGGCAGCGGCGGAAGAGAGCACGACCTTCTCGCTCGGCGAATTCTGCACCTGCACGCCCCAGGTCGCGCTGCCGTCCAGAATCGAGCCGCCCGTCTGCACGCGCGCGAATCTGGTGGCGAAGCCCGCGGCTGCAAGCTGGCTATTCACATAGGAGTCGATGTTATCGAGCGAAAGACCGCTTTGGACCTGCGAGAGATCGATCGGCACGTCCGTCGTCACGCCGGCCGTCGTGATCGAGATCGTGAAGGAATCGTTCGAGCTGACATTTTGGAGCGGCTGCAGCGCCTTCGCGTCACCGACGACTGCGGCTCCGGTGTAATAGGACTGGGGATAGGGCACCCCGACGCTGCTGGTTACCGATGCATTCTTCTGCCCGGGCATGAGGGTGAGACCGTTGAAGCTGGTCGACTTGACGAAGGACAGGATCTGGTTCAGCCCATCCTGAAAGCTCTGGTTCAATCCCGGCAATTGTCCGGCCACAGTGCCGTCGCGTGTGGCCATTTGCGTGATGTAATCGAGACGCTGGAGCGCCTTGTAAAGCGCGAACAGCTTGTCGTTATCGGCGGCGACGCCGGGATTCTGAGACTGCGACGCGCTCGACAAGCTGCTGCTCGATAATGCGGTGGAGACGATTGCCTGAAGCTCGCTGTCCGCGTTCGCGCTCGACGAATTCGCGGCCGTGGTGAGCGTCTTGTCGTTTGGATCGAAATAGGGATCGCTCGAGCGCGACGCGACGTCCTCTACCTCCTGCGCCGGCTTCTTGATGCTGAAGTCCCAGGGTGGCGTGACCTTCGTCTGCTGCTGCAAAGGCGAATTCGCCACCTGCGAGCTGCTCAAGGGCAGTTTCGCCGCGTAGTAGTTGATCAAAACGGACGGATCGAAACTGACGATCGCCACGAAAGCGTCTCCGGCCCGGGCGCAATTGCCCAGATCAGACCATGGGACGGCCGGGTTTAACGGCACGCTAACTACGCGTGGAATTTTGGTTAGGCTTGGGTTAACGCGCGCTTCTGGTCGCGCGCCTGTTCGAGCGCCAACGCGAGATCCTCCGCCATGCGGATGGCCGCCCGGCCGTCGACCTTGCTCAAGCCCGCGGCGCGCATGTCGCGGCGCAGCTGCTCGTCGACCAAGAGCCGCCATGAGGCGCGAGCGATATCTTCCGCCCGGACCGCGCGGCCGAGGCCCAAGATCTTGCCCATCCCCGCTTGCTCGAAGACGCGAGCCGACGCAGCGTGATCGTCGTTCAAGGGGAGGTACAGTGCAGGCACGCCGAAGGCGGCGAGCTCGTAAGCGGTGACGCCAAAGCTCACGACCGCGAGGTCGGCGGCGGCGAATTCTTTCGAGAGATCGGTCACGCCCCTGACGACCTCGAAATTCGGAGCCATCGCGGCGATATCGCGGGCGAGCGATTGGGCGTTGCGGAAGCCGGGACCGATCACGAAGCGGGCGTTAAATGGGATGGTGATCTTGGCGAGGCCCGAGGCGGCGAGCCGTGTCAGATCCAAGGGATCGCTCCCGCCCATGCTGACGATCACAGTCGGCTTCGCGCCGGATGCGTGCTTCACGCCCGCGGCAGAGGCCGGGTCGAAGCCTAGGAGCGCCCATTCCCAGCCCGTCCGCACGATGGTTTGTGCGCCGTGCCAGTCGAGCGCGACGGCTTGCGGCACCGGCGGATAATAGGCATGCGTCGCCGCGAAGCGGCGGTCGGAGCCGTCGTCGATGATCGCGACGACTGCGACATTGGCGGCGACTCGCGCCAAGAGCGGCCGCGCGAGATTCTCGCGCGCATCGGCGATCAGGATGTCCGGTTTTTTCGCGGCAACCAGCGTCGCGAAGGCGGGCGCGTTGCCGGCATGGGGCAGCAGAACGGCCTCGAAGCCCGCCTGCTTGATCGCGTCGGCTGCCTCGAGCGAGCCATTGACCGCGAAGATGCAGCCGATGCCTTCGCGGTCTCTCAGAGCGCGCGCGAGCGTGAGGCAGCGCTTGACGTGGCCGAAGCCGAGCGTGCCGCCGCCATCGCAGCGAAGAAGCGCAAGCCCGCCCCGTTTGTCGAGCGGCTTCTGCTGCACATGGGCGTTGATGGCCTTGAGCTTCGGCTCGTGCTCGAGAAGCAACAGGAGATCGGCGAGCGAGGCTTCGCCCGCATTCGCCGCCATGCGCTCGTGCAGCGCCTCGATGAAGGCGAGGTCGTCGGGCGTATCGATGGTGAGCCGAGCACCCTTATGCGCGAGTCTCGGATCGGGCGCGGCGTAGACTAGCCGAACGAAATCGGGATGTTTCTTGAAATAGCCGCTGACATGCTCGCGTGCGATCGGATCGTCGGAGGCTTCCTCGACGAGCTTGTCGAGCGCGCGGCGCGAGAACGGATCGACGCCTTCATGCGCGCACAAGGCACCCGGCTCGATCAGCACGTAATCGCCACCCTGCGCGATCAGCTCTTCAACTAGGTGATCGATGAAGGCGGGATCCAGGAACGGCGCGTCGCAGGAGACCCGCACGATGATGTCGGCTTGCGTCTTTTCCGCTGCGATCGCGAAGCGCTTGAGCACATCGTCTTCAGGCCCGCGCACGCATTCGACGTTTTCTTGCTCACAGAACCACTCGATCGGATCGTTGAGGAAATCTTCCGATGTTGCGATGGCGATCGCATCGAGACTCTTGCAGCGGCGAAGACGATGGACGACGTGCCAGATGAGCGGCTTACCTGCGATGGGCTTTAGGACCTTGCCCGGGAGCCGCGTCGAGCCCATCCGCGCCTGAACGATGGCGACGACACGTGGCGATGTCTCCGGCGCGATCACGCGGGCTCCCAATTGGCGCGGACGTGCCGAAGCGGCCGTAATCCGTCGATGGGATCAGCCCGCCATTCGCGGTCGGCGAGCTCGGCCGCGACCGGCTCCTTGAAGCCTTGGCCGTCGGCTTTTTCGGCTTCGCGGATGCGTGCGATCACGGGCGCGATCTCTTGCGGAAGCCAACAATGGCCGGCCGCGTATTCGGCGCCCTTGCCGTCGAGATCGAGATGGAATTCGACTGCCGTTGCGCCCCAACGGTGCACCGCGCGCTCGATCACGGCAGGCGAACGCGTGTGATCGGACCAGCCGACCTTGATGCCGGTCTCTTCGCGGATCGCGGCGATGGCGGAGAGATTGGCCTGCTCGGGCGGCGCAGGGTACGCGGAGACGCAATGCAGCGCGGTGATGTCGCGAGCGCCCGCGCGCTTCAGCGTCGCGACGGCGCCCTTGATCTCGGGCATCGTCGCCATGCCGGTCGAGAAGATGACGGGCTTTCTCGTCGCCGCGCAGGCGAAGAGGAGATCGTTCCACAACAGCTCATAGGACGCGATCTTGTAGAACGCGACATAAGGCTCGAGTTCTTTCACCGCATCGAGATAGAACGGCGTGCAGGAGAATTGGATTCCGCATTCCGCAGCACGGCGCGCGAGCGGCTCGATATGCTCGACCGGTAATTCCCACTGCTCGCGCGCGCGATGCTTCGCGCTTTTCTTCAGGATCTCCGGCGCGAACAATTCCTTGATGCGGAAGAGCTGGAACTTGACCGCATCGCAGCCGGCGGTCGCGGCGGCATCGACGAAGCTAAGCGCGCGGGAAAGGTCTTGCGCGTGGTTGCTCGAGGCTTCGGCGATGAAGAGGACGGGCAAGGATTGCACTCCGCGCGCGGCACTTAACGCCGTTTTAAACTTGCATGGCTAAGAGACCCTTAACCGGGGCAAAAAAATGAACGCTCTCGCAGCCGAAACCGTCCTTTCCTGGACCGATCACGCGGGCAACGATCACAGCGGGACCTTGGTCACCAAGGCCAAGGGTCACGACGTCGTCGACTGCTTCCTTTGCGGCTTCCGCCACGTCATGCCGCGCCCCGATGCCGGGGCGCTCGAGCGGGCCTATCGCGAGGCCTATTACGCGGAAGAAAAGCCCACTTTCCTGAAGAATGCGGGCGAGGACCAGGAATGGGCGGAGATCTTCCAGCGCGATCGCCTCGAGATCTTCGAGCGCCTGATCATCTGGGAAAAGCGGCGCCTCCTCGACATCGGCTGCGGCCCGGGATTTTTCTTGAAAACCGCCAAGAACCGCGGCTGGCGCGCGCTCGGCCTCGAGCCCTCGCGGCAAGCCGCCGCCCATGCCCGCTCGCTCGGGTTGGATGTGGTCGAGGGCTTCTTCAACGCCGAGACCGCAACGACGCTTGGGCGTTTCGACGTCGTGCATCTGAACAATGTGCTCGAGCACGTTCCCAACCCGCAGGAAGTGGTGCGGCTCGCGCGCGATCTCTTGCCCAAAGGCGGGCTCATCTGCCTGAACGTGCCCAACGATTTCACCGCTTTTCAGGCGAGCGCTGTCGCGAGCTTGAAGCTGCCCGAATGGTGGGTCGCCCCACCCCATCACCTGAACTACTTCGACTTCGACTCGCTTTCGCGGCTCGTCAAGCGCGCAGGCTTCGAGGTCCGCGAGCGCACGACCTCGTTCCCCATGGAATTGTTTCTCTTGATGGGGCTCGATTACACCAAAGACCCGGCGCTCGGTCGCGCCTGCCACAACCAGCGCAAGCGCTTCGACCTTGCGCTCGAACAGGCGGGCTTCAAGGAGACGCGGCAGAAGTTCTATCACGCGCTCGCGCAAGCGGGCTTTGGCCGTGAAGCCGTCGTGATCGCCGCGAAGCAATGAACGCAAAACCCTTCTTCATCGTCTCTTCGGGGCGCTCCGGCACGGCGATGATGGTGAAGGCCTTGGCATCAGCCGAAGGCGTCGCGATCGAGCACGAATACATGGTGCACCTCGTGCAGCCGCTGGCGGTCAAGCGCTACCAGGGCTTGGCGAGTGCTGAGGATGCGCGCGCGATCCTTCGGTCCACGCATGGCGCAGCGCTACGTTATGCATCGACGCCCGTTTGGGGCGATTCGTCGAACAAGCTTTCCTGGCTCATCCCAGATTTGGCCGCGCTCTTCCCGCAAGCCCGTTTCGTGCATCTCGTGCGCGATGGCAGGAAGGTCGCAAGCTCTTATTTCTACAAGCTTTTTGCCGAATGCTACGACGACCGTTCGAGCACCATCCTTGCCGCCTATCTCGCCGCGCCGAACAGCATCCCGGCTCCGCCGCCGGAGAAAAAATATTGGTGGCCGCAGCCGAAATCCAGTGAGCCATGGTCGGAAGAGTTTCCGTGGTTTGAACAGTTCCAACGCATCTGCTGGCATTGGAGCGAGATCAATCACGTGATCTTGCGGGACCTCGAGAGCGTTCCAGAAAAACGAAAACTCTTTCTCCGCCTCGAAGATTTACGCGCGCAGCCTTCGCTCGTGGCGCAGCTCTTTGCGTTCCTAGGGCTCAAATACCGCGATGAGCACTTCGCGGTTTTCGCCCGCCCGCATAACGTCAATCGCCCGGTCGACAAGATGCTGACGCCGGAACAGGCGGCAGACTTCAAACGACTCTGCCAGCCGATGATGGAGCGGTTAGGCTACGGGAACCGCGCCGAATACGCCGTCAATTACTGAAAACCCTCTGGTTAGCTGCTAAGCTGCGTCTATGCGCAGGGCACTCTTGTTGGCTTTCGCATTTGCCTCGTCCGGCTGTGTCGGCATGTCACCCGAGCCGCCACTCGCGATCATCTCACACGCCGTCACGGCGGCGGATTATCCCGCCGAGTCCATTCGCCTTCACGAACAAGGCGCGACGCGTCTGAGCTATCTCGTGCAAGCCGATGGGACCGTTGGACAGTTGAAGATCCTGGACTCCAGCGGCTCGGAGAGACTCGATCAGGCAGCAACGGAGCTCGTTCGCAAGTGGCGCTTTAGGCCCGCCATGCAGAACGGCGCGGCCGTTACCTGGCAGGAGATCGTGAACGTCGCCTTCGTACTCAATTAAACGCCACGCGATTCCCGGCATTTTTCCCAATTCGTAAGCCAAAAATTAACCGTGCCTGCACGAGGATCGCGCCCGATCCGTAGCTTGCGAGAACGCGGCCGCGGCCCGGGGGCATTTCATGACAGAAGTCTGCGATCTCTGCCGGTCGCGCGAACTCGAGATGGTCTATCAGCCGTCGCAAAGTCCGCGGGCTCTAAGCATCTGGCTATGCACTGAGTGCGGGCTTTTGCAGAGCCTACCGCGCGCAGCGCAAGCGCCGCGCCGCGAAGCGGCCATCTCGGCCGGCGCCGACTGGGGCAATGTCCGCTACGGCAAGGGCTTCCGCACCGATGCCTGCATGACCATGGTGCGCGCGCTCGCCGATTTTGAGCGCCCGCTTTCAGTGCTGGATGTCGGGTCGAACCGCGGCGCGTTCGCGCGTGCCTTCCTGGAATCCGCGCCCGCGGCTCTCCTCACTTGCGTCGAACCCGACGAGCGGGTGGCCACTTCCTGCGCATCGCTTCGGCGTACCGAGCTGATGCAGGTGCGCATCGAGGAGACGCGCTTTCCCGACGAGGCCTTCGACATCATCCATTCCTGCCACACGATCGAGCACCTCGCCTCACCCACGAAAACGCTGGCCGAGCATTGGCGCTCGTTGAAGCCCGGCGGCCTTCTCGTCGTCGACGTGCCCAATACCGCGCTCCTGGGTGCCGAGGACATTCTCGAAGAATGGTTCATCGACAAGCATCTCTTTCATTTCTCGCGCGCGACGCTTGCGCGCCTGATCGAGTCTTGCGGGTTCGAGATCGTCGGCGGGCCCGATCCGCTCGATCACGAGAACCTCCTCTTCGCCGCGCGCAAGCGCAACGCGACAATGTGGCCGCTCCGCCACGATCGGCTCGAAGTCGAGAGCGCGCTCAAGCTGATGACGGCCTACATCGCCAATCGCGCGCGCAACTTGGCGGCCCTCACCCACGTCGCGAGCGAGATCGCGGCGCTTGCGCCCAAGCGTGTTGCGCTCTGGGGCGCTGGCAGGCTGTTCGACTCGCTCGTCCAGAACGGCGGCTTCGACCCGAAATCGCTCGCCTTGCTCATCGATACCCATTTGAAGCCGCATGTCGCGGAGCGCCACGGGGTCAAGCTCGCCGGCGCGGATGAACTCGCCCGAGCAAATCCCAGTGTCATCGTCGTGATGTCGCGCAGCTTTGCCGGCGAGATTGCGACGGTCGCAAAAGAGCGGGCGCCCAAGGCGAAGATCCTGCTCTACAGCGATCTTTTGGCCCGTGCGCGCACCCAGCTCGCGGCTTGAAAATATGAAATCTGTCCTCGCACAAAAGAAGCCGATCGACGTTCCATCGGCGGAGATCGCAAAACTCGAAGCCGCCGCGACAGCGATCCGCAGTGTCGCGATCGCCGCGATTTATCACGCGGGCTCTGGCCATCCCGGCGGCGCGCTCTCCGCTTCCGACATCCTCGCGTGCCTCTATGGAGCCGAGATGAATGTCTGGCCGGGAGAGACCGCCAACCCGGCACGCGACCGCTTCGTGCTTTCCAAGGGCCATGGGGCACCCGCTCTTTACGCAGCGGGAGCGCATTTCAAATTCTGCTCGGTCGCCGACGCGCTCACCTTGCGCAAGCTGGGCAGCCTGTTTCAGGGACATCCGCATGTCTTGGATCTTCCTTGGGTCGAGACGAGCACCGGTTCGCTCGGCCAGGGATTCTCGGTTGCGCTCGGAATGGCACTGGGCCTGCGCCTGAAAGGCAACCCCGCGCGTGTCTACACGCTTCTAGGCGACGGCGAGCTTCAGGAAGGCCAAGTGTGGGAGGCCGCGATGTGCGCCGCCCACCACCACCTCGACAATCTTGTCGCGATCGTGGACTACAACAAGCTCCAATCCGACGACAAGAACGCGAACATCATGGGCCTCGAGCCGTTGGGCGACAAATTTCGCGCCTTCGGCTGGAGGGTCATCGAGATCGACGGCCACGCGATTTCCGAGATTCTCGGCGCCTTCAACGACGCGCGCGGCACGCGGGCGCGGCCCGCCATGATCATCGCGCATACCGTCAAAGGCAAAGGCGTCCCGTTCATGGAGAACGTTCCCCACTGGCACGGCAGCGTGAAACTCACCCGCGCGCAGGCCGAGGATTCGCTGACCGCGCTCGGCCTTGACCAAACCGAAATCGGAGGGCTCATCAATGGCTCTCGCTGAAGCCGCGCCGCAACTGATCGGCTCTTCCGGCGACTCGCTGCGCGAAGCATTCGGCATTGCGCTCGCCGGCTTGGCCGAGACCTATCCCGACGTTGTCGTGCTCGACGCCGACATCGCCGGCGGTACCGGCGCACATCACTTCCGCAAAGCCTATCCCACGCGCTTCCTTCAGTTCGGAATCGCCGAGCAGAACATGATGGCGGCGGCCGCGGGTTTGGCGGCCGTGGGGCTCATCCCCGTGGTCACGACCTTTGCCGTGTTCTGCCTGCGCGCCATCGAACAGGCGCGGCTTTCGGTCGCTTACGCCAAGCGCAACGTGAAGATCGTCGCGAGCCATCCCGGACTCGATGTCGGTCCGGACGGCGGCTCGGCGCAGGCGCTCGAGGACTTGGCCGCATTCCGCGCCGTGCCGGGCATGACGGTGATCTCGCCGGCCGACCCCTTGGAGATGGCGCTCGCGGTGAAGGCGATGCTCGATTTCGACGGCCCCATCTATATGCGCACCGGACGAAGCCCGGCGAAGCGCGTCTTTTCCGACGGCCATACATTCGAGATCGGCAAGGGCCAGATCTTGCGCTTTGGATCCGACGTGACGCTCGTCGCCTGCGGCGTCGAGGTCGCGCGCGCGCTTCAAGCCGCCGACATGCTGGCGCGCGAAAAGATCGCGGCGCGGGTCGTCAACATGCCGACGATCAAGCCGATCGATGCGGCGCTTCTCGCGGCTTGCGCGGAAGAGACCGGCGCCATAGTCACGGCCGAGGATCACAACATCTATGGCGGGCTTGGCGGCGCGGTCGCGGAAGCGCTCGCGCGGACTTATCCCGCACCCATCGAATTCGTGGGCTTGAACGACCGTTTCGGCGAGTCGGGCGAACCGGAAGAATTGGCCGACCATTGCGGCATCGGCGCGAGTGCGATCGCGGACGCGGCACGCTGCGTCATCAAACGCAAAGCCCGCGCATGACGAATTCGTTTTCGCTTGCAGGCCGCAGCGCCGTCGTCACCGGCGGGAGCCGCGGCATCGGCCGCGCCATCGCGCTCAAACTCGCCGAAGCGGGCGCCAACGTGGCGCTCACCTACCGCGAGCGCGCGAGTGAAGCCGAAGCCGTCGTTCATGCGATCGAAGCACAAGGCCGCCGGGCGCTGAGCCTCAAGATGGACGTGACCGACCGCGCCTCGGTGGAAGCCGCCGCGAAAGACGCCCGCCGCGCTTTGGGTCCGATCTCGATTCTTGTGAACAATGCCGGGATCAACAAGCCGACCGATTTCGACCAGGTCACCGACAGCGATTGGGGCGCGGTGCTTGAGACGAACTTGAAAGGCCCTTTCGTCTGCGCGCAGGCGTTCCTGCCCTTGCTTGCGGAATCCAAGAACAGCTCGATTGTGCATATCGGCTCGGTCAGCGGCCAATATGGCGGCCCGCGCACGGCGCATTATGCCGCGAGCAAGGCGGGGCTCATTTCACTCTCCCAGGTGATAGCGCGGTTCGGTGCGGCGCATGGCGTGCGCTCGAACGTCGTCGCGGCGGGCCTGATCGCCTCCGACATGGCCGATGCCGGCATGGCGGCGGCTTCGGTCCAAAAGGCGGCGGAAAACATCCTCCTGAAGCGTCTGGGCACCACGCGCGAAGTCGCAGATGCCGTCGTGTTCTTGGCGAGCGACGCCGCCTCCTACATCACGGCGCAGACTCTGAACGTGAACGGCGGACTCTATTTCTAGATGAAGACGCTTCTTATCATCTCGGGCGGAATCGAGGCGGCGGACGCGGCGCGGCACGCCCGCGACATCGGGCTTCACGTCATCGTTTCCGATATCGATCCCAATGCGCCCGGCTTTGCCTATGCGCATGATCGTCTGATTGCCGATGTCTACGGCCCCGAAGCCACGGCCCAAGCGGCCGAGCGCTATCATCGGCAGATCCGCAAGATCGACGGCGTGATCTGCGTCGCAGCCGACGCGCCGTTGACCGCAGCACTTGTCGCCGAGCGTTTGGGCCTTACCGGTTTGTCGCTCGAATCGGCGAAGCTCGCGACCGACAAGCTCGCGATGAAGACGCGATTTAAGGAACGCGGCGTACCGGTTCCCTGGTTTTCTCCCGTCCATTCCCCGGCCGAGCTCGATGTCATCGTCGCCAATTGCGGACGCAATCTCGTCATCAAACCGGTCGATTCTCGCGGCAGCCGCGGCGTGCAGCGCCTCGCCCGCGTGGCCGACCTCGCCGCAGCCTATGCTTTTGCCGAGAAACACTCGCCGACGAAGCGCGTCATGGTAGAGGCCTATCTCGACGGTCCGCAGGTCTCGACCGAATCGATCGTAACCAAGGGACGCTGCTACACGCCTGGTTTCTCCGACCGCAATTACGAGCTCTTGGAAGCGCATGCGCCCTTCTTCATCGAGAATGGCGGCGACTTGCCGAGCACGCTTCCCAAGCCGATCCAGGAAAAGGTGAAAGCCGTCGTTGCGCGCGCAGCCGACGCGCTCGGCGTGACCGAGGGAAGCGTCAAGGGCGATATCGTCGTCCATAAGAGCGAGCCTTATGTCATCGAACTCGCGGCAAGGCTCTCGGGCGGATTCTTCTGCACCCGCGAGATTCCCCTGAACACCGGCGTCGATTTCATCGGCGCGGCGATCAAGGTGGCGCTCGGGATTCCCGTTGATCCGGGCCTGCTCGAGCCAAGACGGCTCCATCCGGTCATTCAGCGCTACGCTTTCCCGAAACCCGGCCGCGTTCTCGGCGTTGAAGGCGCGGACGAGGCCCGCCGCCTTCCCGGTATTGCCGATATCGTCGTCACGGCGCGAAGGGGCGATATCATTCCGCCGGCGGGCGACAAGCGTCCGTCCGCCGCGATGGTGCTCGCGACCGGCGCCTCGCGCGAAGCCGCGCTCGCGTCTGCCAATGCAGCGCTGCAGGCGATCAAGATCGATATACAATGACGCGCGTGCATGCGATTCGCGAAACGGCTTTAACGCCTACGCCGGCAGCGGCCCCCGCAAAGCTTCATCTCTTTTCGGTCTTCCACTTGAACCTCGCCTTCTCCTCGATCGAGGAGAAGGAACGCGCGACCGTCATCGAGCGCTGCTATTGGCCGCTGCTTGCGCTTGCCGCCACCCATGGACCCATTGGGATCGAGGCGACTGGCTACACGCTCGAGGAAATCGAGGCCCGCGATCCCCATTGGATGGGGCGATTTCGTGAGCTCATCGGCCAGGGAAAGGTCGAGCTCGTCGGATCGGGTTACGCACAGCTGATCGGCCCGCTTGTCCCGGCCCGCGTGGTCGCGGCGAACTTGAAGAACGGCAACGAAACCTACAAGCGTCTGTTGGGCGTAAAGCCCACGATCGCGCTCGTCAACGAGCAGGCCTATTCCGGCGGTCTCGTCGGGCATTATCTCGACGCCGGCTATCGCGCGCTGCTGATGGATTGGGACAATCCTTCCGCACATCATCCCGAATGGCCGGCGGAAGCGCGCTATTTGCCGCAGAAGGCCTTAGGCGCCGATGGACGCAACATCGAGCTTCTATGGACCAATACGGTCGCCTTCCAGAAGCTCCAGCGCTATGCGCATGGCGATCTCGCGCTCGAAGACTACACCCGCTTCATCGCCGAAAAGCGGGGCGAGGCGCCTCGCGCGCTGTGCGTCTACGCGAGCGACGGCGAGATTTTCGACTTTCGCCCAGGCCGCTATCGCACCGAGGAAAAACTTTCGGGCTCAAGCGAATGGAGCCGTCTCGCGGTCGCGTTTGCTTCCGCGCGCGAGATCGCCGATACGAAATTCGTGCTCCCTTCGGCCGCGCTTTCACTTGGCTGCGATCAGACGAGCGCGTTGCGGCTCGAGACACCCGCTTACCCCGTGCCGGTGAAAAAGCAGCGCAAATACAATCTCACCCGCTGGGCGGTCACGGGCCGCGACGACATCGGCATCAACGCCGCGTGCCAGCGCATCTATGCCGCGCTCGTGCGCGACAACGCGCCCGAAATGGAATGGAAGACGCTATGCCGTCTATGGGCGAGCGATTTTCGCACCCATATCACCGACGCGCGCTGGGCGGGCTATTGCCGCGAGTTGACCGCAACCGAAGAGCGCCTCGGAACGGGGCCGGCACCGGCGCCGGCGAGCGTCCGCGGCATGGCGACCGAAGAGCGGTTCATCGACATCGCTACGCCAACGCTTTTCGCGCGCCTTGACCGCCGCCGCGGTCTCGCCATCCAGAGCCTCGTTTTCTCCGGTGACGACCGGCCCGTCATCGGCGGCTTGCCGCATGGCCATTTCGACGACATCGCGCTGCAAGCCGATTGGTATACGGGCGACTGCGTCTATGAGCGCCCCGGCGAGCCCAAGATCACGGACCTCGAATGGGCCGAAACCAAGGTTCAGCGCCCTTGCTGCTGCAAGGATGCGAACGCCGACGGCGATGTCATCGTGTCGGGAATGATTCCGACGCCGTTGGGGCCGATCGAAAAAGAGATGCGCTTTCATGGCGATTGCGCCCGCGTCGACTTCGACCTCGCGTTTCATTGGGACGAATGGAGCAAAGGTTCGCTCCGTATCGGCCACGTCACGCTTCTTCCCGACGCGTTCGACTGGCGCGGCCTCACGCTCACGACCCACAATGGCGGGAACGCGCCGGAGCGTTTCGCACTGTTCGGACAAAAGGTCGAGCATGGCGCTCCGGTGTCCTTCCTGGTTTCGGCTTCCTGCGGGCTCGGCATGACTGAGGGCTGGGCCGAGTTGTCGGACGGCAAGCACGGGGTCCGAATCGAAGTCGACCGCGAAACCGCGCCGCTTTTGGCCCTTCTCACCCACCGCGAAGTGGGCGGCAGCCTGTTCTGTCAGCTCATGCTTTCGGCTCTAGAACTCGACGACACGAGTCGCCCCACTTCTTATCAAGACGTTAATGGCCAAAGGACTTTTCGACGTTTTCGATTTTCCATTTCGAAACCGCTCCGGCCGTTTTAAATGAATTTTGAGTCTTTCCTGAAACTATTCGTCCACCAAATCCTGGGGGCGAATATTCATGGGGCATGCCGCCGTCGCGCTCGCGCAAAAAGCGCCTGAGCCGCAATCCATCACCTTCCGCGATTTCAGTCAGCCTTGGTTCGACTTGAACGACAAGTCGGTGCTGGTGACCGGCGGGACCGGCTCCTTCGGCAAACATTTCCTGAAGACGGTGTGCGAGCGTTATAGGCCCAAGCGCCTCATCATCTTCTCGCGCGACGAGCTCAAGCAGTTCGAGATGGCGCAGAGCTTCGGCGTCGAGCAGTACCCCTTCATCCGCTATTTC
>DASQHF010000071.1:0-13632 GCA_035632215.1 Micropepsaceae bacterium | reverse complement strand
GCCTTCATTGCCCAAGCGGCCGGTGGTGGCGTTGCCGATATTGGCCCCGGTCGTGATGTTGATGTCGGCGGTCGTGTTGCCGCTCGAGGTCGCGTAGATGCCGCTGCTAAGGAAGCCGGTACCGGAACCGAGGATCAAGCCCGTGGCATTGGTCGTAATATTGATGGAACCGGTAGACGTGGTCGCATGGATACCGTCACCGGTAGAAGCGAGATCGGTATTGGCCGCAATGGTACCATTGCCGTAAATGACGATATTCCCTGATGTCGTGCTCGCCCGCACTCCGTTGTCGGAAGCGCTGATGTTGCCATTGGCACTGATGGTGACAGCGCCGGACGTGTTGGTGCCGAGAATTCCGTCGTTGATGGGGGCGGCGAGCCCCGTCGCGGTGACATTTCCATTGGTGGTGATCGTTACATTGCCGCCGAGCGCGGATCCGTAGATGGCGGGTGCAGCGGCGACGAAATTGGGCCCCAGAGTCACGAGTGTCCCGGCATCCGTCGTGATGGTTACGTTCCCGGTGCCCGTCGCCGATGCGCGAATGCTGCTGTTGCCGCTCGAGGCGTTGCCGCCGGTGATGACAGTGCCGTTCCCCGTGATGTGGACGGTATTGTCGCCGTCGACCGTAACCTGGCGGATGGCGCCGTCGGTTCCGGTGACATTGCCGCCATACGTCATGTTGATGATGCCGGTGCCGCCGGTCGTCAGATTGACCGCCCAGTCGCCAGAAATCGTACCGTTCAGTGTCCCGCTGATATTGCCGGCCGTTTTCGTGATAAGGATGCCATTCCCATGCGGCGCCGAGATCGTCGTCCCGGCTGCGGAATTGAGCGTGACATCACCGGTTCCACTGCCGGCGAACCCGCCACCGAGGTCGATGGCATTGAAGTGGTCCGAAGTGACCGTCGCCGTACCCGTCAAATTGATTGCGACGCTTCCGCTACCGGCGCCCAAAGCCATACCAGCGGAGGGAAGGGTCGCGACGTCGTGGACACTTCCAGCAACCGTGATGCTGAGAGTTCCGGCGCCGCCAGTGACCGCCTTTAGCCCGCCCGCGGTGAGGTTCCCGTTTATGGTCGCTGATACGTTACCGCTTGAGGACGAGAGATTTGCATCCCAGCTTGCATTCGGAGACGACGTGGCGACACTGCCGCCGGCGCTCACTGTCAAGCTGATCGCGCCTGAGGTGGACGTTGCGTTTATGGCACCGTTTCCGGCACCGGGCGCTGTGCCGGTGACATTCGCAACCGTCAGGCTCGTTGATCCGGTCGCAGCGGTAGTGACGACGCCAAAGGTGGCACCGGCGACGCTTCCATTCGTGCCGAGTAGAATATTCCCGGATCCCGTCGTACCGAGACTGATGCCAGCCGCGTCGCCTGTAACGCTCGTCGCATTCGTGAACGTCACGGTGACGTTGCCGCCGCCGCCCGTCATCGTGACACCATTTTGTGCAGCGCCACCGGTCGTGTTGATGCTGCTCAAGCTGCTGTCGACCAGCGAAACGTCGAAACCGCTTTGCGTGATCGCGATACCGGTTGAGGTCGCGGCCGCAGGAATCGATACGCCGCTCAACGTGACCGTGGAATTTGCCGTGGTCGAACCGAAAGTGATGGCATCGCCGCCGCCCGAGCACGTCGTGTTACCGCTGAGCGGGCTGCCCGAAGCAACGGGGGCGCAAACCACATCCGCCCCGTAGGCCGGCTGCGTATCGAACCCAATGCCCCATGCCATCGCTGCTCCCACCACAAGGGGAATGGCGAAGCCACGCGCTCTCAAACCGATCGTGGACGTGCTGGTGAGCAGATTGCGACGGAGCTTCAGTTCGACGGAACGGCGTTCCATTGGTAACCCCCGAAATGGCGCACGCGCGCGCTAGCGCGTGGCCGGTTGGTGAGACACTCGTACTTACAGATTCCCCAAACACACACTCGCCTCCCCGACGCGAGGAGGGAGTCTTACTGATTTGCCCGACAAACCTTATTCCTCGTAGTCGGGCAGTCAACCTCCGGAATGTCGCAAATGCTTTTTTTCCTGATGCATTTTGAGGCAGGCGGGGCGATCGAAATTCGAAACCCAAACCATCGTTCGCCGGGCAAGCCGGACTTCCACCCTTGGAGATCGCCCAAGTCCTTGAAACATTTTGCAGAACTTCTCCTCGCGAGCCTCAAATTCGTCGCCTTGACGGAAGCTCTTCGGCCCGGCATGAGGCATTTCCGCAATGAACCGGCGTCGAACTCGGCTCGCCATGTGTGACTGCGCGGACACAGGCAAAGGGAATCGCGGGTGCCTCGGGAACCGGTTGCCGGCGAGAAAAAAGGGCATGAGCACCGGGTGTTGGACGCTGGACGAAGCGCGATGAAGCCTTTGATTCGATGAGCGGGAACGAATCTCCAGCCGACGAGGCCGACCGTCTCTACGCGCTCGGCAACCAGTTGCGCGCTTCAGGGCGGCATCTCGAATCCTTGACGGCCTATGATCGCGCCCTTGCGCTCCGTCCCGATTTTCCCGAAGTGCTCAACAATCGCGGCAACGCGCTCAAAGAGCTCAAGCGCTACGACGAGGCGCTCTCAAGTTACGACCGCGCGCTCGCGCTCAATCCCGAGCACAGAAGGGCGCACAACAATCGCGGCAATGTGCTGCGCGATCTCAAGCGCTACGACGAAGCGCTCTTAAGCTACGATCGCGCGCTCGCGGGCAAAGCCGACTACGTCGAAGCCCATGTCAATCGCGGCAATGTGCTGCGCGACCTCAAGCGATATGAAGAAGCGCTCTTAAGCTACGATCGCGCGCTAGAGCTGCGCCCGGTTCTTCTTTCCGCGCTCAACAATCGCGGCCTCGCGCTCCTCGATCTCGAGCGGCCGCTGGAAGCGCTCGAGAACTATGACCGCGCTCTCGCGCTTTACCCGCAGGACTCCGAGCTGCATTACCATCGCGCGCTGAACCTCATGGCGCTGAAGCGCCCCGAGGAGGCGCTTGCCGCGTTCGAGCGCGCGCTCAACATCGCGCCGGACAACGCAGACGCCTGGAACGAGCTCGGCAACGCGCTCCTCTTCCTGCGCCACGCCGTGGGGGCGCTCAGATCCTACGATCGCGCGGCGATGCTCCGGCCGGACGACGCCGGCATCTTGTGCAACCGGGGCCGTGCGCGAGAGGCGCTGGGACGCGTCGGGGCTGCGCTCCTCGATTACACGCGGGCCTGCGAGATCAAGCCCGATTATGCCGATGCGCTTCATGCCCGCGCGCAAGCGCTTCGCGAGCTCAAGCGCAACGGCGAAGCGATCGCCTGCGCCGAAAGGCTGGCGGAAATCGAGCCCGGCTACGGGCTCGGCACGCTTGTCGACTTGAAACGATCCGCGTGCGACTGGTCGGGCCTGGAGACGCAGGAAGCGGCGCTCGTGGCCGCCGCGCGCGAAGGCAAGCGGGCAACGGACCCGTTCTTCTTTCTCGCCGTCTCCGATTCGCCCAAGGATCAATTGCGCTGTGCCGAAGCTTTCTTCGGCGTCCGCTCTCCCTTCGCGCCGGCGAAATTGTGGAACGGCGAACGCTATCGCCACAAGAAGATTCGCCTCGCCTATCTTTCCGCCGATTTTCGCGAGCACCCCGGCGCCTATCTGATGGCAGGGCTGTTCGAGACCCATGACCGTTCGCGGTTCGAGACCACCGCGATCTCATGGGGGCCGTCCAATCCGAGTCCCATCCGTTCGCGTCTCATTGGCGCGTTCGACCGCTTTCTCGATGTCGATCCCGCCAGCGACCGCGAGGTCGCGCAAAAGCTCCGCGAGCTCGAGATCGATATCGCAATCAATCGCATGGGCTACACCCGACAGGCGCGCACTGGAATCGTCTCGATGCGGCCGGCGCCGGTCCAGGTGAGCTTCCTCGGTTATCCCGGCACGATGGCCGCGGATTTCATCGACTATCTGATCGCGGACCGGATTGTCATTCCGGAAGACGAGGAACAGTACTACCGCGAAAAGATCGTGACGCTGCCCGACAGCTATCAGTGTAACGACTCGAAGCCAAAGGTCGCCGAGACGACGCCTACGCGCGCCGAAGCGGGGCTGCCCGAGCAAGGCTTTGTCTTCTGCTCGTTCAACAACAGTTACAAGATCACGCCGCCTGTCTTCGACGTCTGGATGGATCTCCTGCGACGCGTGCCCGAGAGCGTGCTGTGGCTGCTCGCGGACAATGCAACGGCCACCGCCAATCTCCGTCGCGAGGCAGAGGCCCGCGGCGTCGATCAGGCGAGACTCGTGTTCGCGCCGCGCCTCTCCCACGACCTGCATCTCGCGCGGCATCGTCTCGCGGATCTCTTCCTCGACACGCTCCCCTACAACGCACACACGACGGCAAGCGATTCCTTATCGATGGATGTGCCCCTCGTCACCTGCACCGGCACGACATTCGCCGGGCGCGTGGCCACGAGCCTTCTTAACGCGATCGGACTCCCAGAGCTCGCTACCCGATCGCTCGAGGAATATCGCTCGCTCGCGCTGAACCTTGCGCAAGCGCCGGATAGCTTGCGCGCCGTCAAAGCGAAGCTCGCGGCGAACCGCTCGACCCATCCGCTGTTCGATACGGCGCGCTTCTGCCGCAATCTCGAAGCCGCGTACATGACGATGTGGGAACGCGCCGAGCGCGGCGAACCACCCGCCCCCTTCGCGATTGCAAAGGATTGATCCCGTTGCGTTGCCGAATGCGTTCGCCTTATGTCATGCCGATAATTTGCTGCGTTCGCGTCTCGCGGGCGGATCAGAGGAACGGATCATGGCTCCCCCGGCCCAGAGTTATGCGCTCAGCGCATCACGAAACTTTCCGCAGTGGCTGACGAGCATTGGTTCGTCGGTGGCGTTTTCAACGTATCAGGCCGCTCAATTATTTACGGTCGGCGTAAACAGCGATGGGACCCTGTCGGCATCCGCTACGAGCTTCGAACGCTGTATGGGCATCGCCGTTCTTCCAGACCGGCGATCGTTCTATTTGGGAACGCAGTCTCAGAGCGTTCGTCTTGACGAGGTCGTGGGCGCGCGCCGAGGCGCCGACGACTGGAATGTGCTTTTCGGCCCACACCAGACCTGGGTCACGGGAGACATCGACATTCATGACATCGCAGTGGCGCGCGGAGACGTTCCGATCTTCGTCAGTACACGGTATTCCTGCCTCGCTACGCTCAGCAGCGGATTCAGCTTCAAGCCCCTGTGGATGCCGACCTTCGTCACCCGGCTTGCGCCGGAAGACCGCTGCCACCTCAACGGCGTTGCTCTCGACGGCGGCGCGGCGCGCTACGCCACCTTGATTGCGCCCTCCGACGTAGCCGATGGCTGGCGCGACAGGAAGGCGGACGCCGGGATGGTGTGGGACATTGCCGCCGGACGACCGCTCGCGCAGGGCCTTTCGATGCCCCATTCGCCGCGTCTTTCGAACGGTCGACTATGGCTGCTGAATTCCGGAAGCGGTGATCTCGGGTTCATCGAGACAACCGGCGGCCCCTTCCGCCCCGTCGCGTTCTGTCCCGGCTATGCGCGCGGTTTGTCGATCGTCGGCCGCTATGCCGTGGTTGGCCTGTCGCTGCCGCGAGCCGATCGGACGTTCCAAGGGCTCGCGCTCGAACAATCGCTTAAGTCGCGAGGCGCAGAGCCGCGGTGCGGGCTGCATGTGATCGACTTGGAAACGAGCGACACGGTGGCCTGGCTGCGCCTGGAAGAGGTGAACGAGATCTTCGACGTTTCGGTTCTGCCTGGTGTGCGCAACCCGCGCCTGATCGGATTCGGCACGGACGAAATTCAACATACGATTGCGGTCGATCTCTCGGAGTGGCCCAAGCCTTAGGCCCCTCGCAGCCGCGGCGATTGCCGTCGGCGACAATCTCAGCTTGACGAAGGCGAAAGGACCGGCAGAGGTTTCGCCGCGAGCTTGGCGACAGCCGGCTCGCCGGCCGCGCTAAGGTCGCGTTTTCACAAGGCGACGTCATGGAACAGCTTCAGCAAGGCTTTACTTTCACCCATTCGCGGCATTTCGCGGACTGGCTTTCCGAGATCGGGAGCTCGCTTGCGTTCACGACCTATCAAGCCGGAAAGCTCTGCATCGTCGGCTTGAATGCAGCAGGAATCATCACGGCATTCGAGCGGACCTTCGAGCGCTCTATGGGCATCGGCTTCTTGCCTCGCCAGCGTTCCTTCTTTCTTGCGACCAAATACCAGTTGGTCCGCTTCGACGAGTTTCGTCCGAAGGGCAAGAACTACGAAGGCTGGGATGTGCTGTTCGCGCCGCATCAAACCTGGATCACCGGCGATATCGACATTCACGACGTCGCGGCGCTCGACGACAGCACACCGATCTTCGTCAATACGTCGTTCTCCTGTCTTGCGACCGTCTCGCCGGGCTTCAGCTTCAAACCCACTTGGTGGCCGCCCTTCATCAGCCGGCTGGCGCCCGAGGACCGCTGTCATTTGAACGGCATGGCCCTCGAGGGCGGAACGCCGCGCTATGCGACCCTGGTGGCAGCTTCCGATGTCACCGACGGGTGGCGCGAACGCAGGGCCGAGGGAGGCGTCGTATGGGATATCGCGGCTGGGAAACCGCTCGCACAGGGTCTCTCCATGCCGCATTCGCCCGTTCTGCACGAGGGACGGCTGTGGCTGCTCAATTCGGGCACCGGCGAGTTCGGCTTCATCCGGCCAGGCGAAGGGAAATTCAACGCCGTCGCGTTCTGCCCCGGTTATGCGCGCGGCTTGGCGATCATCGGCAGATACGCGGTCATCGGGCTGTCGCTCTTCCGGGAAAACACCTCGTTTCAGGGTCTCGTGCTCGAGCGGACGCTCACCGCCCGCGGAGCGGAACCCAGATGCGGCGTGATCGTCGTCGATCTGGACAGCGGCAACACGATCGAGTGGCTGCGCATGGACGGCGTTGTCGTTAAGGAGATTTTCGACGTCGCCGTGCTTCCCGGCGTGCGCAACGCGGCGCTGATCGGATTTCTGACCAACGAGGTCGAGCGCCTGATCATGATCGACGAGTCCCAACAGCCTAAGCGCATATGAAGGATTCGATTGGCACGCTCGTCGTCACGGGCTGCGACGACAAGCATTTCGCGCTCGCGACCGACCTGATCGATTCGCTGAACGCGGTGCGCGACGGCTCGTTCAAGCTCGGCTTCGTCAATATAGACAACGGCGAACAGTGCAGGGCTCTCGAACGGCGCGTCGATCTCTATCTGGCAATCGAGTCGGGCGCGGACGAAGGGCTGCGTGGCTTCAAAGTCGCCTTCATGAACTTGAAAGGGCGCCTTCCCAAGCTGTTTCCCGGCTTTTCCCATTATGTCTGGATGGACGGGGACACCTGGGTCCAGAACGCACAAGGAATCGCGCGCGCCGTGCGGGGCGCGGACAAGGCCGACGTCGCAGTCCATCCGCAACTCGATCCGCACTATTATTCCGTGCGGATTCCCGGCGAGTACACGATTGACTGCTATCGCGCCCTCCTGCCCGATGCCGGCAGCGACATTTGGCGCTATCCGATGATCAACACGGGCGTCTTCGGGGCCCGCGCCGATTCGAGACTGTGGTCGGAGTGGACGGACATTCTCCATGCGATCGCCAAACGAGCGGGCGGGGAAGGACGTTTTTTTGGCGATCAGATTCCGCTGCACTATCTCGTGG
This sequence comes from Micropepsaceae bacterium, assembly GCA_035632215.1. Classification (GTDB taxonomy): domain Bacteria; phylum Pseudomonadota; class Alphaproteobacteria; order Micropepsales; family Micropepsaceae; genus CAIYRG01. The sequence continues at coordinate 5,974 of DASQHF010000071.1, read as the reverse complement.
CCACGGGGAAGATATCGATCCATCCGCTCCGCGCGGTCGACAACTGGATGGTGATGGAGGCGACGCCTTCGCTCAATGCAAGCACGAAGAAGGTCGTGGTGCCGACGGAGCCGTATGAAGAGATCAACACTCTTCATCTCGCGGGCTGGGCGAAGAACCGCACCTATAATCTTGGCCCGACAGGCAGCCCGATCACGTTCACTTATCGGGATATCAAGCGATATTTTTCCAGTCTCTGACGCGGTCAGGGCTTGCCGGGCCGAAGCTCGCCGATACGGGAATCCGCCTTCGCCCTTCGGGCTACGGCGCGACAGCCTTGCTCGCTTCGCGAGCGAAGGCTGGTGAGCCCGGATGGGATCGAACCATCGACCCTCTGATTAAAAGTCAGATGCTCTACCCCTGAGCTACGGGCTCTTGAACTGAAGCATGTAAGGCGGCCTTGGCCCCGGGTCAACCGCCGTCGTCGGAGCTTTCAGCGCGGTAGCGCGCGAGGAACGATCGCGCGAAACTTTCCAAGGCGCCTTGCGCAATCGCCTCGCGAAGGGCGTGCATCAGGTCCTGATAGAAGGCGAGATTGTGCCAGGTGAGGAGCATCGCGGCGATGATCTCGCCCGCCTTGACCACGTGGTGCAGATAAGCGCGCGAGTAGGAACGGCAGACGTGGCAGGAACAGGCCTCGTCGAGCGGAGCCGTATCCTCCGCGTGCCGGGCATTGCGCAGATTGAGCGGCCCTTCCGACGTGAAAGCTTGACCGTTGCGGCCCGATCGGGTCGGCAACACGCAATCGAACATGTCTACGCCTAAGCGCACGGCGCCGACGATGTCGTCGGGCTTGCCCACGCCCATCAGGTAACGCGGGCAGTCTCGGGGAAGCTGAGGCGCGGTCGCCGCAACCACGCCGAACATCGCTTCCTGGCCCTCGCCCACGGCGAGCCCGCCCAGCGCGTAGCCGTCGAAGCCGATCGCGCATAGTTCGTGTACGGATCGTTCGCGCAGTCGAGCGAAAGTCCCGCCCTGGACGATACCGAAACAGGCGGCGCCCTCGTCCCCGCCGAAGGCCGCCTTGGACCTTTTGGCCCAGCGCATGGAAAGCGCGAGCGAGGACTCGATCTCCGCTTCGGCTGCCGGAAAGCGCGGACATTCGTCCAGCACCATGTGAATGTCGGAACCCAAGAGCCGCTGGATCTGCATCGCGCGCTCGGGCGAAAGGAAATGCTCCGAGCCGTCGAGATGGGAACGGAAGGTGACCCCTTCTTCGCCGATCTCGCGCAAGCCCGACAGCGACATCACTTGATAGCCGCCGGAATCGGTGAGGATCGGAGCGGACCAGTTCATGAAGCGGTGCAGACCCCCGAGCCGCGCGATCCGCTCGGCGCCCGGCCGCAGCATGAGATGGTAGGTGTTCCCGAGGATAATCTCGGCGCCCGTCTCGGCGACGGACTCCGGCAGCATCGCCTTCACCGTTCCCGCGGTGCCGACGGGCATGAATGCCGGCGTCTGCACCCTCCCGCGCGCCGTATGCAGGATGCCCGAACGCCCCTCACCGTCGGTCGCGAGAATCTCGAAGCGAATGCTCATCCTTTGGCCCGGAACAGGAGGCACGCATCGCCATAGGAATAGAAGCGATAACCCGCGGCAATGGCCTCGGCATAGGCGGACCTCATGCGCGCCGTGCCGGCAAAGGCGCAGACGAGCATGAAGAGCGTCGAGCGCGGCAAATGGAAGTTCGTGAGCAGGATGTCCACAGCCTTGAAGCGATACCCCGGCGTGATGAAAAGCGACGTCTCGCCGCGAAAGGGATGGACGGCGCCTGCATTGTCGGCCGCGGTTTCCAAGGTCCGCAGCGCCGTGGTTCCGACCGCGACGATCCTGCCGCCGGACGCGCGGCATTGGTCGATCGCGCGGGCCGTTTCCTCCGGCAGCTCGGCCCATTCCGCGTGCATGCGGTGATCTTTCGTGTCCTCGGCCGTCACGGGCAGGAACGTGCCGGCGCCGACATGAAGCGTCACGCTCGTGCGCGCAATTCCTCGCTGTTCGAGCCGAAGCAGGAGATCGGGCGTGAAGTGGAATCCCGCGGTCGGCGCCGCGACCGAGCCGGGATTCTCCGCATAAACGGTCTGGTAGTCCGTGCGATCGCGCGCATCGGGCGCGCGCTTGCCCGCGATGTAGGGCGGCAGCGGCATGATCCCTTGCCTGGTGATCGCACGATCGAGAGCAGCACCCGCCAATTCGAAAACGAGCTCCGCTTCCGCGTCGTTGCGCTTGACGACCTCGGCTGTCAGATCCGAACCGAGCTCGAGACGGTCGCCGGGCTTCAAGCGTTTCGCAGGCCGTGCGAAGGCGAGAAAGGACGAAGGCGAAAGGCGCCTGTGCAGCGTGACCTCGATCTTGGCGCCCTCGCCCTGCTCGCGCGCGAGGCGCCGTCCCTCGAGCCGCGCGGGAATGACGCGGCTGTCGTTCACGACAAGCATGTCGCCTGCGCGCAGGAGCTCGGGCAGATCTCGCGATTTCCGATGCCCCAAGCGGCCGTCCTCACCTACGACGAGCAGACGAGAGGCATCGCGCGGATTCACCGGGCGCAGCGCAATCAATTCATCCGGCAGAGTAAAGTCGAACGCCTCGACTTTCATCACCCGACACTTTTCAAGACCGCGGCGATTATGCGGTCCTGGGCCGCTTCGTCGAGATAGGGATGCATCGGCAGGCTGACCACCTCTTTGCTCAGAGCCTCGGCTACCGGCGTAGGCGCGCTCGGGTAGTGCGCGTAAGCCGCCTGGCGCGAGAGCGGAATGGGGTAATAGACCGCGGTGGGAATCCCGTCGTCCTTGAGATCGGCCTGAAGCTTGGTTCGGCTTTCCGTACGGATGGTGTACTGCGCCCAGACCGATTGCGCGCCCTCGATTACGCGGGGCACGTGGATGCGATTGCTGGCCTTGAGGCCGGCGTTGTATCGGCGCGCGATGCGCTCGCGCGCTTCGATCTCTTCGGGAAATATCTTCAGCTTCTCGATCAGGACCGCGGCCTGGATCGTATCGAGCCTGGAATTGAAGCCGACGCGCACATGCTCGTAGCGGTCGCTGCCCTGCCCGTGCATGCGCAGAGACCGCAGGACTTCCGCAACGGCATCGTCATTGGTGAAACAGGCGCCGCCGTCGCCGTAGCAGCCCAGCGGCTTCGCCGGAAAGAAGCTGGTCGAGGCCGCGTCTCCCATCGCGCCGGCGCGCTTACCTTCAAGCGAAGCGCCGAATGCCTGCGCGACATCGCACAGCATCAGAAGATTCTCGCGTTCCACGATCGGCGCAAGCTTCGAGTAGTCAGCGGGCTGGCCGAACAGATCGACCGGGATGACCACTTTCGGCTCGAGCGAGACCGCGCGCTTGACGATCGCGATCGCGGCAACGAGGCTCGCCGGATCCATGTTGAACGTATCTTCGAGAACGTCGACAAAAACCGGCGTTGCACCTGAAAGCGCCACCACCTCCGCGGTCGCCGCAAAAGTGAAAGCGGGAACGAAGACCGCATCGCCAGGGCCAACATTCCAAGCTTTCAGGATAAGAAGCAGCGCGTCGGTGCCGTTGGCGCAGGTAACCGCGTGCTTCACGCCGGCGAAAGCGGCGAGCTGTTGCTCCAACGCCTGAACCTGCGGGCCCAGGATCCATTGGCCGCTCTCGACCGCCTGCGCGATGGCGCGGGCGAGCGACTCGCCCAACCGTCGTCGTTGGGCTTGCAAGTCGATGAACGGAATAGGATCCGGCACGCTTTTGCCTAGTCAAGGTCCGCGGCAGCTATCATTGCCGCGAATAGCCCCGCAAATCACGCGATGTGACAATTCGTGTCGGGTCAAGAAAGCCCTAAGGGAGCGTCATGCGGATAACTTTGTCGGGATCGATGACCGTGCCGTTCTGATTTTCATCGCCTTTCTTGATGGCGTCGACGTGCTCCATGCCCGAGGTCACCCGTCCCCAAACCGTGTACTTGCCGTCGAGCCACGGCGCGTCGTCGAAGCAGATGAAGAATTGGGAATTGGCACTGTCGGGATGGCCGCTTCGCGCCATCGAGCAGGTACCCCGCACATGGGATTCGCGCGAGAACTCGGCCTTCAAGTTGGGCTTCTTGGAGCCGCCTGTCCCCGTACCCGTCGGATCGCCTGTCTGGGCCATGAAGCCCGGGATGACGCGATGGAAGACGACGCCATCGTAGAATCCCTCGCCGGCGAGCTCCTTGATGCGCGCAACGTGATTGGGGGCGAGATCGGGCCGGAGCTCGATGACCACGCGGCCCGATTTGAGATCGATAAAAAGTTCGTTTGCCACCGCAAGCTCTCCGGGATCGCTGCCTCTTTTCGCACGATTTGATCGTCCGCCAAAGCTGCGCCTTGGCGGACGCACATCCTCGATCAACGCGCCTGTTTGGCCTCGCGGCGATCAAACTTCTTCTTCAGCTCCGCTGCCACCGTGGGCGTCGTGAACGGCGAGACGTCGCCGCCGAACAGCGCGATCTCCTTGACCAGACGCGAGGCGATCGCCTGATGCCGCGGGTCGGCCATCAGGAATACGGTCTCGATCTTGGGATCCAAGCGCTGGTTCATGCCGACCATCTGGAATTCGTATTCGAAATCGGAGACGGCTCTCAATCCGCGTATGATGACGTTGGCGCCGATCTGCTGCGCGAAGTGGATCAGGAGGTTGTCGAACGTTTCGACGGCGATCGTAGCCCGGCCATCGCCCTGGAGCGGAGCCGTCTCGCGGCGCAGCATCGCGATGCGTTCCTTCAAGCTGAAGAGCTGGGTCTTCGACGGATTGTTGGCGATTCCGATGACGAGGTGGTCGACGAGCTTCACCGCGCGCTTGATGATGTCGATATGGCCCAAGGTGACCGGATCGAACGTGCCGGGGTAAAGGCCGACATGCTTGCTGCCGTTCATTCGTCCCCCTCCGCCGAAGATTCGGCGATGCGCTCCACGGACACCACGCGTTCGCCCTCCTCCAGTCGGAAGAGGGTGACGCCCTGCGCGGAGCGCCTCTGTATGCTGATGCTCGCGACCGGAACGCGGATGGTCTGGCCCTGATTGGTGATCAACATCAGGTGATCGCTGTCCTCGACCGGAAATGCGGCAGCGATCGTGCTGTTCTTCGAGCCCATGGCCATGGCGACGATGCCCTGCCCGGCGCGCCCCATGGTGCGATATTCGTACGAGCTGGTGCGCTTTCCGAAGCCCTGTTCCGAGACCGCGAGCACGAACTGTTCGCGGGCGCCGAGCTCGGCATAGCGCTCGGGCGAGAGGGCGGCCTCTTCGCCCGCGTAATCGGCGTCGTCGGCGGTCTCTTCGACGGTATCCGCCTCCTCCGCGACCTCGCCCGCTTGCGCACGGCGGGCGGCCGAGGCCTGCCGCAAATAGGCGCGGGCTTCCGCGACGGAGGCATCGCCGTGGGACAGCAGCGCAACGCTGACCACGACGTCGCCTTCCATCAGCTTGATGCCGCGCACGCCGGTGGATTCGCGTCCCTTGAAAACGCGAATGTCCGAAACGGCGAAGCGGATACACTTGCCGGCACGCGTCGTGAGAAGCACGTCGTCGTTCTCGGTGCACAATTGGACACCAACGATGCGCTCGCCTTCGCCGAGCTTCATCGCGATCTTGCCCGTCTTGTGGATGTTCGCGAAATCGGAGAGCTCGTTGCGCCGCACGTCGCCCGAAGTGGTGGCGAAGAGCACCTGAAGCTTGTCCCAGCTGGCTTCTTCCTCGGGCAAGGGCAGGATCGTGGTGATGCGTTCTCCCTCCTGAAGCGGAAGCAGGTTCACCATCGCCTTGCCGCGGCCCTGGATGCGCGCCTCGGGAAGGCGCCAGACCTTCAGGCGATACACCATGCCGGTCGAGGAGAAGAACAGAAGGGGCGCATGCGTGTTGGCGACGAAGATGTGGGTGACGAAATCCTCCTCGCGCGTGGCCATGCCGGCGCGGCCCTTGCCGCCC
>DASQHF010000070.1:0-2275 GCA_035632215.1 Micropepsaceae bacterium | reverse complement strand
GCGGCGCAGACGCGCCGCGGCTGGGTGGCCCGGTCAAGCCGGGCCATGACACAGTTTTTGCGAGCCCGCGTGCGCGGGCCATGACAGTTTTTGTTTATTTCACGTCCAGCGCGTCGCCGGCCCGCGCGATGCCGTTGAGATAGAGCTCCCAGCCGAGCAGATTCCTCCGGCAGGCTTCGACCACGGCGTCTTCCATCTTGAGCTCTTTGGCGAAGCGCGCGATCGCGTTCCAGCCCATGTCGGAATGCTCGATGTCCGCTTGCTCGTGCAGCTCGAAGAAATCGAGCTGCTCGTTGGTGAGATTAAACAGTTTGCCCCAGCGATGGCGTTCCAAGCCGAACCAGCCATGCTTCTTCATCACGCCCTCACCGTAGCCCGGCACATTCGTGCGCTCGGCGCAGGTGTTGCCGACGATCCCTTCGAGCCAATGGCGATTGCTCATCAGCCCGTCCCATGCCGCCCAGGCGGTCAGAGTCGAATCGATCGGCTTTGCGGCGCGGATATCCTTGAGCTTCATGCCGATGAAGGTGCCGAGCTCTTCCAGAATAGCCCAATGCGGCTTGCCGTGGCCGTGCTCGTGATCGGCGATGATCTCCTGCGCGCAAGCCCCGATAATGGATAGCCGCGTGTCCCAATCGGGGCAGTTCGCGGCCACGCGGAGCTTCAAGACCGAATTGCGATGACGATTGTTGAGGCGGTGCTGCATGACGAACATGCGCGCGCGGCCTTCGGTCATGGGCTCCTTGAACCAGCGCACACGGCGGCAGTACTCGTCGACCACCTTATCGAGACGCGCGACGACGGATTGCGATGGCATTGTCTCCCTCGAGCGACGGAAATTGCGGCTGAGTCATTTATGCAGCTATTGCCGCCGTATGGCGATTCTTATTCCGCGGGCTTAAGGGCGGGCTCTGAGAGAGGCCGGCGCCGCTTCCACCACACCGTCAAGCCGGTGATGGCGAAGAGAAGCGGCAAAAGCCCCGAGAAGAAGACGAGCATCATCCATACGGGGCCGAGCCCGACGCCGAAATGCAGCAGGTGCTGCCAGTTCAGGACCTGGTCGCGCAAGGAATAATTGCGCGGGTCGTCGATATAAGTGATCTCGCCGGTTGCGGAATCGAGCACCACCAGCACGCGCGGCTCGCTCGGAGACAAACCTTCCGGCGCAAATTCCGCGACATAGGAATTCTCCACCGCCGGAAGCTCGAGACTCATGATGCGCGCGCCCGTGATCGCGGTGCGCGCCGAGGCAATCGCCTCTTCGGGCCCGAGCGGGCCCGTGACGCGCGTATAGCCAGGCAGCGGATTGGTCGCGACCTGTTCGCCGGGGAAATGCTTCTGCACGAACGGGCCGATGGTCTGCGGGAAGGTCAGATAGACGCCGCTGGTGCTCACGGCTAGAAGCACGATCAGGCCCCAGATCCCCACCATCTTGTGCAGATCGAGATGGAACGCGACGCCGCTCGCGCCGCGACGCATGAAGAAGGCGCTCTTCCATTCTCCTCTGCGCGGCCACCACAGCACGAGACCCGATAAGCCCATGAAGGTCATGATCACACCCATCCAGCCGACGAAGGGAAGACCGATCGGCGGCGGCATGGCGAGGAAAGCGTGAATGCCGATGAGCACGGCGAGGATGGGCCCTCGCTCGACCACGGGCTCGCTCCCCAACACATTCAAAGAGACGGGATCGACGTAGATGTCGGTTTCGGGTTTGCCCTCCTCGCGCACGCCGAAGCGGACTGAGACCGGCCGGCCAGCGGCCGCGGGGAGATCGACGCGCTTCGCGCTCGTTCCCGCTGGTGCGGATTTCTGCGCCGCCGCGACGATGTCGGGGATGGGCTTGCGTTCGCCCACCGCAGATGCGGCCGGAAGCGAACGGGCGAGGATCTCGCGCTGCACGAGGAGCGCGCTTCCCGAAATCCCGATGACGAGCATCGGGAGCGAAAGCACGATCGCGAGCCACAGATGGACTTTGACAAGCCCGCTGCGAAAAGAGCGCCAGGTCATGATTTCCCCTCTACGTCCTTTTAGCATCGAACGCGGCCCTGACCAGTGCCGGATAAGCAAAGCGCGGCCAGGCAGCTATCGGAAAAGTGCGAAGCTCCGCGCGCGACGGTACGGAACTACGTTTGGCCACGAGGATTACCCTGACGCTGCCCGCCAAGGAGGTGAATGACATGGATCAATCGCTCGCTAACTCGCCCCATGAACGGCTCGCCAACTATCGGCTGATGATCGCCGCCGCCAATGCCGCGGCCGAGGAAGCCGGCAC
>DASQHF010000069.1:0-13392 GCA_035632215.1 Micropepsaceae bacterium | reverse complement strand
ATCATCACTTCCTGATGGTAGGCGCGGTTGTTATGCACGAGATAGAGGATCGGGATCTTGTGATGGGCGGCGGTCCAGAGCACGCCCGGCGCCATGTTGAAGTCGCCGTCGCCGACGATCGCGACGGTCAGCCGTCCCTTGTCCTTGTTGGCGAGCGCAGCGCCGAGCGCGGCCGGCGTGTTGTAGCCGATGCCCTGCGCGCCCGAGCCGCCCATCGTCTGATAGGGCTTGTTGATGTCCCACAGGCGCAGCGGCCAGTATGAGATGAACTGCGATTCGGTGGGCATCATCCAATCTTCGTTTTTGATCTGGTCCCAGAGCTCCATCACCATGCGCCCGGACGAGATCGGCTTCGCCTCCCATTGATAGGCGACTTCCTGCCGGAATTGTTCGAGCGCCTTTTGGGAGGCCTCTTTCACTTTCGCGCCGCGCGCGGCGAAGCGGCTCTTGTCCGAGGCCGAGATCGAGGCTTTCACCGCTTCGATCAAGGACGGCATGGTCGCTTCGCAGTCGCCCGCGATGGTGAGATCGGCTTCGGCGAAGCGCTGCATGTCCTGGTAGTTGGACTTTGTCAGCATCATCTCGGTGCCGATGTGGATGATCTTCAGATTCGGCTGACGGCGGAGCGTGTCGGAGGGGCGCGAGATGAGATCGGGCACGTAATGCGTCAAGCCCCAGAGATCGACCGGCTCGAGTGCCAAGATCACGTCGGCCGCGGCAAGCGTGGGCTCGCGGCGCAGCGTCATGTTCAGGGGGTGGCGGTTGGGGAGGTTCATGCGGCCCCAATTGTCGATCACCGGCGCTTGCAGAAGCTCGGCCAATTGCGCGAGGAGGCCGGGCGCTGCTTCAGTGCGCGCATAACGGTTGGCGTAGATCACCGGGTTCTGCGCGGCGACCAGCATCTTCGCCGCTTCGCGCACGGCCGAGATGTCGCCCGCCGGCTGCGAGCGAGCTTTCAGCTTCGGAATCGTGAGCCGCTTCTCAACAGCGGCCGGGATCGGATCCTCCTGAAGATCGCCGTCGGCGGTGATCAGCACCGGGCCCATGGGCGCCGTCGTCATCAGGTCGTAGGCGCGCACCATGGAATCGGCGAAGCCCTGAAGCGAGGTCGGCTGGTCGTCCCATTTGGTGATGTCGCGCACGGTCGCCGCCTGATCCTGGGCTGCATGATTCCACTCGATGTAGACCTGGCGGGTGACGCTGTTGCCGATGTTCCCAGTCAGCACAAGCATCGGCACGCGATCGGCATAGGCGTTGTAGATTGCCATCGCAGCGTGCTGGAGACCGACCGTGCCGTGCACCATGCAGGCCATCGGCTTCCTCGCCACCTTGTAATAGCCGTGGCACATCGCGGCGGCCGTATCCTCATGCATGGTGGTGAGGAATTCCGGCTTCTTGTTGTCGCCGTAATTGATGATCGACTCGTGGATGCCGCGGAACGTCGAGCCGGGGCAGGAGGCGATGTAGTCGATGTCGAGGGTCTTCAAGACGTCGACCATGAAGTCAGAGCCGGTCTTGCCCGCGGTTTGCGGCGGCATGTCGTTCAAGGAGCGGTCTTGCGGGACCGGGGGCAAGCTCGAGGCCTGCGGCTGTGTCTGCGCGGCTGCCGTTTTAGTCGTTGCCGCAATGCCGGCCGCGGCAGGTGCTGCCGCCATGCCGGCCAAGAATTGACGCCGCTTGATCTTCTTCGACATGGGGTCCTCCGAGGGCTCGGCGTGCAAGAGCGCGAAAAGCCCGATTTGGCGGCGGAGTTTGCCACCCGGGCCTTGTAAATCCAAGCGGGTCACGGGGAATTGGCGGGCGATTAAATCGCCCTAAGTTGAGGGATCGGTAGCTAAATCCGACTCGTGGCAGAAGCTCCCTTCGTCGATGACGGCAAACCAGCGACCATTGTCGTCTTGACCTATCACTCCAGTGAAAAGCAGATAATCGAGTTCGCCCTTGTCGTTACCGTCATCCGCGTAAAACGGTAGACGCATACCGAGGGTAGGCGTGATTCCCTCCGACTCCAGATCCCAAAATGTCCCCTGGGTAAATGGACTTCTCCCACCTGGAGGCGCATCCGGATAAAGGTAGATGCGTCCCTTCGGCCTATAGTAATCGGGCTTTTCCATCATTTCGTTCGGTATCCGCCCACAGCGTATTTTCACTCGAGACCGTTACCGCAGCAACGGCACCGATTTCGGATCGGGCGGTTTGGGGACCGCGGTCAGATAGGCGTAGATGTCGGCCGCCTCGCGGTCGGAGACGAGAGCTTCCTTGTACGGCGGCATGATCGCGCGCGGCTCGCGCAATTGCAGCACGAAGGCGGCATAGGCGATGGGCGGGGTGAGCCGCGGTCCCTCGCGGCTCCCCTGCCCGACAAAACCGTGGCAGGAATAGCAGCCTTTGGCTTCGAACAGCTGCTTCCCGTTCGTCGTGTCGCCCTTGGGCGTGTCCTGGGCGAGCGCGGCGCCCCCGATGAGCGCTGCTGCAAGCGATATGGTCAGTATACGGATCATCAGCGCGGCTGCGACACGACGTCGATCAGCGCCGGCTCGCCCTTCTTCACCACATCCATGGCACGCTTGATGGCCGGGCCCAGATCTTTCGGGTCCGAGATCGGCCCCTGGCCGTAGACGCCCATGGATTTCGCCAGCAGCGCGTAGTCGATGTTCGGGTTGGTGATGTCGGTGCCGATATGGATGCGTTTCGTATCGCGCGAGCGCCGGTCGGCCATGCGAAGCGTGTGCATGACCTCCATGTGGTAGGCGCGATTGTTGTGCACGAGCGCCAGAATCGGAATCTGATGATGCGCGGCCGTCCACAGCATGGTGTTGGTCATCATCATCTCGCCATCGCCGATGATGGCCGCCGTCACGCGTCCCGTGCCCTTGTTGGCGAGCGCGGCGCCCAAAGCCGCGGGCGCGTTGTAGCCCACGCCTTGCGCGCCCGAGCCGCCGATCCAGTTGTGCGGCTTGTTGAAGTCCCAGAGACGGTGCGGATAGTCGCTCAAGAACGTCGTCTCGGTCGGATGCGTCCAGTCTTCGTTCTTCAAGTGCTCCCACAACTCCATCGTGGTGCGCGCGATCGAGATTGGGCTCGCGTCCCAGCCATAGACGGCATCGGCGCGCGCCTGCTCGAGCAAACGCGGCGCCATATCGGCGAGCTTTGCTCCGCGTTGGGCAAGCTGCGCGGCGCGGGCGGGATTGAGCTCGCGCTTCACCGCTTCAATCAAGGACGGCATGGTCGCTTCGGCATCGCCGGCAATGGGAAGATCGGCCGGCGCATAGCGCTGGATCTCGCCGTAATTCGGCTTCACCAGAAGACTCTCGGTGCCGATGTGGATGATCTTCAGGTTTGCCTGGCGATTGAGCCTCACATTCGGGCGGCCGATGAGATCGCGCACGTCGTTGGTCAAGCCCCAGAGCTCGACGGGTTCGAGGGCGAGGATGAGATCGGCTTGGGCCAAGGCCTGCTCGCGGCGCCCCGAGTGATTGTATTTGTGCCGATTGGGGAAATTCATCCGGCCATGGCCGTCGATGACGGGCGCATGCACGAGCTCGGCGAGCTCGATGAGCAACGCCGGCCCGCGCTCGGACCGCGCGTAGCGGTTGACATAAATGACGGGATTCTCCGCCGCGACCAGCATCTTCGCGGCCTCTCGCACGGCCTCGTCGTCACCCTGCGGATGACGGCGCGGACGGAGCTTCGGGATGCGGAGACGCGACTCCTCTTCCTTAGGAAGCGGATCTTCCTGCAAGTCCGCATCGAGCGTGACGACGACCGGCCCCATCGGCGCCGTGGTCGCAAGATCGTAAGCCTGCACCAGCGACTCGCCGGCGGCTTGGAGCGATGTCGGCTGCGCGTCCCATTTTGTGAAATCGCGGGTGAGCGCGTTCTGATCGAGCGCGGCGTGATTCCACTCGACATTCGGACGCCGTGCTGCGGTGTTCTGGATGTTGCCCGAGATCACGAGGATCGGCGCGCGATCGGAATAGGCGTTGTAGATCGCCATCGCCGCGTGCTGGAGGCCAACCGTGCCGTGCACCATCGCAGCCATGGGCTTCTTCGCGACCTTGGCATAACCATGCGCCATCGCCACCGCACATTCCTCGTGGAGGCACATGATGAACTCGGGTTTCTTGTTCATGCCGTAGTTCAAGAGCGACTCCTGAAGCCCACGGAAGGTCGAAGCCGGGAGCGAAGCGATGTAGTCGATGTCGAGCGTCTTGATGACGTCGACCATGAAGTCCGAGCCGCTCTTGCCTTCGGTCAGCGGCGTCGCCGAGGGCAGTGCGGCCTCGGTCGCCGGCACGGGCGGCACGCTCGGGCGCGGCGCGCCCTGCGCTTGCGCCTTCGTCGTCGCGGCAAGGCTCGCGGCGGGACCCGCGGCAAGCGCTGCGGCCAGGAACTGGCGGCGTTTCATCTTCGGCTCTTTAGGCATCGAGTCCTCCCGGGATTTTCCGCAAATCTGGCACCGCCATGCCCCAAATCCAAGTATCTGGGGAGCACCATCGATACCATCGTTTGATTAGGTGTCGTATGATTGTTTATCAAAGGTGCTTGATTCCATTGGGTTTTCTGCGTCAAGAAATCAAAGATATCAAAACAATCAAACCTCATTCGCGAACCTCTTTGCAATTCGCAAAGTAGCACGAAGCGGGTGACGAGGGAAGACCTTTGTGGCAAGCGCTGTTACGATTGAGGCTCGGAGTGCATCTGAAGCGATGATCACGGAATCCGTCATCACCTGTCCGCATTGCGGAGCCGCGCGGAGCGAGACGATGCCAACCGATGCCTGTCAGTTCTTCTATGAGTGCACGGACTGCAAGACGCTGCTGCGGCCGAAACCGGGAGATTGCTGCGTCTTCTGCTCTTACGGCTCGGTGCCGTGCCCGCCGGTTCAGGAGTCGAAGGCCTCCGATTGCTGCCGCTGAGGCGGGGCGATTAGAGAGTGGCGAATAGAACCTTGAGCATTCGCTGCTCGCTATCTTGAAGCAGCAGGACGGACTTAGACCAGCGCTTCAATCCTGCGCCGATACAGCCCCGTTCCGTCGCCAGGGCTCCAACCAAGACGGCACTCTGTCATTGTTGTCGTAGGCTTGAATGAACCGGAGCCCGCGCTGCGCATAAGCGACCCACACGACCTCGGCCTCGTAGATGAAGCGGGTGTGCGCGAGGATGAGGAAGCAGCGCGTGGGGATGACGCTGCTTTCCGCAACCCGGATCGACGCGCCGGTCTCGGAAATGTCCTGGATCTTGCAGCTGACTACGTCAGAGTTTTGCGCGGAGACGATCTTTGCCGTCATGTTGGCCGGCCTACGCCGTGACTTTCGCGACTCGACGATCCGGTGCGACTTCTTCGACGAGAATGAGACTTGTTTAACCATAGTCACGCGGCCGTGGTGTTCCGCCGGATTGCGGCCTCATACTGAACAGCTGCCGTAAAGGAACTGTTGCTACTCGCAAGCATCTGGGTAAATGCAGGCGAGAGCGGGATTTTATCGCCTGATGGACTTGGCGGTTTGGCCGAAAAGGACGTTGGCGGACGTCTTGTCGACGGTCGCCGCGGTGTTGACGGCCTTTCCTTTCTCATAGGCGCGAATGGTCGCCGGACGCGCGCCGATCTCCTCTTTCCAGCGCTTCAGGTGAGGGAATTCGTCGATGTTCTGCATCTGACGTTCGGGGAGCACCCATGGCCAACACGCCATGTCGGCGATCGAATACTCGTCGCCCTCGATGAAGCGCCGGTCACCGAGCCTCTTGTCGAGCACGCCGTAGAGGCGGTTGGTCTCCTTCTGATAGCGCTCGGTCGCATAGTGGATTTTCTCGGGCGCGTAATGCGTGAAGTGATGGTTCTGCCCGGCCATGGGACCGAGCCCGCCCATCTGCCACATCAGCCATTGCAGGACATCGACGCGGCGGCGCAAATCGCTCGGCATGAACTGGCCCGTCTTCTCCGCAAGATAGAACAGGATTGCGCCCGATTCGAACACGGAGAGCGGACCGTTGCGGTCGGCGGGCGCATGATCGACCAGCGCCGGAATGCGGTTGTTCGGCGAGATCTTGAGGAACTCAGGCGAGAACTGCTCGCCGCGGCCGATGTGGATGGGCTTGATCGTGTAGTCGAGCTTTGCTTCTTCGGCGAAGAGCAGAATCTTGTAGCCGTTCGGCGTCGTCCAAAAGTAAATGTCGTACATGGGCGGTCTCGTAGTCCCTGCCGTTCCTTTAACGTAACGCGAATAGCGAATGGCGAGTAGCAAAGTTCTTTGCGCGCGTGGATGGCCGGATTAAATCCGGCCGTGGACACGCACGTACTGGGTCCCCCGCTTTTCGCCGGGGGATGACACAGTTCTTTCTGCGTAAAAAGAAAAAGCCCTCAGGCCGGAATGGCGTGAGGGCTTTTTCTTTGTGTGTCCGCTTCAGTTCCTGAGCAGCGGGATCGAGTTCACGTCCGGCGGCTTGGGGAACGTCCGGATATACGAGTAGATGTCGGCCGCTTGCTGATCGGAGAGCACCTTCGTCGTGAACGGCGGCATCGCCTGACGCGGCGTCCTTAGCTGCACGACGAAAGCGGGATACGCGGGCGGGTCGATGAGCTTCGGCCCCGCGCCGCCGCCCTGCCCCGCCCAGCCATGACATTCGAAGCAACCGACGGTGTCGAAGAGCTTCTTGCCGTTCGCGACATTGCCGTTGGGCGCGTTCTGCGCAAACGCGCTCGTGGCCATGGTCAATGCGGCGATGACGGCAAGCGTGAGGGAACGATCGATCATCCTCACCTCGGCTGCGCGACAACGTCGATCAGCGCGGGCTCGCCCTTCTTGACGACGGCAAGGGCGCGCGTGATCGCGGGTCCGAGATCGGCCGGATTGCTGATCGGGCCTTGTGAGTAGACGCCCATGGACTTGCCCAGCGAGGCGAAGTCGATGTTCGGGTCGTTCATGGTGGTGCCGATCCAGGCGCGATCGATGCCGCGCTCGTTCCTCTGCGCCATGCGCTGGACATGCATGTATTCCTGATGCCAGGCGCGGTTGTTGTGGATCATGTAGAGGATCGGGATCTTGTGATGCGCGGCCGTCCAGAGGACGCCCGGCGACATCATCAGATCGCCGTCGCCTTGCAAGGCAACCGTGATGCGGCCGTGCTCCTTGTTGGCGAGCGCGGCACCGAGCGCGGCCGGCGCGTTGTAACCCACTCCGCCGCCGACCGATCCGCCCATGGAGTGATAGTGCTTCTCCATGCTCCACAGCCGGTACGGCCAGTTGGAGAGGAAGTTCACCTCCGAGGCCATGGTCCAGTCTTCAGTCTTGATCTGGTTCCACAGCTCGGCCGACATGCGCGCGGTCGAGATGGGATTGGCGTCCCAGCCCATGGCCGCTTCTTCGTGCGCGGCCAAGATGAACTTGGCGCCGGCTTCGGAGAGCTTCTGGCCGCGCGCTTGTGCAACCGCTTTCCGCGCCGGGGTCATCTCCTTTTCGACGGCCTGGATGAGCCAGGGGAGCGAAGTCTCCGCATCGCCCGCGATACCCATATCGGCGCCCTGATAGCGCTCGTATTCCGCGAGGTTCGCCTTGATCTGCGTGTCGGTGGTGCCGATCACGATCACCTTCACGCCTTGACGCGTCTTGGGCTGTGACGGGCGGCCGATAGTGTCGTCGACATTGTTGAGCGTGCCGAAGAGATCCATGGGCTCGAGAGCCAGAATCACATCCGCCTGGCGGACCATCGCTGCGCCGCGCTGCGAGTGATTGAGCGGATGGCGCGAGGGCATGTTCATGCGGTTGCGTTCATCGACCACCGCGGCTTGCAAGAGCTCGGCCAATTGCACGAGGCGTTTCGGGCCTGCTTCGGTGCGGGTGTAGCGGCCGGTCACGATCACCGGATTCTCGGCCGCAACGAGGAGCTTCGCGACTTCGGCAAGCGCGTTGGGGTCGGCTGTCGGCTGCGAGCGGGTCCGAAGCTTCGGGATGAAGAGCTTGCGGTCGGGCTCGAGCACTTCTTCCTGCTGATCGGCGTCGATCACGACCATCACCGGGCCCATCGGCGCGGTCGTGGCGAGATCGTAGGCGCGCACCAAACCTTCGGCGAAGTCCTGTAGATTGTTCGCCTGATCGTCCCATTTCACGTAATCGCGGACGATGATGCCCTGGTCATGGGCGCTGTGGGCCCATTCGACGCCCGGGCGGCGCTGCGTGCCGTTGCCGACATTGCCAGCGAGCACGATGGCCGGAACCTGATCGCAGAAGGCGTTGTAGATCGCCATCGAGGAGTGCTGGAGGCCGACGACGCCGTGCACCATCGAAGCAAGCGGCTTGCCCGCGATCTTGGCGTAGCCATGCGCCATCGCGACCGAGGCTTCTTCATGAATGCAGGTAATGAACTCGGGCTTCGTGTTCTTGGCGTAGTTGATAATCGACTCTTGCAAGCCACGGAAGGTCGAGCCCGGGCATGAGGTCACATAGTCGATGTTGAGCGCCTTCAAGCAGTCGACCATGAAGTCGCCGCCGACTTTGCCGCCGTTGACGATCTTCGGGAGCTCTGCGGGGGGCTTTGTGTCGCCGGCGGTTTGTGGGCGCACGGGGACACTCGGGCGTGCTGGCTGCGTCTCGGCCGCAACGGCGCGACCGGCCGCCAATCCGATCACGGGGCCGGCTGCTGCTCCGGCGAGAAACTGGCGGCGTCTCAATTTTGGCTCTTTGGACACGGTTCCCATCCCTCAAAAAAGTTGCCCTCGGAATCCCGAGGAAACCCAGATGATGAGTGCTTAACACCGCCAAAAGTCAACTACAAGCTTGCCTTGTGAAATGTGGAAAAGGCGCGGTTTCGTTACGGGAACTCGAACCAGAGTAACGCGTTTGGACTTCAACGCTAAGAACGCTGGGGGCGTTGGATCGTGCACGGTTTGAACGTCTCTGATACCGCTCCTGTCGCGCCGCTTGTGACCATAAGTCCGACACTCGCCGATCCGTCTTGGGAGGGGTTGGTCGACAAACTGCCAATCGGAATCGCGACTTGCGATCGGGATGGCCGCATCCTCAAAGCGAACGCCGCGCTCCTCAGCATGACTCGTTATTCCGAGGACGAGCTCATGTGTCGCAGTGTGAGAGACCTCACCCATGCGGAAGATGCGGAGCTAGACCGCACGCTCTTCGAGCGCCAGGTCAAGGGCGATCTCGAGACCTATTCGATCGTCAAGCGCTTGCTGTTGAAAGACGGCACCATGCTTTGGGTCTCGGTGAACTCATCGGCGGTGTTCGACCGGGCTGGACGTTTCCTCTACGCGATTCGGGTGGTGCATGACATCCAGCGGCAAAAGGAAACCGAGGAGCGGCTGCGGGAGAGCGAAAGGCGATCGCGCGAGCTCTTGGATGCGCTTCCCGTGGCGCTTTACACCACCGACAAGGACGGGCGCATCACCTTCTTCAATCACGCCGCGGCCGAGCTCTGGGGCCGCAGGCCCGAGCTCAACCACGACCGCTTCTCGGGCGCTTGCCAGCTTTATCACCCGGACGGCAAAGCGATGCCGCACGAGGAGTCGCCGACGGCGACAGCGCTCAGAGAGGGGCGCGCCTTGCGCGGCGAGGAAGCGATCGCGGAGCGCCCGGACGGCAAGCGGATTCCGTTCGCGTCCTATCCGACGCCGTTGCACGATACCGAAGGCAAGATGGTCGGCTCGGTCAACGTGCTCCTCGACACGAGCGAGCAGAAGGCCGCCGAAACACGCCACAAGACGCTGATCGACGAGCTCAACCATCGGGTCAAGAACACGCTCGCCACCGTGCAGGCGATCGCGGCGCAGACCATGCGCGACGAGAATGCGCGCGAGATCCGCGAGGCCTTCATCGCGCGGCTGATGGCGCTCTCCAAAGCACACGATCTTCTGGCGCTCGAGGGCTGGCGGGCCGCGGACTTGAAGGCGATCATCCGCGACGTGCTCGCGCCCTTCCAGAGCGGCGGACACGAGCGCATCCAGTACAGCGGCAATGCGTTCAAGCTCGACCCGACCATGGCGCTCACCATGACCATGGTGCTGCACGAGATGGCGGGGAATGCGGCGAAGTTCGGCGCTTTGTCGACCGCGGGCGGTCGGCTGGCGGTTTCGTGGGAGGTCGACCGCGGCTTGAAGGGGCCGACCCTCTATCTGGCCTGGATCGAGACCGGCGGACCCACCGTGCGATCCCCCGGCGAGCGCGGCTTCGGCACGCGCTTGATCGAGCGGGGCATTGTCCAGCAACTGAACGGCATGGCGGTTGTCGATTTCGAGCCGTCGGGCCTTCGCTGCCGCATGGAGATTCCGATATCGTCCAAGGAATGACCAGCCGACAGTCAGCGCCGAAGAAGAACTTGAACGGACTCTCGGTTCTGGTGGTCGAAGACGAGACCATCATCTCGCTCCTGCTCGAGGACATGCTCACGAGCTTGGGGGCGGCAAGCGTGTGGCACGCGGCCGGGGTCGGCCAAGCGCTCGCGAGCTTGAAGGAACGGCGGCCCGACGCCGTGCTCTTGGACGTCAATCTCTCCGGGGAGCGTTCTTATCCCGTGGCCGAAGAGCTTGAAGCGGCGGGGATCCCGTTCGTCTTCTCCACCGGCTACGGCGCGACCGGACTGCCCGAGCGCTGGAGCGCGAAGCCCACGATCCAGAAACCGTTCACGCTGCAAGCTTTGGAGAAGGCGCTCGCTGCGGCGTTGTGACGTCGATCCCCCCCTCCGCCTCGCACGAGAACTCGTGCTCGGCGCCGTCCATTGACAAGTGACAATTGTCACTATTATCTACGGCAATGATCCGGCATTTTCGCCATCGTGGCCTTAAACGGCTATACGAAGCCGATGACCGCCGCGGACTGAATGCGCAGCACGTCGAAAAGATGCGGCGTATTCTGGCGCGCCTTGACCGAGCGTCGAACCCGCAGCACATGGATTTGCCGGGGTTTCGTCTTCACCCGTTGAAGGGCGAACTTGCGGGTTTCTGGAGCGTTACGGTCACCGCCAACTGGCGAATCGTATTTCGGTTTGAAGAGGGTGACGTCGTCGAAGTCGACTACTTGGACTATCACTGATGGAGCGTCTCTCGTGGCAATGAAAAACCCGCCGCATCCCGGACTGTCCGTCCGGTACGACTGCCTTGATCCGCTTGGGCTGACCGTCACTCAAGGCGCAAAAGCTCTCGGCATCACCCGTCAGGCTCTTAATAACTTGGTCAATGGCAAGAGCGGAATTTCGCCCGAAATGGCAATTCGCCTTCATAAAGCGTTTGGCGGCGGGCCGGAGATTTGGCTCGGATTGCAGTTGGACTACGACTTGGCGCAAGCGCTAAAGAAAGAGCGAGACATTCGGGTGCGCCGCGTAAGGCGAGCAGCGTGATCACCGCACCGGGGGAGCGTACATCAGGCCGCCGGATTTCCACGACCGATTCAGCGCCCGCGGGAGGTGCGCTACCCCTAGATTGCGGTCGAACACCTCGCCGTAATTGCCGACGTTCTTGACGATGTCGTAGGTCCAGTTCGTGGTCACGCCCGCATTGGGGGGCGCCGCGGCGAAGAAGGCCTTCACTTCCGGATTGTCGCTTGAGCGCATCGCGTCCGCATTCACCGAGCTCAATCCCAGTTCTTCGGCATCGACAAGCGTGAACATTGCCCAGCGCACGACATCGAGGAACTGATCGTCGCCTTTGCGCAAGAGCGGCGCCAAGGGCTCCTTGGTCAGCTGCTCGGGTAAGATCACGTAGTCGTCCGCGTTCTTCGCCTTTCCGATCACGGCTTCGGCAAGCTCGGACGAATCCGCCGCCATGGCGTCACATTCGCCCTTGAAGAACCCGTCTTCGGAATCGGGGCGCTTGTCCTTCACCACCGCTTTGAGCACGAGATTGTGGACACGGAAATAATAGCGCAGCGTCGAGAGGAATTCGGCGTCGGTCGAGACGCAAACCGTTTTCCCGGAGAGCGCCGCGACATTCCCGATGCCGGACTTTTTCGTCACCAGGAAGCTCTGGCCGTCATGGAGGATGATCGGGCCGAAGCGCAGCTCCGAACGCATCTCGCGGCCAAAGGTCCAGGTGAGACCGCGCAAGACGAGATCGATGTCGTCGGTTTTCAAGAAATTCGCGAGCGTGTCGATCGGCTTGAACGTCACCTTCGAGCTGCCGAAGATCGCGGTCGCGACCGCGCGGCAGATGTCGGCATCGAAGCCGCGATAGATGCCCTGTGCGTCTCTTCTCGAAAACCCGGGAACGGACGCGCCGACGCCGCAGTTCAAGCTGCCGCGCGCCTTGATCGCATCGAGCCGCGCGCCGGCGTTCGCAGGCGGAGAAGAGAGCAGCATCACTCCGCCGACAAACAGAGCAATCGCATCTCGCGCCCCCCCTCTCCCTAGCCCTCTCCCCCTGCGGGGGCGAGGGGATTTGAGCTCAGACTCCCCCTCTCCCCCTTTGGGGGAGAGGTCGCGAGCGATGAGCGCAGCGATATCGCGAGCGGGTGAGGGGGTAGCTCTGCTGACAAGCATGAGGAAGGTCGAACGCAATGCGCGAGCGAGCCCATTGAGCGTCGTTGATATCGAGCGAATTTGGCCGGCGAAGCGCATGGATGGTAAGTATGGCGGCAATGGTTCAAGGTTTCCACAACAAGCCGCAAAGGCTCGGCCGCAGGCGGTTTTTGCAGGGCGCGATCGGCGCGGCCGCGCTCATGTCGAAGGCCGCGAAGGCGGCGCAAACCCGTCAGCCGCCGCCCGAAACCGTGCTCGTCATCGGCGCAGGACTCGCCGGGCTCGCTGCGGCACTTCGCTTGCGGGAAGCGCGCCGGAACGTGATCGTGCTCGAAGCGCGCGCCTCCGCCGGCGGCCGCGTGCGCACGCTGCGCAATCTGTCCGATGGTCTGTATGCGGAGCTAGGCGCTGCGCGCGTCGCCGACACGCACGAATATGTGCTGCACTGGCTGAACGACTTCAATCTTTCGCTCATTCCCTTCTCGTCCGCGGCCGCGAACGTGCTGGCGATGGACGGACGTCACGCGCGCGCCGACATCGAGGCCGAACGCGCGAGGCTGGCGCCGGGACTGAGCGCCGACGAACGCAAGCTCTCGCCCGCAGCACTGTTGCTCAAATACGTCGAAAGTCTTCCCGATGCGCTCGCCGAGCCGGAGATCGATCTCGGGAGTGCCGTCTTCGCGCCCTTCGAGAAGGTCACGTGGCCCGCGTTTTTGAAGATGCGCGGCGCGTCCGACGCGGCGGTGAAGATGATGAGCTTAGGGGGAGATTCGAGCCCGTTGTCCGCGCTCTTCATGCTCAGGCAAATCATGCTGATCAAGGATTCGCGCGGCTATTTGAAGATCGACGGCGGCATGGACGCGCTCCCGTTGGCGATCGCGAAGAATTTGGGCAATGCGATCCGCTACAATTGCGAGGTCGTGCGCCTCGACC
>DASQHF010000068.1:0-22578 GCA_035632215.1 Micropepsaceae bacterium | reverse complement strand
ACGCCGATGGCGGAGAACGGCTCGGCGACTGCATGCTGCGTCATCGCCGTCACTCCCGATGGACAGCGCAGCATGAGCACTTATCTCGGCGCCTGTAGCGAGCTCGCGCCCGGCGACATCCAGCTTGCCACCGTTACGCATGCAAAAGTGCTCTACATCGAAGGCTATCTCTGGGACACGCCGGCCGCCAAGGCGGCGATCCGCAAGGCTATCGCCGCTGCCAAGAGCGCGGGAACGAAGGTCGCTTTCACCCTCTCTGATCCCTTTTGTGTCGCACGCTATCGCCACGAATTCCTCGAACTGATGAAGGGCGACATCGACATTCTCTTTGCCAATGAAGAGGAGGCGAAGGCGCTGTTCGAAGTCATGGCTTTCGACGATGCCCTCCAGCAGGCGCGCGCCTGGCCGGGCCTTGCGGCCCTCACGCGTTCCGCCAAAGGCTGTGTCATCGCCGATTCCAAGGGCGAGGTTCATGTCCTCGATGCGGAGCCGGTAAAAAGGGTCGTCGACACGACAGGCGCGGGCGATCAATTCGCCGCCGGTTTCTTGAGCGGCATCACGCGCGGGCTCGACTTGCGTGCCTGCGGCAAGCTCGGCGGCATTGCCGCGGCGGAAGTGATCTCCCATTACGGCGCGAGACCCGAGACGTCGCTCAAGGCGCTCGCCGATCGCGCGGGGTTTTGATCACTCGCCGATAATGTGCAGCGCGACTTCGCGGGAGTGGCGGTGATCGCGGTGCTCGAAGAGATAGATCGCTTGCCAGATGCCGAGCACAGGCTTGCTCTTCTCGATCGGAATCGAAAGCGACGTCGCAGAGAGCGCAGAGCGAATATGGGCCGGCATGTCGTCGGGCCCTTCGGTGTCATGGCGATACTCTCTGCCGCGCGGCGCGAGCCGGTCATAGGCGTCGGCGAGATCGCGTAGCACGTCGGGATCGGCGTTCTCCTGGATGAGAAGCGATGCCGCGGTGTGCGGAATAAAGAGCGTGAGCAAGCCCGTTTCGATGCCCGAGGCCGCAACGAGGCGGCGTACCTCGTCCGTCACGTCGGTGAAGCCTTGTCCGCGCGTCTCGACATTCAGACTATGATTTTTCTGCTTCATGCCAGATCCGTCGCGGCGCACGCTTTAGGAACACATAGAACGCGCCGGCGCCGCCATGCTTGATATGGGCCTCGGAAGCGCCGGCTACCAGCGGCCGAAGCTCCTCTTGTCCGAGCCAGAACGGGAGCTGCGCGCGCAAAGTCCCGCCCTTCCCCGTAATCACGAGCAAGAGTCGCTTGTCCTCGCTTTGCGCGCGAACGAGGAAGCGGATGAGCGCGCGATAGCCGTTCTCCTGCGTAAAGCCGTGCAGGTCCAAACGCGCCTCCGGCTCCATGCGGCCGCGGCGCAAATGGGCCTCGGCGTGTCCGCCAATGGGCGCGGCAGCACGATCGTTGGGCTGAGGCGTGGCTGAATAATGCGGCAGGGGAACGACCAGCTTCGTTGGCTTGATCACATGAACGGCCCGCTCGCGCCGGCGCTTGAGCGGCCGTGCATCCTTCATCGCGGTGCGGAAGAGCGTGTGCTCTTCTTCCGACGGGCCGCGCCGGCGTTGCTCGCTCACCGTGAGCCCGGAAATTGCGCACTTGCCCCAAGCCGCGTGGCGCGCGCTTTGGGCAGGAGCACAGTGAGCCTGCCTTGGTTCTTCATTCGTCCGGCGATCTCCTCCGCGCGCTTGCCAAAACCCCAATAGACGTCGCCGCGCACCGCGCCTTTGATCGCACCGCCGGTGTCCTGCATCATCAAGAGGCGATTGAACGCGCGGTCGGACCCCGTTTCGTCGGGCGCCGTCGCCTCGAGAAAGGCCGGGACGCCGAGCGCATGGATCGAGAGATCGACCGCAAGACTCGCTTCGGGCGTGAGGGGCACACCTTCCGCACCGGGAGCGCCGATCATCGCGTCGCCGATCGGCTGCTCCGCGAAGAACACGTAAGAAGCGTCGTGATTCATCAGCTCCTGCGCTTCCGCAGGGTGGGCTTTGATCCAGGCGCGAATGGATTGAAGCGAAACTTCCTCCCGCTTGAGCTCGCCGCGCTCGATGAGAACCGCGCCGATCGCCGTATAGGGCTGACCGTTTTCTCCCGCATAGAGCGCTCGGATGACGCTGCCGTCGTCGAGTACGATGCGGCCCGATCCCTGGATTTGGAGAAAGAAGGCGTCGGTCGCATCGTCGACATAGAAAAGTGTCATGGCCTGAGGCAAGCCGGCGCGCGCAATCTCGGCACGCGCGGGATACGGAACGACCCGATTCCCCATGACCCGGCCTTCGATGCGCTGTCCTTTGAGCGCATCGCGGAAGAGTCCCAAATCGATCGTCACGAGATCGGCTGGAACGCCATAGAGCGGCGTCTGGAAGCCATCGTGCTGCGTCCGGCTCGCCTTGAGCTCTGGCTCGTAATAGCCAGTGAACAGGCCCTGTTCGCTCGTCTGCGAGACACGATAGGGGACGAAATTCGCCTCGAAAAATTCTCGGGACGAGGTCGCGGTCGACGCAGCCGCACAGACCGCGCGCCAATCGGCGGCGGTACCGGCGTAAAGGCCCCCTAACGCCGCGTTGTCGGCCTTGAGCGCGAGAACGCCGCAGGAGCGGCGGAATCCCGTGAAAGCGAGCTGAAGGTCGCCGTCTGCCCAACCGTTGAGCGCAGCAAACGAGATTTGGGAAAGCTTAAGCGCCGGCGCGACAGGCGGCGCGGACGGCATATGCATGCAGCTTGCAAGCAAGAGACCCGCGAACGCAATCGCGGCATGCAAGCTCCACTGGGATCCCCTGCCGCGGGGCGTCATGCCGTCAGAAGCCTACGCGCTCGCGGTGGCGACCAGCGTCCAATTGGGATCGGTCGCATTGGTCTCGCGGGCGAACGTCCACAGTTCCGAGACCTTGTGCGGCATCTTGGCGTCGCCTTCGATGAGCGTGCCCGAGGGATCGTAGCCCGCGAGCATGACCTCGCTTTCAAACGTCACGGTGATCTCGGCGGTGCGGCCCTTCACTTCGGCGCCGGTGATACGCGCCGATTTAAGCGCCAAAAAAGTAAAATCGACTCGCTCTTTCTTCGCTTCGCGGGACTTTATCTCCTGGTCGAAGGTGGAGAACACGTCGTCGCTCAAAAGCGGCCGCAGCGTGTCGCGTTCGCCACGCGCGAAAGCGGTGACGATCATCTCGTAGGCGGCGCGAGCACCCGACAAGAAGCGCTCGGTGTCGAAATTCCGATCCTGAAGCTTGATGTCGAGGAGCGCGCGCGCAACCGGCCCGCCTGCCGATCCCGCCGGCGCGCTGCCGCGCTCGGGCAACGTCACGACGTTATCCTTGGGCGGAGGCGCTTTGGGATTGGAGCGCGCGCCGTCGGGCATGCGCAATTGCTCTTCGGGGGAGCGCTCGCGGCCCGTCCGCCGTCCGAGCACGCTGTACACCTTGAACGCCATGAACCCGGCCAGAAGACCGAACAAAAGAATGCTGAACACCTGGAAATTCTGCATTGCTGACCTTTGCCGGCGGCATTCCGGCAGACTTACGCTCGAGCCTACAGAGCTGAAATGTAGCCTAATCCGACCACGGCGCTGGGTCCAGCACGGAACTTTAGAAATTCAGAACTTGGACATATGGGAGAGCTTCCCCGTTTTACCATGGGCGGCTTGTCACGCTTGCGCGTTCCGTGCTAGCGCCGGGGCCTCACCAGCTCTTTTTCCTCTCCAGCGCGGACATCAAGATCATGGCCCAAGAACCCGGCGCAAATGGCGGCAAGACGAACGCGCCCACCGACATTCCTGAAGGAATGCCGGTGCTTCAGATCGTGTCGCAATATGTGAAGGACCTCTCGTTCGAGAACCCGAGCATGGGCATCAATGTCCAGCGGCCGCAAATCGATTTCACGGTGGATTTGCAGGCACGGCGGCTTGGCGAGAACGCACCCTTCGAGGTCCTGATCAAACTTCGCGTTACCGCACAGCAGGAAGAGAAGACCCTGTTCCTGCTCGAGCTCGCCTATGGAGGCCTTTTCATCCTGGACAAGATCCCGGAAGAAGCCATGCAGCCGATGCTGCTGATCGAATGCCCGCGGCTGATGTTCCCCTATGTCCGGCGCATCATCTCCGACATTATCAGCGACGGTGGACTGCCGCCCTTGATGATCGAGCCCATCGATTTCGCGGCTCTCTACCGCAGCAGGATGTCGCAGGCCGGCGCCCAAACCAATCCGACGCTTCCCGCCTAGTTCAGAGTTAGGCGGCCCAGCCCCAGATTGCGTCGCCGGCGAGTTCGCCCGCGACGAAGCGCGCATGCGCCTCTTTTTCTTCCGGGGTCAAGCGCGGCGAGAGCGGCTCGGGGCGCATGGCCGTCGCGCGCGCGGTTCTAAAAACAGCCGCAGGCAGCCCGTCGCCTGGGGCAAGCGCAAGCCTCGCCTGACGCCCCCCAACGAGCTCGAGATAAACCTCGGCCAGAAGCTCCGCGTCGATCCTCGCGCCGTGCTTTTCGCGCACCGAAAGATCGATGTTGAAGCGTCGGCAAAGCTCGTCCAGCGAATAGCGCGCGCCCGGGAACTTTCGCTTCGCGATCGAGATCGTGTCGATGCCGCGCCCGAAGGGTAGCGGCGCCTTGCCAAGCCGGTTGAGCTCGGCATTCAAGAATTTGAAGTCGAACTCCGCATTGTGCGCTACAAGGGGCGCGTCGCCGATGAAGGAGAGAAGCTCGTCGGCGATCGCTTGGAACACCGGAGCCTGTGCAAGCTTCTCCGCTGTGAGTCCGTGCACACGAACGACTTCGTCGGGGATGTCGCGTTCGGGCTGGACCAACACATGGAAGAACTTGCCCGTTGGAAGATGATTGTCGAGTTCGAGGCAGCAAATCTCGATGATGCGGTGGCCTTCGGCGGGATCGAGGCCCGTGGTTTCGGTATCGAGAACGATTTCCCGCATCAGCTCTTCCTTGCCGCGCGTTGCTTCAAAGCTGCGGCGATTCGCTCGACCTGTTTCGAAGCGTGCTCGATGCCTTGACCGGTCTCAATCACGAAATCGGCTTTTGCACGCTTTTCCGCGTCGGGAATCTGACGCGCGCGAAGAGCTTCGAGCTTCTTGAGCGTCATTCCCGGCCGTTTGAGCACACGCGCGCGCTGCACCTCCGGCGGTGCCGAAACAACCACCACGGCATCCATGCGCTTCTCCCCGCCGGTCTCGTAAAGAAGCGGGATGTCGAGGACCGCGATTTCGGCACCAGATTCGGCGGCACGCTCGAGAAACGCGTTCTCGATCTCGCGAACGAGCGGATGGACGATCGCCTCAAGGCGCTGAAATGCCGCTTCATCGCCGGCAACGAGCTTGGTCAATTTGACGCGGTCGACGCGACCGCCAAGCACGGCTTGGGGAAAAGACCGCGCGATCGGCGCGACGGCTGCTCCGCCTTTTTCGTAAAGCGCATGCACGGCCGCGTCGGCGTCGTAGACCGGAAAGCCAAGCTGCTGGAACAGCTTCAAGGTCTCGGTCTTCCCCATGCCGATCGAGCCGGTGAGGCCAACGGTGAAAGGCCTGGTTCGGCGGGGCTTAGCCACGGAGCGCTTCCGTCAGCCTTGCGCGCAGCTCCGGTGTTACTTTCGGCGTCACGCCGAACCAAGCGGCGAAAGCAGGAACGGCCTGGTGCATCAGCATGCCGAGGCCGTCGACGACGCGATGACCACGGGCGCGTGCGGTATGAAGGAGTTCCGTTTCGAGCGGGTTGTAAACAATGTCCGCGACCGCGGCCTCATTCGGCAAGCCGTCGAGAGAAAGCTCGAGCCTTTCCTTCCCGATCATTCCGAGACTGGTCGTGTTCACCAAGAGCTGCGCGCCGGCGAAGGCGCTAGCCGTCTCTTCCCAACCGAGGACTTCGATACGGGCGACGCGGCCGAGTTGTGTTTTCAGTGCTTCGGCGCGGGCGCGCGTCCGGTTCAGGAGCCGGATTTCGAAAGCGCCCATGCGGGCAAGCGCAAGAACAACCGCCCGCGCCGCGCCGCCCGCGCCCAAGACCACGACACGCCCATTGCGAACGACCCCGGGGCCGAGAGAATCGGCAAGACTCGCCGCAAAGCCGCGAACATCGGTATTCATTCCCTTTATCGCATCGGACGCGAAGACGAGCGTGTTGACGGCCCCGGTCGTGGTCGAATCCTCGTCGCGTTCCGCGGCTAGCCGAAACGCCGCTTCCTTATGAGGCACCGTGACGCTCACACCGACATAGCCTTGCGACGGCAGGTTCGAGATGGTGGCCTCGAAATCCTCCGGCCGGACGGGGAGCGCCAAGTAATTCCCCGCGATCCCGTACGCGCTCAGCCAATGATTATGCATGACCGGCGACAGCGACTGATGCACAGGCCAGCCGATCACGGCGGCGAGCTTCCCCTGCCCGCTCATGAGGCCAGAGCTCCAGCCGTGCGAAAGGCCTCAAGGACGGGCAGCAATGGTAGGCCTCGGATGGAGAAGTGGTCGCCGGCGACGCGGGAGAAAAGCTGCGCGCCGCGTCCCTCGATCCGATAGCAACCCACAGAGCTTAAGATGTCAGGCATTTCGGCCCGGATGTAATCATCCAGGAACACGTCCGAGAAATCCCGCATCGTGAGCCGAGCGTGATCCGTGTGACGCCAGACGACGGCGCCTTCTTTCGCGATGGCCGCGGCCCCGATCAGCTCGTGCTCGCGCGCACGGAGCGAACGCAACGTTTCCCGCGCCTCGGGCTCATCCCGCGCCTTGGCGAAGATGCGGTCTTCGCAGACAAGGAGCTGGTCCGCCCCGAGCACGAGGGCCTCGGGATAACGCTCACTCACCGCAATGGCCTTGGCGTCGGCCAGCGCTTCCGCGATCGTCTGGGGATAGGCGCCCTCTCCTTCGAGCAGCCCGCGCACTTGTTCTTCGTCCACATTGGGGGCGATAGCCGTGAAGGCGATGCCCGCAGCTTCGAGGATCGCGCGCCGGCTGGTGCTCGTGGAGGCGAGCACGATATCCACTCTCATACTCCGTTCTCGCGTTCGGCCATGAGATTGAGGATTGCCGCCGAAGTCTCTTCGATGGAGCGGCGAGAAACATCGATTGAAGGCCATTCCTCGCGTTCGAAGAGCCGGCGCGTGAACGCAATCTCGGCGCGGATCGCCTCCTCGTCGACGTAATCGGAGCTCTTGGTTTCGCCCATGGTGGTGAGCCGGTTTCGCCGGATTTGAAGCAGACGCTCCGGCGTCAGATAAAGGCCGACGACCAGTGGTTGGCGGAGCCCGAACAACTGGGCCGGCGGCTCGACGCCGGGAACGACCGGCACATTCGCGGCCCGAATCCCGCGGATCGCAAGATAGATGCAGGTCGGCGTCTTGGAGCTTCGGCTGACGCCAACTAAAATGACATCGGCGGAGTCCAGGTCCTGGATGTTCTGGCCATCGTCGTGCTGCATTGCAAAATTTAGTGCTTCGACGCGCTCGAGATAGCGCGAATCCATCTCGTGTTGCCCGCCCGGGCGATGGCTCTCCTCGGCGCCGAGGAATTTTCCCAGCACTTCCACTGCGCGATCAAGGATCGAGACACATGGGACATTGAGCCGTGCGCACTCGCTCTCCAGCAGCTTCCGCAAGGCCGGATTCACGAGCGTGAAGAGCACCGCGCCCGGATTGGCTGCAATATGATCCACCGCCCGCCGCAACTGCCGTTCGCTCCTTACGAGGGAGTAGATGTGCTCGCGCGCCGTCGTCCCCTCGAATTGGGCGCAAACGGCCTTCGCGACCGTGTTCAGCGTTTCGCCGGTTGCGTCGGAAACAAGGTGCAAATGATATTCACGGCCCATAATTCTGTCCCAAATCCGCTCACAGACATGCACCCCCGCTCACCTCACCGGGGAAAAGGTTGCATGGCGCCACACCTTATCCCCAGGAACGAGGAAACTGCCCACCCTTGCGAAATCGTGAGCTAACGGCGTATTTCACCGCTCTTGTCGCGGCTTTCCACAGTTTACCGCTACAACATCATCACCATCACAAGATTCAAGAACTTTCAAAAGAGATGGAAAAACGGGATCAGGGAAAAACGGTGCTCGCCGTTCTTAAGGGTGAGCTAGTTCGTCCTCCGCCTATCTGGCTGATGCGGCAGGCGGGACGCTATTTGCCCGAATATCAGGCGGTCCGGGCTAAAGTGGGCTCGTTCTGGACTATGTGCATGACGCCAGAGCTGGCGGTCGAGGTAACCCTGCAGCCTATCAGGCGCTTCGATTTTGATGCGGCGATCTTGTTCTCCGACATTTTGGTGATTCCGCACGCCCTCGGACAGGAGGTGCGGTTCGAAGAAGGCCATGGGCCGGTTCTTGGCCCCTGCCCTGGGATCACCCAGCTTGAGCGCGATGCCGCGACCTGGGAAGCACGACTGAAGCCCGTCTATGACGCGATGCGGGAGACAAAAAGGAAACTCGCACCTGAAAAGGCGCTGATCGGCTTTGCAGGAGCGCCGTGGACGCTTGCCGCTTACATGCTGGAAGGCAAAGGCTCACCCGATCAACGAGCGGCGAAGCTCGCGGCCTATCGCGAGCCCTCTAAATTTGCAGCATTGCTGGACCAATTGTGTCAGGCGGTGGCCTGGCATCTTGGTAAGCAGCTGGAAGCAGGCGCCGATGTCGTCCAGATCTTCGACAGTTGGGCGGGTGGACTGCCGGAACGGGCGTTCGAGGATTTTGTGGTCGAACCGAACCGGCGCGTGGTTGCGCTGTTGCGAGAGCGCTTTCCCGCCGCACGGATCATCGGTTTCCCGCGCGCGGCAACCGAGACCGGCTACAGCCTCTACGCGACAAAGACCGGTGTCGATGCGGTCAGTATCGACACGGCGTGTTCGATGGCTTGGGCGACGAAAGCGCTACCAATGGCAACCGCCGTGCAGGGTAATCTCGATCCGATTGCGCTGATCGCCGGCGGAGACGCACTGGCTCGTGCTGTGGACGGGATCCTCAAAACGACGAAAGACAAGCCCTTTATCTTCAATCTCGGCCATGGCGTGCTGCCGGAAACGCCGATTGCGAATGTGGAACGGCTGGTTAGACGCATCCGAGGTCAAGCGTGAAGCTCGCGGTCGTCCTGTTCAATCTCGGCGGACCGGATTCGCTCGATACCGTCGAACCTTTCCTGCGTAACCTGTTCAACGATCTTTTCAGCAATCCTGGGATCAACAACTTGCCGGGATTGGTACGCCGTCCTCTGGCTCGCTTTGTCGCCGCGCGGCGCGCACCGGTCGCGCGCAAAATTTTCGACCATCTGGGCGGCCGTTCGCCGATTCTTGCCGAGACCGAAGCGCAGGCGCTCGCGCTCGAGAAAGAGCTTGCCTGCCGTGGCCTGCAAGCCAAGTGCTTCATTGCGATGCGCTGCTGGCACCCGATGACGGTGGCAGCCGCGCAAGCGGTCAAGGATTGGAGCGCGGACGAGATCGTGCTCTTGCCGCTCTATCCGCAATATTCCACCACCACGACGCGTTCTTCGCTGGCCGAATGGCGGCGGGTCGCGAAGCTGCTCCGCCTCACTCAGCCTCAGCACGAGGCCTGCTGTTATCCGTTTGAACCTGGATTCATTACCGCCTTGACCGAGGGGCTGAAGGAGGCGCTCGCACGCCGCAATCCGGCGTGGACCTATCGCGTGCTGTTCTCGGCGCATGGCTTGCCCAAGAAGGTCGTCGAACGCGGCGATCCCTATCAATGGCAGGTCGAACGCACGGTCGAAGCGATTCTTACTCACCTCGATATGCTCGGGGTCGACAGCACAATCTGCTATCAGAGCCGTGTCGGACGCTCGGAATGGATCGGGCCGGCGACCGATGCGGAGATCCGACGCGCAGGGACTAGCGGCAAAGGCGTGATCGTGGTGCCCGTCGCTTTCGTTTCGGAGCATTCGGAAACTTTGGTCGAGCTCGACATCGAGTATGGCAAGCTCGCGCGGGCATCGGGTGTGCCGGACTATATCCGGGTGCCCGTCGTGCGAACGCATCCGAAGTTCATTGCGGGGCTAGCGACTCTCGTGAATGCTGCACTGCACGCAAAATCGCCGGTGACCTGCGCGCCCGGGCGGATCTGTCCGCTAGATCGGATTTGCGGCCACGACGCGACGATCGCCCATGCTTGAGACGCTCAACCCCTATTACGCCTGGATCAAGGCGTTCCACATCATCGCCGTGATCGCCTGGATGGCCGGGATGCTCTATCTGCCGCGGCTTTATTATTACCATTGCGAGGTCAAGGCGGGGACGCCGGAGTCCGAGCGATTCAAGCGGATGGAGCGGCGTTTGCTGCGCATCATCATCAATCCGGCGCTCATCGCAGTCTGGATTTTGGGTCTTACACTTTCCTTTACGCCCGCTTCGGGTGGCTGGGGGCAAGGATGGCTGATGGCGAAATTCGCGCTGGTGGTCGTCCTGTCCGGCGTTCATGGCCTCTTCTCGCGCTGGCGGCGCGCATTCGCCAGGGATGAGAACCGGCACGGCAAGCGCTTTTACGCCGCCTGGAACGAGGTCCCGGCGCTCATCATGATGGCGATCGTGATCCTCGTCGTCGTCAAGCCGTTTTGAACCGAGCTGTGATAGCCAAGGGGATTGCAACGCGGACAATTCCCGGTAGAATTCACCCGTTCTTCATGAAATTGCGCTCCAAAGGGTCTGCTAGGTCGCGGACTCGGCTGCCAAATGGGCGGCATGGGGCGACCTAGAGAAAACGCCGAAGAGTCCTGGCCAAAACGGTCGGCCTTTGGTCCATCCCTCGGCATCGATCATTATCTTCCCGCCCCTCCAACCCCCTCCAGGTACCTAGTCAATGACAGTGCAATCCGGCCTACAGGCCATGAAGCTTCAGGAGCTGAAAACCAAGAAGCCGAACGAGCTTCTGGAATTCGCCGAGGAGCTCGAGATCGAGAACGCCTCGTCCATGCGCAAGCAGGACATGATGTTCGCTATTTTGAAGGAGCTCGCGGAACGCAATGTCGAGATCACGGGCGACGGGGTTTTGGAAATCCTCACGGATGGTTTCGGCTTCTTGAGGAGCCCGGAATCGAACTATCTCGCCGGGCCCGACGATATTTACGTTTCTCCCTCGCAAATCCGCCGCTTCGGCTTGCGCACCGGTGACACGGTCGAAGGACCGATCCGCTCGCCCAAGGACGGTGAGCGTTATTTCGCGTTGCTGAAAGTGTCGACCATCAATTTCGAGGACCCCGAAGCCGGCAAGCACAAGGTCCATTTCGACAATTTGACGCCCCTCTATCCCACCAAGCGCTTCGTGATGGAGATCGAGGATCCCACGATCAAGGACAAGACCGGTCGCGTGATCGACATCGTGGCGCCGTTGGGCATGGGACAGCGGGCCCTTATCACCGCCCAGCCGCGCACCGGCAAGACGGTGATCCTCCAGAACATCGCCAAGGCGGTGGCCATCAATCACCCCGATTGCTACTTGATCGTGCTCTTGATCGACGAGCGGCCGGAAGAAGTGACCGACATGCAACGCTCGGTCAAAGGCGAGGTCATTTCATCGACTTTCGACGAACCGGCACAGCGTCACGTCCAGGTCGCCGAGATGGTGATCGAGAAGGCAAAACGTCTCGTCGAGCACAAGCGCGACGTGGTCATTCTCTTAGACTCGATCACGCGTTTGGGCCGCGCCTACAACACCGTCGTCCCCTCCTCCGGCAAGGTTCTGACCGGCGGCGTTGACGCGAACGCGCTTCAGAGGCCCAAGCGCTTCTTCGGTGCGGCGCGCAACATCGAGGAAGGCGGCTCGCTCACCATCATCGCGACCGCGCTCATCGACACCGGCTCGCGCATGGATGAAGTGATCTTTGAAGAGTTCAAGGGAACCGGCAACTCGGAAATCATCCTCGACCGCAAAGTGGCCGACAAGCGTGTCTTCCCGGCGATCGATATCTTGCGTTCGGGCACCCGCAAGGACGAGCTCCTTGTGGATAAGGGCACGCTCGCCAAGATGTATGTGCTCCGCCGCATCCTCGCGCCCATGGGCACGATCGATGCCATCGAGTTCTTGCTCGACAAGCTGCGTCAGACGAAAACCAACGACGACTTCTTCGACAGCATGAACACGTAGCCGGAAGTCAGAAGCCGGAACTCTGACAACTACCGCGCCTGGTTGGCGTCGGAGCGGCCCGTGTAGAGGATTCGCCAGCCCGCGGCGCTGAAGAGCGCGGCCATGCCGCCGCCGATGACGACGTCGGGGATATTGGAAAACGTGAGCCCGCGCGCCTGAAGCACCATGACGATCAGAGCCGCAGCGATGACCGAGATGCTGCCGACCGAATCCGCCCGGCTCAAGCGCCACACCGCCTTCAATCCCGTCATCTGACGCCGCGCGACAAGGAGGATCGTGCAGGCGCTCAAGTTCGCGGCAAGCGCTATTCCGCCCATGACGAGCATGATGATCGGATGGGGCAGGCTCCCCTGAACCAGGCGGCGCGCGGCGATGACGCAGACAAGGGCACCCAACACCATCATCACTGCGCCCTGTAGGAGGACGGTCCAACGATGGCGCTTCAATCCGGTTGAGGCCCGAAGCGCGAAGCCGGCGCTTACCGAGTGCTGAACAAAGCTCAACGCATCCGCCGCCATCGCCGTGGAAGCGGCCGGGACCGCGATCATGCTTTCGATGAAGCCCATCATGCCCGTAATAAAGGCAATCATGGAAAGGGCGATGCGTTCATGCTCGAGCAAAAAAGAACCTCGGGGGGTAGGAGATCCCGTTCACGGCATTAGCACTGTTGCGCCGGTCGTGTTGCGGGACTGGAGCGCTTCGTGAGCCTGGCGCGCCTCCGACAGTTTGAAGCGCTGGTTGATGGCGACCTTCACTTGCCCAGAAGCCAGCACCGAGAACAAGTCCTTCGACGTCTCGGCGAGTTCATCGGCATTGCGCGAATAGCTCGCGAGCGTCGGCCGTGTGAGATAGAGCGAGCCTTTCTGGCTCAAGATCAGCGGCTCGAAGGGCGGCACCGCGCCCGACGAGTTGCCGAAATAAACCAGCATTCCGCGCACGGAGAGGCAGTCGAGCGAACTCATGAAGGTATCTTTGCCGATCGAGTCGTAGACGACGGGAACCCCCTGCCCGCCTGTTAGTTCCTTGACCGCCTTCACCCAATCGTCCTTGCGCGTGTTCAAGACATGCGCACAGCCATTTGCCTTGGCGAGCGGAATCTTATCGTCGGAGCCGACCGTTCCGATCACGGTGACGCCCAAATGCTTCGCCCATTGCGTCGCGATCTGCCCTACCCCGCCCGCGGCGGAATGAAAGAGGATCGTCTGTCCCGCTTTCACCGGGAATGTCGCCTTCAGGAGGTAGCGCGCAGTCAGACCTTTCAACGTCGAGGCCGCGGCAAGCTCGTCCGAGATCGAATCGGGGAGCTTCACCGCCTGCCAGGCCGGGATGTTCTGCGCTTCCGCATAGGCGCCGCGCGCCATGCAATAGGCCACCCGGTCGCCAACCTTCAGTGTACGGACATTGGCGCCGACCGCCGCGATCTTCCCCGCCCCTTCCGAGCCGATGATGGCGGGCATCGGGAGCGGATAGAGACCGCTCCGGTGATACGTATCGATGAAATTGACGCCGATGACGGTGTGGCGCACGCACACCTGATCGGCTGCCGGCGGTGGTAGCTCGATATCATCGAGCTGTAGGACTTCGGGCCCCCCGGTCCTGTGGATCCGGATCGCTTTCATCGGCGTCAGCCCAGATGCTGACGGAAGAACGCGTCGGTGCGGCCGTTGGCGAGATCGGCGGCAGCTTTGTTGTAGTGTTGGCCGCCTTCGCGGGCAAAGGCGTGCTCCATGTCGGGATAGACATGAATGGTCACGAGCGAATTACCCTTCAAACCTTCGATGATCTGCTTGTGTGCCTCGGGCGGGCAGTAGGAATCCTTTGCCGCAATGTGTAGCATCACCGGCTTCTTGATCTTGCCCGCCTCGTTCAAGCGGTTCTGGATATTGACGCCGTAATAGCCGACGGAAGCATCGCTGTCGGTGCGAGTTCCGCACAAGAAGGCAAGCTGGCCGCCGAGACAATATCCGACATCGCCGACCTTGCCGTTGACGCCATCGAGCTTTCTCAAATGCGAGATCGTCGCCTGAATGTCGGTAACACCCTTATCGACGTCGAAGCGCTGCATCAGGCTGAACGCTTTGCCCCAATGCTCCTGAGTCTTGTCGGTAAGCTGGACGCCGGGCTCGAGCCGCCAAAAGAGGTCGGGCGCAAGCGCAAAACGGCCGCGCTGAGCGTGCCAGTCGCAGATTCCGCGAACAACATCGTTGATGCCGAAGATTTCCTGGATGACCACCACGCCTGCCCCGCGCCCAGAAGCCGGCGTTGCAAGATAGGCTCCAAAGTTCCCATCCGAACCTTTGACGCTGATGTCTTTTCCGCTCATGGCGCTTCTTGTCTCCCTCGTTTTATCGGCCCATGCGGGCACCATAACGCGTCATCACGGCCGCGACCACCCTCGGTACTGGGAGAGCCCCGACTGATTCAAGCGTTCCCGGCGGAGCGGTTCATCGGCGAGTTTTCGGGAAGCTGCAACACGGTCGAGAGCACGGCCGCGCTCGTCACCGGCGGCGAGCAGACGCTGCCGCCACAGATGTAGGCGGT
Organism: Micropepsaceae bacterium; assembly: GCA_035632215.1. Lineage (GTDB taxonomy): Bacteria > Pseudomonadota > Alphaproteobacteria > Micropepsales > Micropepsaceae > CAIYRG01. The sequence goes on along the minus strand of DASQHF010000068.1, from coordinate 7,937 downwards.
CGGCTGTCCTTCCTGCATGTATTTGCCTTCGGCGGGATGGCCCGGCGGAAGCACCTCTCCGGGAGCGACCGTCATCAAGAGCTTGTTGGGAAGGCTTCTGCCGAGTGCCGCCTTGATGAGTTCCTGCGTGCGCGAGTCGCTCGGCGGGCCGAAGACGATGATCTCGAGGCACGAGGTGCAGAATTCGTAGTTGTTGAGATAGGTCGCCATCTGCATGTAGCCGGAATTGACGTCGCCGGCGAAAGCCTGGATGAGCGTGTTGGCGCGCTCGGCATAGGATTGGTCCGCGGTCGCATAGAACAGGCGCCCCATCACGCCGACCATGATCCCGTTCGCCGACGGCACCTGAGAGTCGTAAGCCGTGCGCGTGCGAACGGAATCCGGGAGATCGGGATTCTTCGAATAGACGTAGCCCCCCTGCACCACATCCCAGAACTTCTCGTCGAGTACTTTGGTCCAGGCAATCGCGCGGTCGAGATACTGACGATCCGAAGTCGCTTCCCAGAGTGCGAGCGCCGCGCGGGTCATGTTCGCATAGCCTTCCGAGATCGCAGGATGCTGGCGCTTTCCGGCGCGATAGGAATGATAGAGCTGATCGCCCTCGCCCAGCTTGTCGCAGATGAAGCGGAACGCACGCCGCGCGGCGTCCACCCATTGATATTGACCGAATACCGAGCCCGCATTGGCGAGCGCGGCGATCATCATGCCGTTCCAGTCGGTCAGGACCTTGTCGTCGCGTCCTGGCCGCACGCGCTTCTCGCGCTTCTCGAAGAGCAGGTGCTTTTGCGTGACGAAGATGGCCTCGTCGGCCTCGGTGATGTCGGTCAGGAACGGAATGCGGTGAAGGATGTTCTTGCCGTCAAGCCGGCCTTCGTGCGGAAAATTTCCTTCCCGTGTTACGCCATAAGCGCGCTTGAAGCGTTCAACCGGCGTGCCGGCGAGAATCTCGTCGATCTCGGCTTCCGTCCAAACGTAGAACTTACCCTCCTCGCCTTCCGAATCCGCGTCGAGACTTGATGCTAAGCCTGCGCCCTCCACCAACATCTCGCGCAACACCCAGCCGACCGTTTCTTCGATCTTCTGTTTGAGCACGGGTTGTCGGCCGTGCTGCCAGATGAGCGTCATCATGTCGATCAGTGGCGCGTTGTCGTAGAGCATTTTTTCGAAATGCGGGATGAGCCACTGCTCGTCCGTTGCGTAGCGCGCGAAGCCGCCCCCGACATGATCGTAGATGCCGCCGCGTCCCATCATGTCGATCCACAAAAGCGAAAGCTCGCGAAATTGCCGTTGGCCTAAGCGCAAATACGCGCGCCACAAAAGCTCGAGCGTGGGAACATTGGGAAATTTCGGCGCGCCGGTCAGACCGCCATAGAAGATGTCGCAGCTGTGCGCGGTCGCCATCGCGGCGCGATCGACCTTCTGGATGTCGAGCGTGCCGGAGCGGTTCTGATACCAGGCCTGGTCGATGTGCTGCGCGATTTGCCGGATGTTGGGACCCATGGTGTCCGGATTGTCGCGATAGGCGTTCGCGATCTCGCGCAACACCGTCTTGAACGAGGGACGGCCGAAACTCTCCTCTTTGGGAAAATACGTGCCGCCCCAGAACGGCTCGCCTTTAGGCGTCAGGAACACGGTCAACGGCCAACCGCCCGGCTTTCCAAGCACCATCGGAATCTTCTGGAGCCAATTGTCGACGTCGGGCCGCTCTTCGCGATCGACTTTCACCGAGACGTAGAGCTCGTTCATGAGCTCGGCGGTCTCGGGATCCTCGAAGCTTTCATGCGCCATGACGTGACACCAATGGCAGGCGGCGTAGCCGACCGAAACAAGGACGGGCCTGTTCAAGCGCTCGGCTTCGGCCAAGGCATCGGGCCCCCAGGGACGCCAATGAACGGGGTTGTCCTTATGCTGGAGCAGATAGGGGCTGGTTTCGGCGTTAAGGAGATTGGCGCTCATGGAAAATCCGGGATCAAGCCTGTGGCGCGGAATGACGGCAGGCTTTAGTTTCCTAGCGCTTCTGTCGGCGTCCTAACAAGGCCGCGGAGCTTGTGAATTGAGCCTCTCCGGCATGGCGAACCCCGAAAGCAAACCCGAGCGGGACACAATTTTTGCGCCGGCGACAGCGGCTGGCCGGGCAGGGGTTGCCGTCATCCGAGTCTCTGGACCGATGGCCGATGCCGCGTTGAAGGCGGTGACCCGCGAAGATTTGCCTGCCGAACGGAGCGCGGTTCTTCGAACGTTGTATGATCCATCGAACAGTAATCGTATCGATGTCGGCCTCGTTCTTCGGTTTTTCTCCGGGTCGTCCTATACAGGCGAAAATGTCGTGGAATTTCAGGTGCATGGGGGCCGAGCCGTCACCGCGGCCTTGTTGGATGTCCTATCCCATCTGCCGGGACTGCGGTTCGCTGAGCCAGGGGAGTTCACCCGCCGGGCGGTCGAGGCCGGCCGCATGGATCTGACGCAGGCCGAAGCGATCGCGGATCTCGTCAATGCTGAAACCGAAGCCCAGCGCCGCCAAGCGCTGAGTCAGCTCGAGGGCAGGCTCGGCGAGCGCTACGAAGACTGGCGCTCGCGGCTTATTCGCGCGGCGGCATGGATCGAGGCAGGGATCGACTTTCCGGACGAGGAGCTGCCCGCGACGGTGACGGCCCGGGGCGACGCCCAATTGGCGGAAATCCTCAGCGAAATCCGTGCCCATTTGGACGACGGCCGGCGCGGCGAAATCCTACGTGAGGGCTTGCACGTCGCCATCATTGGGCCGCCCAACGCCGGCAAGAGCTCACTCATCAATGCGCTTGCCAAGCGCGATGTGGCGATCGTCTCCGAGACGGCAGGCACGACACGCGACGTGATCGAGGTGAGGCTAGACTTAAAAGGGTATCCGGTGATTTTGGCGGATACTGCGGGATTGAGGGAGGCGAAGGACGCGATCGAGGCCGAGGGCATCAGGCGAGCTTTGAGCCGGGCGGAAAGGGCGGATTTGCGGCTTCTGGTGCTGGATGCGAGCGTCGGGCTGACGAAGGCAGAAATTCCGGCAAAAGCCGAGATTGTCGCCTGGAACAAGGCGGACCTAGTCGAAAAGCGTGATCGGCCGGGAACTTGGCTGTCAACCAAGACAGGGGAGGGGATCGACGAACTCATCGAGCAATTGGCGCAGCACGCTGCGAAAAATCTTGGGGCAGACGAGGCGCCGGCGCTCACGCGCGCCCGTCACCGGCAAGCACTCGAGGTTGCGGCCTCGGCCTTAGGAGAAGCGATTTCCTCAACAGAATCAGAACTTAAAGCAGAGCATGTGAGGCTCGGCTTGCGCGCCATAGGCCGCATCACGGGACGCGTCGATCTCGACGAGCTTCTCGATGTCGTATTTCGCGATTTCTGCATCGGCAAATGAGTGTTTCACGTGAAACACCCGCTTGCCCGGTGAAATTGGAAGCCGTAAGGGAACGGCCATGAGCGGATTCGATGTCATCGTCATCGGCGGAGGCCATGCTGGTTGCGAAGCAGCAGCGGCGGCGGCAAGGGCAGGGGCCGATACCCTTCTGCTCACCCATAGGCGCGACACGATTGGCGAAATGTCCTGCAATCCCGCCATTGGTGGCTTGGGAAAGGGCCATTTGGTTAGGGAAATCGACGCCCTCGACGGCGTCATGGGCCGGGTTACCGATGCGGCAGGCATCCAATTTCGTTTGCTCAACCGCCGCAAAGGGCCGGCCGTGCGCGGTCCGCGGGCCCAAGCCGACCGGAAGCTCTATCGCCGGGCGATGCGAGCAGCACTCGAGGCTATCCCGAATCTAGCGATTCGCGAGGCTGCGGCGGAGGATCTGATCCTTCTCGATGGCCGGATCGCCGGTGTCCTGACCGCCCAAGGCGAGGAAATCCGCGCCCCGAGCGTCGTGCTCACCACCGGAACGTTCCTTCGCGGTCTTATCCATATCGGCGAACGCAAGATTCCGGCGGGAAGGGTAGGCGAGGCGCCTGCCCTTGGCCTGTCACGCACGTTGGAGCGGTTCGGGTTCACGCTCGGCCGGCTCAAGACCGGCACGCCGCCGCGTCTTGAAGGCCGCTCTATCGACTGGGCAGGGCTTGAGGTCCAGCACGGCGACGACCCGCCGATGGCCTTCTCGTTCTTGACCCGCAAACTCGAAAACCCGCAGATTCCCTGCCACATCACCACTACGACGCCCTCGACGCATGACATCATCCGAGCCAATCTTCATCTTGCGCCTATGTATTCCGGCCAAATCGAGAGCACAGGGCCGCGCTATTGTCCCTCCATCGAGGACAAGGTCGTGCGCTTTTCGGCCAGGGACGGGCACCAGATATTCCTTGAGCCAGAGGGTCTCGATGACGACACCGTTTATCCCAACGGCATCTCGACCTCCTTACCCGAAGAGGTTCAGCTTGCGCTCCTCAAGACCATTCCCGGCCTTGAGCGCGCGACGATGCGGCGCCCGGGATACGCCATCGAATACGACTATATCGACCCCCGGGAGCTTCTAACCTCTTTAGAAACCAAGCGAATTCCCGGTCTCTTCCTAGCCGGACAGATCAACGGCACGACCGGATATGAGGAGGCGGCCGCTCAGGGACTCATCGCCGGAATCAATGCCGCGCGTCGGGCGGGCGGGGCGGCGCCATTCGTGCTCGACCGCGCCCAAGCCTATATCGGCGTCCTCATCGATGATCTGGTTACACGGGGAGTGTCCGAGCCCTACCGGATGTTCACCTCGCGGGCCGAGTACCGGCTCACCTTGCGCGCCGACAATGCGGACCAGCGACTGACCCCCCTTGGCGAGGCGATCGGCGTTGTCGGGGGCGAACGCCGGCGGGCATTTCGCGAAAAGCTTGGCCACCTGACGAGAGCCCGCGAGGGAGCTCGAGCATTCATGCTCACTCCAAGCGAAGCGAAACGCCAAGGCATTGCGGTGCGTCAGGATGGAATCCGGCGCAGCGCCTTGGATTTGCTCGCCCTTAAGGGCGTCGAATTCGACCACATCGTGCGGATCTGGCCCGAACTTGGGGCTTTTCCCGCGGAAATCGTCGAGCAGCTCGAAATCGATGCCCATTATGCCGGTTATCTGGACCGGCAAGAGGCGGACATCATCGCCTTTCGCCGCGACGAGGCGCTCCTCCTGCCGGATGACCTCGATTATGGCGGGATCACCGGGCTCTCGACCGAATGCCGTCTCAAGCTCCAGTTAGTGAGGCCGCGAACCTTAGGCCAAGCGGCGCGGATCGACGGCGTGACTCCGGCAGCGCTTACGCTCGTGCTTGCGCAGGTGAAGTCACGGGCCGTGCGCCGCCGTGCCGCCAGCTGAGGATGGTTTCGGTCCGGATGAGTTCGCCGCTTTATGCGGCGTTTCACGTGAAACATTGCTGCGGCTGAAGGCCTATGCGGGGATGCTTGTCGAGTGGAACACTCGGCAAAACCTTGTTTCACAAGCATCTTTGGCGCATCTTTGGCGCCGCCATTTCTGGGACTCGGCGCAGCTCGTCCCGCTTCTCCCGCCCGGCGCGCGGTCATTGGTAGATTTGGGCAGCGGGGCAGGGTTTCCCGGCTTGGTGCTGGCCGAACTCCTCCGGGACCGGCCAGATTTCAGCATCACCCTCTATGAAGCGACGCAGAAAAAGTGCCGGTTTCTCGAAGCAGTCGCGAAAAAGCTCGGGCTGAACCCCGAAATCCGCTGTATGCGCATCGAAGAGGCGCCCGAGGAAGCATTTGATGTGATCACCGCCAGGGCCTGCAAGCCACTTCCGGAACTCTTGGCTTATGCACAAAGATTCTGGGCACCACATACAGTAGGTTTGTTTCTAAAGGGACAAAATGTTGGGCTTCAATTGACGGAGGCGCGTAAATCTTGGAGGATGGAAGTTCAGCGGCATCCCAGCCGATCGGATCCGGCTGGCGTCATTTTGGAGTTGCGGGAGTTGCGCGGTGTCCGAAAGCCAAGCCCAAGTAAACGTTGAGAAATCCCGGCCACGAGTGCTGGTCGTCGCAAACCAGAAGGGCGGGGTCGGCAAGACCACGACCGCCATCAATTTGAGCACGGCGCTGGCCGCAGTCGGTCAGCCGACGCTCGTCATTGATCTCGATCCGCAGGGGAATGCCTCGACGGGGCTCGGCATCGGGAGAGCCGATCGCAAGCTGACGACCTATGACGTTCTGATGGGCGCCGCCCCGATCGCCGAAGCCATTGTTCCGACCCGTATTCCCGGCCTTTTCATCGTCCCGGCGACGGTCGATCTGTCGGGGGCGGAACTCGAGCTTGTCGCCGAGCCGCGGCGCAATTTCCGGCTGCGGGACGCCCTTGCCGGACTTGATGAGGCCGCCACCCGCTTCTCCTACGTCCTGATCGATTGCCCGCCAGCGCTCGGACTTTTGACCGTCAACGCCATGGCGGCGGCCGACGCGGTGGTCGTTCCGTTGCAATGCGAATTCTTTGCCCTGGAAGGCTTGAGCCAGCTGCTCAAAACGATTGAGCGCGTCCGGGCGGGATTAAATCCCCAACTTGAGATCCAGGGCGTTATCCTAACAATGTTCGATAAACGGAACAATTTGTCGGAGCAGGTCGCCGCCGATGTTCGGGTGCACTTAGGAGACAAGGTTTATCAAACGGTTATACCGCGTAACGTCCGCATCTCCGAAGCGCCGAGCCACGGTTTGCCGGCGCTTGTCTATGACCTTCGCTGTCCCGGAAGCCAAGCCTACATCAAGCTTGCTGGTGAGCTGATTCAGCGCGAGCGGGCTCGCTTTGCCGGGCCGCTGGCCGCCTAGAGGGGGGAACGATGGCTGAGGATCCACGCCACCGCACGCAGGCGGTCCGCGGTTTGGGGCGCGGCCTGTCCGCGCTTCTGGGCGAGGGCGAAGAAGCCCCATCGGGCGAAGCCTCTCGCCTGCGCAACATCCCCATCGCGTTCTTGAAGCCGAACCGGTTTCAGCCACGGCGCGTCTTCGATCCCGAAGACTTGAAGGGCTTGGCTGATTCAATCCGCGAAAAGGGCGTGCTCCAGCCGATCGTGGTGCGGCCGGGAACGGGGCCCGAGAGCTTCGAAATCGTTGCCGGCGAGCGGCGCTGGCGCGCGGCGCAGCTTGCGAAATTGCACGAAGTCCCGGTGATCGTCCGTACACTGAGCGATGCGCAATCGCTCGAGCTCGCGATCATCGAGAACGTCCAGCGCGCGGATTTGAATCTGATCGAGGAGGGGGCGGCGTACCAGGATCTCATCGATCGCTTCCACTACACCCAGGAGCAGGTCGCCGAGGTTATCGGCAAGAGCCGCAGCCATGTGGCGAACACGATCCGGCTCTTGAAGTTGCCCGAAAGCGTTCGCGAGCTCATCAGCTCCGGGAAGATCACCGCCGGTCATGCGCGCGCCCTCCTCGGCACGCCCAATCCGGAGGCGCTTGCGCGCGACATCGTGGCGCGAGAGCTGAACGTGCGCGAGGTCGAACGCAAGACCCGCGCGCCGAAGGGTAAAGCGCTCAAACCGGCCCGAAAAGACGCCGACACCAAGGCCCTTGAACTGAGCCTTTCCAATAGCTTGGGAATGACTGTTCGCATCGAACATAAGAACGGGAAGGGCGGAACGATAGAGATTGCCTATAAGACGCTGGAACAGCTCGATGAGATCATCCGCCGTCTTAACAGTTTCGTCGAAGTAGATTGATTTTACAGGCTATTTTGCCTAGCCGCTCTCAGCGCTAGTGCGGGCTCGATCCGGCCATCGTAGAGTGCGCGGCCGATCACGAGACCCGCAACAGGCGCATCGGCTTCAACCAACGCTTCGATGTCCCGAACGCTGTTCGCTCCGCCACTGGCAATCACCGGGACCGATACACTGCGGGCGAGTTCAGCCGTCGCCGCGACATTCACCCCTTGCATCATCCCGTCGCGTCCGATGTCGGTAAAAATTAGTGCCGCGACGCCGGCATC
>DASQHF010000067.1:0-2988 GCA_035632215.1 Micropepsaceae bacterium | reverse complement strand
AGATATTTGCCGCAGAATAGAAGGGCATAACGCGTGACCGATCCATATTTGGGTCGCGAGCAAACTAAGGCAAAGCATTTCATTCTCAAGCGTTACCTTCAGGCGCTCGCTTTCAAAGTTCTAACGTTCTCGGACATCGCGTACGTCGACGGATTCTCAGGACCCTGGGAGACCAAAACCGAGAATTTTGGCGATTCGTCCTTCATGATCGCAGTTTCCGTACTACGCGATGCTCAGAGTCGAATTCTGGAGCGAGCGCATCGTCGAAGGCGGATTCGGTGCTTCTTTTCGGAGAGCAACGCCGAAGCCTACTCGCGGCTCGAAGAGGCCGTAGCCCCGTTCAATAGGCCTACGGAAGGGTTCGAGATCAGGACCTATTGCGGTAAGTTCGAGGATGCCGTCAGTGAGATTCAAGCCTTCATCCGAAGCTCCTTTCCCCTGATCTTCATCGATCCGACGGGCTGGACCGGCTATCCTTTTGACAAGATCAAGCCGCTCTTCTCATTTCCGAAGTGCGAAGTCCTGATCAATTTCATGTATGATTTCGTCAATCGCTTTGCCAGCAGCGACGACGAAGAGATCATCGCTTCCATGGCTCCGATATTGGGAGGGCCCACTTGGCGGGATCGTCTCGACTCGAATCTTCCGCGCGGTCTTGCCGTCGAAAAGCTCTTTCGTGAATCGCTCAAGGCGGCGGGAAATTTCGACTTCGTCGTTTCGACTAGGATCGACAAGCCGACGGCCGAGCGTCCGCACTTTTTTATTACCTACGGAACCAAGAGTCCCGAAGGTTTGAAAGCGTTTCGTGAAACGGAATATGACGCCTTGCGTCAGCATGAAAAAAATCGGGCAATTGCAAAAGAGAAGAAACGCGAGGAGCGTTCGAGCATGAGCGACCTATTTGCGGGTCAACACGCGGAAAGGCAAGAGGCGACGATCGACGAGATTGTCGAAGAGCAAAAGACGCTAGCGGCCGCCGACCTGATGGCGGTTCTTCGACAACAAGGACCAGCCCGATTTTCCAGCGTTGTGATAAGCTTGCTTCAAGCGCACATGTTGCGTCAAACCAACATCAAAGACATCTGTATCGATCTTGCCCAGGCGGGCGAGATCGAAAACACTTGGGGCGGCAAAAACCGCAAGCCGCGAGATGGGGACATAATCAAGCTGAAGATCGAACCACGCCGGCGCGACAACTAGCCATTACTCCATCATCTTCGCTTGGGTGCCTGTAAGCATCCGGTGTCGACACCGCTACACCGCTCGCCACGGATCGGGTAAGTTTTTCCTCATGGGAGCGAGCGCTTATGCGTCAGATCGAACTCGATGCTTCAAGCTGGACGACGGTGTTGGATTTTTATGCTGCGCTGCTTGCGGCGCTCGGTGCGCCGAATTGGCATGGCATGAATATAAACGCCCTAATCGACTCCATGATTTGGGGCGGGATCAATGCTGTAGAGCCACCTTACACGGTTAGAATTCGGGAAATTGCCAAGTTGTCGAAGGACATCGTTGGCGAAGTGGAGTTGGCAAAACGCGCTCTTTCAGAAGCGCGCGCTGAGTTCCGGCGATCGCGTGGGCACGATGTGGAGGTGCTATTGGAAACCGCCGCCTAGCCACGGAGAACCGAGAGTAACTCAGCTCTTACCCAACCTCACGCCGCCGCTCTCGCCTTCGCGCTCTTCACCTTGCGCTCGCGCTCGACGAGCCAGGCGAGCGCGGTGAAGTAGAGGAAGACGATGAGCGCGCCGCGGCCGAGGGCGATGGGGTCGCTTGGCGCCGGCGTCGTCAGGCTCACGATCTGCACGACGATGAGGTTGAGGAGGAAGACGAGCGCGGGCAGCGCCGGCTGTCCCATTCTCACGCGCCGCGCGGTCCAGGCCGCGGCGGCGAGCGCCACGAGGCCGAGCTCGAGCGCGAGCTCGCTCATCGGGAAGTTCCACCAGCCGAGCCCGACCTTCGTGCCGCCGAACCACAGTTCGAGATCCGGGCGATGGCAGACGAAGTCGAGCACCCAATGGGAGAAGACGACGAGCCCCGCGGCGACCGCCGCGCGCCAGGGCAGGCGCATCAGAAATCTGACCGCGACCGCCGCCGCCAGCGACCACAACAGGCTCGCGGGAAGGCTGTGGGTGTAAGGCATCGATTCGAGGACGAGCACGCTGCCCGGCAGCGCGGGATCGAAGCCCACCTTCTCCACGCCGGTCATGATCGCGACGCTCCAGGCGATGTCGAGCAGCTGACAGCCGCCGACATAAACCCAGAGCGGCGCCCGCGGCTCCGCCGCCTTGGCGGCGAGCGCCGCGGAATAATGGCCGATGAACATGGGCGTGCGCTCCTTGGTGGTGACAGCGTTGGTGCGTCCTTCGACAGGCCCGCAACGCGGGCCAGCTCAGGATGAGGACTCTTCTTCGTAGCACTTTGTTCCTCATCCTTGAGCGCTCACAAAGTGAGCAGTCGAAGGACGCACCATGCCTATCCAGCCTGACTATACCCGGGCGAGAGCGAAACCTGCGCTGCTTTTTCCGGCGCGAGACATCCGAGCGCCGCGAGGCTCGCGCGCACGGCGTCGTCGAGCGGCGTGTGCGGCTCGGCGCCGATGAGCGCGACGAGGCGGCGATTGTCGAGGCGGATCGCGTGGCGCCAGAGATACCGCATCTCGACGATCTCGCGGAACAGCGGCACGACGGGTGCTGCGAGACGCACGAGCGGCCACGGGAAGCGGCGGATGGGCAGATCGGGATCGCCGCTCGCACGCGCCACCGCTTCGGCCATCGCGATGCCGCGCGGCAGGTAGTGGCCGGCGAAATGGACGCGCTCGAAAGGCGCGAGGCGCGGCTCGATCGCGGCAAGCCGCGCGATCGTCTCGGCGAGATCGGGGAGGTAGGCCCAGGCATGCCCCGCCTCGGGCGCGCCGGGATATGTGACCGCGCGCAGCCGCTTGCCCGGCGTCACCATCGCGTTCTGGAACCACGAGGCCGGCGCGGA
>DASQHF010000066.1:0-26576 GCA_035632215.1 Micropepsaceae bacterium | reverse complement strand
GTCAGGATGCGCGCGATATCGTGACGAACGACGCGAAAACGCGCCGTGTTCTCGAGCTGGCCGCTCGCCCGCTGGAAGCGAAGATTGAATTGCTCCTTCTTCAGCTTGGCGAGTTGATCGGAAAGCTGGTCCACCGACTGGTCGCGAAATTCGGCAACTTTCGTCACGGATCCTCTCCCCTCACGCGGTCAGCCGGGCGACGAAGCGGGTCGCGATCGGAAGCTTACCTGCGGCGAGCCGCATGCCTTCTTCGGCCAGCTCGCGCGGGACGCCATCGACCTCGAACAGGATGCGGCCAGGCTTGATCTTGCAAACCCAGAATTCCGGCGCCCCTTTGCCGGATCCCATGCGGACTTCGGCGGGCTTCTTCGAAACCGGAACGTCCGGGAAAATCCGGATCCAAACGCGTCCGGCGCGCTTCAAATGTCTGGTGAGAGCGCGGCGGGCGGCTTCGATCTGGCGCGCCGTGACGCGCTCGGGCTCCACGGCCTTCAATCCATAAGATCCGAACGCAAGCGCGTTCCCGGCCTTGGCGGCGCCGTGAATGCGGCCTTTGTGCTGTTTGCGGAACTTAGTGCGTTGCGGTTGAAGCATGGTCTTTTAGCTCTCGTTATGCCGCCGGTGGACGACCGCCGCGGCTGGCTTGGTCCGCCGCCTCGTTCAGCCGCTTGTCCTGCGCCATGGGGTCATGCTCCATGATCTCGCCCTTGAACACCCAAACCTTCACACCGCAGGTGCCGTAAGTCGTCTTTGCGGTCGAAACGCCGTAGTCGATGTCGGCGCGCAGCGTATGCAACGGCACGCGTCCTTCGCGGTACCACTCGATCCGCGCGATTTCAGCGCCGCCCAGACGTCCAGTGCAGTTGATGCGGATGCCCTGCGCGCCTAACCGCATCGCCGACTGCACCGCGCGCTTCATCGCGCGCCGGAACGCGACGCGACGCTCGAGCTGCTGGCCGATGTTGTCGGCGACAAGCTTGGCGTCGATCTCGGGCTTGCGGATCTCGACGATGTTCAAGTGGATTTCACTGTCGGTGAACTTCGAAAGATCGGATTTCAGCTTCTCGATGTCGGCGCCCTTCTTGCCGATCACCACGCCCGGCCTCGCCGAGTGGATGGTAACCCGGCATTTCTTATGCGGGCGCTCGATGAAGATGCGCGATACACCGGCTTGCTTGAGCTTGTCGGACAGATAGTTCCGGATCTTTATGTCTTCCTGGAGGAGCTTGCCGTACTCCTTCTTGTTCGCGTACCAGCGCGAGTCCCAAGTGCGGTTCACTCCGAGCCGAAGCCCGATCGGATTGACCTTCTGACCCATCAGGCGGTCTCCTTGCTCGTTTCTGTGTTGCGTGCGGCACCTGCCGCCGTCCGGACTCTCCGCTTCGCCGGCGCCTTGGCCTTCGCCTCGTCTTTCTCTTCAGGTTTTTCCTGGCGCTCCTCGACGATGATGGTCACTTGTGCAAAGGGCTTCTCGATGCGGGCGCCGCGGCCGCGGGCGCGTGCATGAAACCGTTTCATGACGAGATTACGCCCCACGGAAGCCTCCGTGACGACGAGATCGTCGACGTCGAGATCGTGATTGTTCTCCGCGTTCGCGATCGCGGATTGCAGGACCTTCTTCAGTTCCCGCGCGATCCGCTTCTCGGAAAAGGTGAGCGTCGCGAGCGCGTCTTCCGCTCGCTTGCCGCGGATGCTCTGCGCGACGAGATTGAGCTTGCGCGGCGAGATGCGGATATTGCGCCCGACCGCGCGCGCCTGCGCATCGGAGAGCGAGCGTTTGTGTGCTGGCTTGCTCATTAGCTTGCCGGAGCCTCCGGTGCTGGTGCTGCCGCTCCGGGAGCGGCGCCTGGAGCCGTCGCAACGCCCAACTTCACTTTGCGATCGGCGGAGTGGCTATGGAAGATGCGCGTCGGCGAGAACTCGCCGAACTTGTGGCCGATCATGTCCTCGGTGACCATGACCGGGATGTGCTTCTGGCCGTTGTAAACGCCGAAGGTCAAACCAACGAACTGCGGCAGGATGGTCGAACGCCGCGACCAGATCTTGATCACTTCCTTGCGGCCCGTGTTGCGCGCGACCTCTGCCTTCTTGAGCAGATAGCCGTCGACAAAAGGACCCTTCCAAACCGAGCGTGCCATGGCTCTACCCTTGCGTCTTTCTCAAGTGCCGCGAGCGGACGATGTCCTTCGTGGTGCGCTTGTTCTTGCGTGTCTTCGCGCCCTTTGTGGGTTTGCCCCAGGGCGTCACCGGATGGCGGCCACCTTTGGTGCGGCCTTCACCGCCGCCATGCGGATGGTCGATGGGGTTCATCGCCGTGCCGCGGACCGCCGGCCTGCGATTGCGCCAGACGGTGCGGCCAGCTTTTGCAAGAACCTCGTTCATGTGGTCCGGATTCGAGACGGCGCCGACAGTGGCCTTGCACTCGAGACGAACCCGGCGAACTTCGCCCGAATTGAGTCTTAACAGCGCGTAGCCCGCATCACGGCCGAGATATTGCGCGTAGGTCCCCGCAGCGCGCGCGATCTGGCCGCCTTTGCCCGGCTTCATCTCGATGTTGTGCACGATCGTGCCCACGGGAACCGCGGCAAGCGGCATGGCGTTGCCAGGCTTTACGTCGACCTTGTCGCCCGAGACGACGACATCGCCGGCGGCTAGACGCTGCGGTGCGATGATGTAGGAAAGCGAGCCGTCCTTGTACTTGATGAGGGCGATAAAGGACGTGCGATTGGGATCGTATTCGAGATGTTGGACGGTGGCGGGCTGATCGTGGCGTGCGCGCTTGAAATCGATGACGCGGTAGCTTTGCTTGTGACCGCCACCTTGCCAGCGAATGGTAACGCGCCCCGTGTTGTTGCGGCCGGCAGCGCGCTTCTGGCCTTGCGTGAGACCCTTCACGGGCGGGCCCTTGTGCAGTCCAGAGCGATCGACGAGCACCAATTGGCGCTGGCCGGGGGTCACGGGTTTATAGGTCTTGAGTGCCATCGTGTCCGTCCTAGAGTCCCGTCGTCACGTCGATCTGATAACCTTCGGCCAACGTGATCACGGCCTTCTTCACTTCGCCTTTCTGATAAGCCTTCCCGCGCCATGCCTTGCGCTTGCCCGAGGTACGAAGCGTGTTCACCGCCTTCACTTTGACCTTGAAAAGCGTTTCGACCGCCTTCTTGATCTCGGGCTTGGTGGCGCCGCGCGGTACACGGAAGATCACCTGGCTATGGTCCGATAGCCGCGTCGATTTTTCGGTGATCACCGGCGACAAAATGACATCGTAGGCGCTCATGCCAGTCGATCCTCGATTGCTTTCACTGCCGCTTTGGTGAGAACCAGCGTGTCGCGTTTCAAGACGTCGTAGACGTTCAGCCCCGAAGCCGGTACCAGCGAGACCTTGGCGAGGTTGCGCGCCGAGCGCTCGAACTTCTCGTCGAAGGCGCCGTCGACGATCAGCATCGTATCGGAGCTCAACTTGGCCAGCCTTTGCGCAAGAGCCTTGGTCTTCACCTCTTTGACCTCGGCCGAATCCAACACGATCAGCTTCGAGGTTTTGGCTTTGGACGAAAGCGCGTGGCAGAGGCCGGCCGCGCGTACCTTCTTCGGCAAATCGAACTCGTGACTGCGTACGACGGGCGCCATCGCCTTGCCGCCACCGACGAAGAGCGGGGCGGAGCGCGCTCCGTGGCGGGCGGAACCCGTTCCCTTCTGGCGATACCATTTCTTGGTGGTGCGATTGACCTCGCCGCGGGTCTTCGTCTTGTGCGTGCCAGCGCGCCGCTTGGCGAGCTGCCAGACCACGACGCGCTGAATCAGATCGGCGCGCGGCTCTAGCCCGAAGATCTTATCCTTGAGCTCGATCTCGCCCGCTTCGCCCGCGTCGAGGTTGAGGACTTTCGCTTTCATTGCGCGCCCTCCGCATTCGCCTGTGCGGGCTTCTCGGCTTTTTTCACCGAGCCCGGCATGGGGAGATCCTTGTGCGGACGCTTGACCGCATCGCGCACCATCACCCAGCCGCCTTTGGAGCCGGGCACGGCGCCGCGCACCATGATGAGGCCGCGCTCGACGTCGACCTTCGCCACCTCGACGTTCTGCGTGGTCACACGTTCGACACCGTAGTGGCCGTGCATTTTCTTGTTCTTGAAGCTCTTGCCTGGATCCTGGCGGCCGCCCGTGCCGCCAAGCGAACGGTGCGAGATCGACACACCGTGACTGGCCTCGAGGCCGCGGAAATTCCACCGCTTCATGGCGCCGGTGAAACCGCGGCCGATCGTGATTCCGGTCACGTCCACCTTCTGTCCAGGCACGAAATGCGAGGCGAGCAGCTCGTCGCCGACGTCAAGCAGGTTCTTCTCATCCACGCGAAACTCGGCGAGCCTTCGCTTGGGCTCGACGGAGGCCCGCGCGAAGTGGCCGCGTTCCGGCTTGGTCACGCTTTTGGCTTTGACGAAGCCCGAACCGAGCTGCACGGCCGTGTAGCCGTCCTTCTCCTTGGTGCGCGTCGCCACGACCTGGCATTTGTCGAGTTTCAAGACGGTGACCGGCACGTGCCGGCCATCCTCCAAGAACAACTGGGTCATGCCCAGCTTCTGCGTAATGATCCCGGTGCGCATTTTGATGAGCGCCCCTCTCCTAGAGCTTGATCTCGACGTCAACGCCGGCCGCAAGGTCGAGCTTCATGAGCGCGTCCACTGTCTGGGGCGTCGGGTCGATGATGTCCAAAAGGCGTTTGTGGGTCCGGATCTCGAATTGCTCGCGGCTCTTCTTGTCGACATGAGGCGAGCGGTTGACCGTGAAACGCTCGATGCGCGTGGGAAGCGGAATGGGGCCCCTCACTTGCGCGCCGGTGCGCTTGGCCGTGTTCACGATCTCCTTGGTGGAGTTGTCGAGAATCCTGTGGTCGAAGGCTTTGAGCCGTATTCTGATGTTCTGGCCCTGCATCTTTTTCTCCTACGGCTAAAGCCGCCTTCGTTCCCTATTTGATGATCTTGACGACGACGCCGGCACCCACCGTGCGGCCGCCTTCACGGATGGCAAAGCGAAGCTTCTCCTCCATCGCGATCGGGACGATCAGCTCGATCTCGACCGTCACGTTGTCCCCCGGCATCACCATCTCGGTCCCTTGCGGGAGCTTCACGATCCCCGTCACGTCCGTCGTCCGGAAGTAGAACTGGGGGCGATAGTTGCCGAAGAACGGCGTGTGACGACCGCCCTCCTCCTTCGTCAGGATGTAGGCTTCCGCCGTAAAGTTCGTGTGCGGGGTAACCGAGCCGGGCTTCGCCAAGACCTGGCCGCGCTCGACTGCTTCCTTGTCCACGCCGCGGAGAAGACAGCCCACATTGTCCCCAGCCTCGCCGAAGTCCAAGAGCTTGCGGAACATCTCAACCCCAGTCACCACCGTCTTAGAGGTCGGACGGATGCCGATGATCTCTACTTCCTCGCCGACCTTCACCTTGCCGCGCTCGATGCGACCGGTGACCACGGTGCCGCGGCCTGAAATCGAGAACACGTCCTCGATGGGCATCAGGAAGGGCTGGTCGATCGGACGCTCAGGCAAAGGCACATAGGTGTCCAAGGCCTCGAAGAGCTTCAGGATCGCCTGATCGGCGAACTCGCCCTTCTCTCCGTTCAGGGCTTTAATCGCCGAGCCGCGGATGACGGGAATGCTATCGCCGGGGAATTGGTACTTGGAGAGGAGCTCTCGCACCTCGAGCTCGACGAGATCGAGGAGCTCGGGGTCGTCCACCACATCCACCTTGTTTAGGAACACGACGATGTAAGGAACGCCTACCTGGCGGGCGAGCAAGATGTGCTCGCGCGTCTGCGGCATGGGGCCATCGGCCGCCGAGACCACCAGGATCGCGCCGTCCATCTGGGCCGCGCCGGTGATCATGTTCTTCACATAGTCCGCATGTCCCGGGCAGTCGACATGGGCGTAGTGCCGCTTCTCGGTCGAATACTCCACATGGCTCGTCGCAATCGTGAGAATCTTGGAGGGATCGCGGCGCCCTTGGCTCTCAGATGCTTTCGCCACCTGGTCGTAGGACACAAAGGTCTGCGTCCAGCCCTTGTCCGCAGACACCTTCGTCAAGGCCGCGGTCAGCGTCGTCTTACCATGATCCACGTGTCCGATCGTCCCAACGTTGCAATGCGGCTTCGTCCGTTCAAATTTTGCCTTGGCCATGTCTCGTCTCCGTCGTCCTGAACCTCTTTAAGCGAACTTCGCTTTGATCTCTTCCAAGATCGCTTGCGGCACCTGTTCATAATGATCGAATTGCATCGTGTACTGCGCGCGCCCTTGGGTCATCGAGCGCAGATTGTTGATGTAGCCGAACATGTTCGCAAGCGGCACCATGGCGGTGATGATTTGCGCATTGCCGCGTGTGTCTGTGCCCTGCACATGGCCGCGTCTCGAATTGAGATCGCCGATGACGCCGCCCAAAAAATCGTCGGGCGTCACAACTTCGACCTTCATGATCGGCTCGAGCAACTTGACCACGCCCCGCGACGCAAGCTCGCGAAACGCCGCCCGAGACGCGATTTCGAAGGTGAGCGCGTTCGAATCGACCTCGTGATACTTGCCGTCGATCAGCCTCGCCTTGAAGTCGATCATCGGAAAGCCGATCAGGAGCCCATTCTCCTTTTCGGCCTTCAGGCCTTTTTCCACCGCCGGGATGTATTCCTTGGGGACGTTGCCGCCGACGACGTCGTTCTCGAATTCGAAGCCCGAGCCGGGGGGTAGCGGCTCGAACTCGAGCTTCACTTCCGCGAACTGGCCGGCGCCGCCCGTCTGCTTCTTGTGCGTGTAGAGGACGGTCACAGGGCGCGACAGCGTCTCTCGATAGGCGACCTGCGGCTGGCCGATATTGGCGTCGACCTTGTAGGTACGCTTCAAGATATCGACCTTGATCTCGAGATGGAGCTCGCCCATTCCCTTCAAGATCGTCTGACCGGACTCCTGATCCGTCGAAACCCGGAAGGAAGGATCCTCTTGCGCCAGCCGGTGCAACGCTACGCCGAGCTTCTCCTGGTCGGCCTTCGACTTGGGCTCGATCGCGATCTCGATGACCGGATCGGGGAACTCCATGCGCTCGAGCACGATCGGGTTCTGTGCGTCGCACAGCGTCTCGCCGGTAGTGGTGTTCTTCAAGCCCGCAAACGCGACGATGTCGCCGGCGAATGCTTCCTTGATGTCTTCGCGACTGTTCGCGTGCATGAGGAGCATCCGGCCGACGCGCTCGCGCTGATCCTTGACCGAATTCAAGGCCATGGTTCCCGAATTCACCGTGCCGGAATAGATACGCACGAAAGTGATCGAGCCAACGAACGGATCGTCCATGATCTTGAAGGCAAGACCAGCAAACGGCGCCTTGTCGTCGGCCTCGCGGATCACCTTCTCGGTCGAATGAGGCTTCGTACCTTCGACCGGGGGAATGTCCATGGGCGAGGGAAGATAATCGACGACGCCATCGAGGAGCGGCTGCACCCCCTTGTTCTTGAACGCGGCGCCGCAGAGCACGGGGACGAAGCGGAAGGCGCAAGCCCCCTTGCGGATGCAGGACTTGAGCTGCTCGACGGTCGGCATCTTGCCTTCGAGATAAGCCTCGAGGAGCTTCTCGTCCTCTTCGACCGCCGTTTCGACGAGCTTGGTGTGATACTCGTCGGCTCTCTCGCGTAAATCTTCGGGAATCTCCACGACCGAAAACTCGGCCCCGAGATTCTCTTCCTTCCAGATAAGCGCCTTCATCGTCACGAGATCGACGATGCCCTTGAAGTTCGACTCGGCACCCACGGGAAGCTGGATCACCAGGGGCCTTGTGCCCAGGCGCTCGATCATCATCTGCACGCAGCGATGAAAGTCGGCGCCGGTGCGGTCCATCTTGTTGACGAAGCAGATGCGCGGCACGCGGTATTTGTCGGCCTGACGCCATACCGTCTCGGATTGCGGCTCGACGCCCGCGACCGCGTCGAACACCGCGACCGCGCCGTCGAGCACGCGCATCGAGCGCTCGACCTCGATGGTGAAGTCGACGTGACCCGGCGTATCGATGATGTTGATCCGATGGTCCTTCCAGAAGCAGGTCGTGGCGGCCGACGTAATGGTGATGCCGCGTTCCTGCTCCTGCTCCATGAAATCCATCGTTGCCGCGCCATCGTGGACTTCGCCGATCTTATGCGAGCGGCCGGTGTAATAGAGAATCCGCTCCGTGGTCGTCGTCTTGCCGGCATCGATGTGCGCGGCAATGCCGATGTTGCGGTAGCGGTTAAGGGGCGTCTGTCGGGGCATCATAATCCTTGAGTATGTTCACCAGCGGTAATGCGAGAATGCACGGTTGGCTTCCGCCATCTTGTGCGTGTCTTCGCGCTTCTTCACCGCGGTGCCGCGATTGCCCGCGGCGTCCATGAGTTCCCCCGATAACCTCCCCTGCATCGTCGGTTCGTTGCGGCCACGAGCGGCCGTGATGATCCAGCGGATGGCGAGCGCACGCGAACGATCGGGGCGCACTTCCACCGGGACCTGATAGGTCGCGCCGCCGACACGACGCGACCTCACTTCGAGCGCCGGGCTTACATTGCGCAGCGCTTCGTGGAACACGTTCAACGGATCCTGTTTGGTCTTCGCCTGTATCGTATCGAAGGCGCCATAAAGGATGCCTTCGGCAACCGATTTCTTGCCTTCATACATCAGGCTGTTCATGAATTTTGCGAGCACGAGATCGCCGAACTTCGCGTCCGGAATGATCTCGCGTTTCTCAGCTCTGCGACGGCGGGCCATGATCGGTTTCCTTCAATCTCTTTCCTTTTCGGGCCCCGGCCTCGTCGCTTTCGCCTTTGGCCGGGATGATCTCGTTCAAACGAAAATCACTTCGGCCGCTTGGCTCCGTATACGGAGCGACGTTGCTTTCGGTCTTTCACGCCCTGCGTATCGAGGACGCCGCGCAGGATGTGGTAGCGCACGCCCGGAAGGTCCTTCACGCGGCCGCCACGGATAAGCACGACCGAGTGCTCCTGCAGATTGTGACCCTCGCCCGGGATGTAGCTCACCACTTCATAGCCGTTGGTGAGACGCACCTTGGCCACCTTGCGGAGCGCGGAATTCGGCTTCTTTGGGGTCGTCGTGTACACGCGGGTGCAGACGCCCCGCTTCTGCGGGCAGTTCGTGAGCGCCGGGACCTTGTTGCGCTTCGGCTTCTCGCCGCGCGGCTTGCGGATCAGCTGATTGACCGTTGGCATTCCTGCTCCATTTCGTTCGCCCGATCAGGGCGTCCTTCAAAACAAAAAACTCAAGACCAACCCTCATTCAGGGTTGACCGCAACGCGGAGGACCCGGGCGCCACCTGCCCCCGGGTCGCGCAATGACCCGTGCTCTACACTTGCTTCGGCAGCGTCTCGGGTTTCTCCCGACGGCCTGCCGTTGAAGGTGCGGCTATATACGTTCGCGAATCCGGAGCGTCAATACCGGAAAGACAAGAGATTTCAAGGTTTTTCCCCATCCCGCCGAGCTTGGGCCTGGGAACCAGGAGAGCCCCTTATGCGCTCGTCTGGCTGGCTAACAATTGTTGCGACTAAGTCGCATTGACATCTCTTGTCCCAGTGAATACTAAGGTTTTATCTGCAATTAAGTCTTAATTACATTAAGAGGGAATATGAGGGGCAAGAGATGGACGATCGATCGCGATCTGATTGGCCGCTTGGCTTTCTTAGGCTTAGGCGTTGGCGCGGTTCTCAGCCCAGAACGCGCACATGCCGACGACGATATGCCCTTCGCATGGGTTTATCCCGCGGAGACTGGCGCGAAGGGCGAACTCGAGGTCGAACAGTGGCTGACATTCTCCTCGAACAAGACGCAGGAGGCGTACGACGCCCTCGCCGGCCGCACTGAAGTCGAATATGGCGCCATCGACAGGCTGAGCCTCGCGGTCTACGCAAACTATGCCTGGACCCGGACTGTTCCTTACGGACCTGCGGCTCCGGACACGCGTTCCGAAGCCAGCCGTTTTTCCGGCTTTTCGGGCGAGGCGATCTATCAGCTTCTCGACCCGGCGGCCGATCCCATCGGTCTTGCCCTTTATCTCGAACCGGGCATCCAGGCAGGCGAGCGTTCGGTCGAATTCAAACTGCTGCTACAGAGGGATTTGTTCGACAACCGACTCGTCATCGCAGCCAATGCAAACCTCGAATACGTCTGGAGTCACGCTGAGTCCGGAGGATGGGAGCAAGTGTCCGCTTTGGAATTTCTTCTGGGGTTGGCCTATCGGTTCGCGCCGGACTGGTCGGCAGGCTTTGAACTCGTCAACGAGAACGCCTACTCCGGACATCTTCTTGCTGGCGCTCGCGCGGAAACGCGCGCCTTCTATCTAGGTCCGACCATCCACTATGGCCACGATGGATGGTGGGCGACGGTTGGACTATCCCAGCAACTGCCATGGGCTGGGAACCCCGGGAGGACGCCCGGCGGAACCACGCACGGCTATGTGACGGATGCAGAGCGTTTTCGTCTACGTCTGCGCTTGGGCTTCGAACTGTAATCCCAGGGCAAATGGCCGGTTGAGGATCGCAACGCCACATAGGATATATGGGCAGGTTTGATGAAAGGGCCCCTCTGTACCCGGGCTCTGTGGGAGTTGTGGCTTGGAACGCCGAGTTAAAGTCGCGGCGCCGTTGAAGCGCGCGTTCGAGCTTCGCCGCACGTCGGACCCGAAGGAGAAACCGGGTATCCCCTGGCGGGAGCAAGCTAGGCTCATGAGCCGCGTCCTCCCCCTGATGTGGCCCGAGGGCGAGTACGCCATCAAGCTCCGCGTCTTCGGTTCGGCAGTCCTTGTCCTTGCTACTAAGCTTATCTCCGTCGCGATGCCGATCCTTTACAAGGAAGTGGTCGATGCCCTCTCGACGGGCGCAAACGCCGCCGTTGCGGTGCCGCTCGTGGTCGTTCTTGGCTACGGGATCGCGCGCCTGTCCTCTTCGGCCGCGAGCGAGTTGAGGGACCTCTTCTTCGCCAAAGTCGAACAACGCGCCTTGCGGCTCGTGTCGGTTGAGGTCCTCAAGCACGTGCACAGCCTGCCCTTGCGATTCCATCTCGAGCGGCAGACGGGCGGCCTCTCACGCTCGATCGAGCGCGGCACCGATGCGATCGAGTTCCTGCTCTCTTATCTCCTGTTCAGCATCCTGCCGATGTTCCTCGAGATGGCGCTCGTCGGCGGCGTCGTGTGGCACTATTTCAACTTCGGCTTCGCCGCGGCTACCGTCGGGATCATCGTCACCTACATCGCCTATACGGCCTCGGCGACACAGTGGCGCCTGAAATTCCGCCGTGAGATGAACGCGCAGGACCGCGAAGCCAATGCGCGCGCGGTCGACAGCCTCTTGAACTACGAGACGGTCAAATATTTCGTGAACGAGAGCCACGAGCTCGACCGCTTCGACGAGGCCAAGCGCGATTACATGAAGGCAGCGATCGACAACCAGCGCGCGCTGTCGAGCTTCAATGTCGGCCAGTCGCTCATCTTGAGCGCCGGCGTCGTCATCGTGATGTTGCTCGCGGCCTACGGCGTCGTCGACAAGCGCTTGACTATCGGCGAATTCGTGATGGTCAACGCCTATCTGTTACAGCTCTATCAGCCGCTCAACATGCTCGGCTGGGTTTACCGCAATCTGCGCCAGTCGATGACCGACGTCGAGCAGATGTATAAGCTGTTCGAGGAGCAGTCCGGGATCATCGATCCGCCCGGCGCCCCGGCGCTGATCACGGGGCCGGGCCACATACGCTTCGACCGCGTCAACTTTTCCTACGACAAGCGAAGGCCGATCCTAAAGGACGTCAGCTTCGAGATTCCGGCAGGGCACAGGGTCGCGATCGTGGGACCGACGGGAGGCGGAAAGACGACCATCGCGCGGCTCCTGTTCCGCTTCTACGATCCCGAAGAGGGTTCGATCAGCATCGACGGGAAGGACATCAGGAGCGTGACGCAGGAGAGCGTGCGCCGCGCGATCGGCGTCGTGCCTCAGGACACCGTGCTTTTCAACGACAGCATCTATTACAACATCGCTTATGGACGGCTCGACGCCACGCCCGAGGAAGTCATGACGGCAGCGCGGCGGGCGCAATTGGGCGATTTCATCGCCAAGCTACCCGACGGCTACCTGACGCGTGTCGGAGAGCGCGGGCTGAAACTCTCGGGCGGCGAGAAGCAGCGGGTCGCGATCGCGCGCGTCATCCTGAAGAATCCCGAGATCCTGGTCTTCGACGAAGCGACGAGCTCGCTCGACTCCCGCACCGAGCAGGATATCCAGGCGAGCTTGAGACAAGTCGCCGCTCACCACACGACGCTCGTGATCGCCCATCGGCTTTCGACCATCATCGACGCCGACGAGATCATCGTGCTTGACGATGGACGGATCACCGAACGCGGCAGCCACGCGTCGCTCATCGATCGTGGCGGCACCTATGCCGAAATGTGGAACCGGCAGCTTCACGCGGAGGAAGAGCTCAAGGACGTCGCGGAATAGACCGCACAAAAAAGCCGCCGGCAAAATTGCCGACGGCTTTTCTTGGTTCGCGACGGCGACTACTCGGCCGCGCTCTGTGCGGGGGCTTCGAGCGCCGCCGGCTCCGCAGCTCTCTCGGCCTGGATCGCTTTGTCCCGCTCGCCCGCGATTCGCCGGATGCGCGCGATGGCGCCACCCGTGCCGGCCGGGATGAGACGTCCGACGATCACGTTCTCCTTCAAGCCCTCGAGCGTGTCGACCTTGCCGTTGACCGCGGCGTCGGTCAGGACGCGCGTCGTCTCCTGGAAGGACGCCGCCGAAAATACCGAGCGTGTCTGTAGGCTCGCCTTGGTGATACCCAAAAGAACGGGACGTCCCTTGGCCGCCTTGCCGCTCTGCTCGAGGGCTTTCTTGTTAGCCTCTTCGAGCTCGAGCAAGTCGACCTGCTCGCCCGGCAAAAGCGTCGTGTCGCCGCCGTCCTCGACCTCCATCTTCTGGAGCATCTGCCGGACGATGACCTCGATGTGCTTGTCGTTGATCTTCACGCCCTGAAGCCGATAGACCTCCTGGATCTCGTTGATGAGATAGACCGCAAGCTCCTCCACGCCTTTGATGCGCAGAATGTCGTGCGGGCTCGGGTGTCCTTCGATGATGAAGTCGCCCTTTTCGACGAAATCGCCCTCGCGAACGCTGACATGCTTCGCCTTCGGCAACAGGTACTCGATCGGCTCCTGTTTCTCGTTCTTGGGCTTCAAGATAACCCTGCGCTTGTTCTTGTAGTCCTTGCCGAACTCGATATAGCCGTCGACCTCGGCCAGCACCGCGCAATCCTTCGGCTTCCTCGCCTCGAACAGCTCCGCCACCCGCGGCAGACCGCCGGTGATGTCGCGCGTCTTGGCGCCTTCCGTCGGGATACGGGCAAGCACGTCGCCGGCTTTAACCTCGGCTCCGTCCTCAACCGAGAGAATCGCATCGACCGACAAGGGATAACGGGCCTCACCGTTGGGTAGAGCCACAGGCTTCCCCTTCTTGTCGGCGATGAGGACGGCTGGACGCAGGTCCGAGCTCTTGGAGCCAGCGCGCCAGTCGATGATCACCTTCTGGCTGACGCCGGTGGTCTCATCCGCGACCTCCTTCAACGACAAGCCCTCCACGATGTCCTCGTAGCGGACCACGCCGTCGACCTCGGTCAAGATCGGAAGCGAGTTCGGGTTCCACTCGGCGATGCGCTCGCCGCGCTTGATCGGCTGGCCTTCGTCGACCATCAAGCGAGCGCCGTAGGTGATGCGGTGGGACGCACGCTCGATGCCCTTGGAGTCGACGATTGCAACCTGCATGTTGCGGCCCATCGCCACGAGCTGCCCTTGGGAGTTCCGCACCACGTTGCGGTTGACGATCTTCACCTTGCCGTCATGCGAAGCTTCGATCTTCGACTGCGCGGCAACCTGCGCTGCGCCGCCGATATGGAAGGTACGCATGGTAAGCTGAGTGCCCGGCTCGCCGATCGACTGCGCCGCGATGACGCCCACGGCCTCGCCGATATTGACCGAGGTCCCGCGCGCGAGATCGCGCCCGTAGCACTTGCCGCACACGCCGTCCAAGAGCTCGCAGCAGAGCACGGAACGCACGCGCACCTTGGCGACATGCGCCGATTCGATCTTCTCGGCGACGTCCTCGGTGATCTCGCGGCCGCGCTTGACGATGACGTCACCCGTCTCCGGATGCTTCACGTCTTCGGCCGCGGTACGGCCCAAGATACGCTCCGAGAGCGTGGCCACAACCTGCCCGCCGTCGATCACGGCCTGGACGCTGATGCCCTTCTTGGTGCCGCAATCGTCCGCCGTGATGATGCAGTCGTTCGCGACATCGACGAGGCGGCGCGTGAGATACCCTGAGTTCGCGGTCTTGAGCGCCGTATCGGCGAGGCCTTTCCGCGCGCCGTGGGTCGAGTTGAAGTACTCGAGCACCGTCAGCCCTTCCTTGAAGTTGGAAAGGATGGGCGTTTCGATGATCTCACCCGATGGTTTGGCCATCAGCCCGCGCATGCCCGCGAGCTGCTTCATCTGCTGCTGCGAACCGCGGGCGCCAGAGTTCGCCATCATGAAGATGGAGTTCAGCTCTTCCGAGCGCTTCGTCTTCGGGTTGACTCTCGGCTGCGAGATCTCCTTCATCATCTCGGCCGCGACCTGATCGGTGCACTTCGACCACGCGTCGATCACGAGGTTGTACTTCTCGCGGTCGGTGGTGAGGCCTTCCAGGAACTGCTGCTCGAATTCGCGCACGCGATGGCGCGTCTCCTCGATCAGCTTCTCCTTTGCCGCGGGCACGACCATGTCGTCCTTGCCGAACGAGATGCCGGCCTTACAGGCTTCACGGAAGCCCAAGGCCATCGCCGCATCGCAGAAGAGGACGGTCTCTTTCTGCCCGCAATGACGATACACCTCGTCGATGATGTGGCTGATTTCCTGCTTCCTCAGCTGCCGGTTGATGAGCTCGAACGAGATCGCCGGATGGCGCGGCAGAAGCTCCGCCAGCATCATACGTCCGGGCGTGGTCTTGAGCCGCACGGTCGCGGGCTTGCCGTCCTTGTCGACGGTCTTGTAACGAGCCTCGATCTTGGAATGAAGCGTGATCGCGCCCGCAAATAGCGCGTGCTCGATCTCGCCCATGTCGTTGAAGAACATGCCCTCGCCAGGCTCGTTCTCGCGATCAAGCGACAGATAGAACAGCCCGAGCACGATGTCCTGGGTAGGCACGATGATCGGCTTGCCGCTCGCGGGTGAGAGAATGTTGTTCGTCGACATCATCAGCACGCGCGCTTCGAGCTGAGCCTCGAGCGACAACGGCACGTGCACGGCCATCTGGTCGCCGTCGAAGTCGGCGTTGAAGGCCGTGCAAACCAGTGGATGAAGCTGGATCGCCTTGCCCTCGATCAGCACCGGCTCGAATGCCTGAATGCCCAACCGATGCAGCGTGGGCGCTCGGTTCAACAGCACCGGATGCTCGCGGATCACCTCTTCAAGGATGTCCCAAACTTCCGGCTTCTCTTTCTCGACAAGCTTCTTCGACTGCTTGACGGTCGCGGAGAAGCCCTTCGCTTCGAGCCGCGCATAGATGAACGGCTTGAACAACTCGAGCGCCATCTTCTTCGGCAAGCCGCACTGGTGCAGCTTCAATTCCGGCCCGACCACGATCACGGACCGGCCGGAATAGTCGACACGCTTGCCGAGCAGGTTCTGGCGGAAGCGGCCCTGCTTACCCTTGAGCATATCGGCCAAGGACTTCAGCGGACGCTTGTTCGCGCCCGTGATCACGCGGCCGCGGCGGCCGTTGTCGAACAGCGCGTCGACGGCCTCCTGCAGCATGCGCTTCTCGTTGCGCACGATGATGTCGGGTGCTTTGAGCTCCATCAGCCGCTTCAAGCGGTTGTTGCGGTTGATGACGCGCCGATAGAGGTCGTTTAAGTCCGACGTCGCAAAGCGGCCGCCATCCAGCGGCACGAGCGGACGCAGCTCCGGCGGGATCACCGGGACGACGGTCAAAATCATCCATTCCGGACGGTTGCCGGAATCGATGAACGCCTCGACCACCTTCAAGCGCTTGACGAGCTTCTTCGGCTTCTCGGTTCCTTGCGCGACCGCGATCTCGGCGCGCAGCTCTGATTTCAGCTTCTCGAGATCGATCGCCTCCAAGAGGATACGGATGGCCTCCGCGCCGATCATGGCGGTGAAGCTGTCTTCGCCGAACTCGTCCTGAGCCTTGAAGTACTCCTCCTCGCTCAAGAGTTGACGCTCTTTCAACGGCGTCAAGCCGGGCTCGAGTACGACATAGTTCTCGAAATAGAGTACGCGCTCGAGATCTTTCAGCGTCATGTCGAGCATCAGGCCGATGCGCGAAGGGAGCGATTTCAGAAACCAGATATGGGCGACGGGCGAGGCGAGCTCAATGTGGCCCATGCGGTCGCGGCGCACTTTCTGCACCGTCACTTCGACGCCGCATTTCTCGCAGACGATGCCCTTGTACTTCATGCGCTTGTACTTGCCGCACAAGCACTCATAGTCCTTCACCGGACCGAAGATGCGGGCGCAGAAGAGCCCATCCCGCTCCGGCTTGAAGGTGCGATAGTTGATGGTTTCCGGTTTCTTGATCTCGCCGTGAGACCAGCGAAGGATCTGATCCGGACTCGCGAGCGAAATGCGAATTCGGTCAAACGTGGGCGCTTCTTTGCCCGGCTGGAAGACGTTGATCAGTTCCTGGTTCATTCTTTGCCTCTTTTCACAAGAGCCAACTCATGCGCCGCGAACATGCGGCATCATTGATTCAGCAGTTCCACATTGAGTCCGAGAGAGCGCATCTCCTTCACCAGCACGTTGAAGGATTCGGGGATGCCCGCCTCGAAATTGTCCTCGCCGCGCACGATCGATTCGTAGACCTTCGTCCGGCCGGCGACGTCGTCCGACTTTACCGTCAGGATTTCCTGCAGCGTGTACGCCGAGCCGTAGGCTTCGAGCGCCCACACCTCCATTTCGCCGAAGCGCTGACCGCCGAACTGAGCCTTGCCGCCCAAAGGCTGCTGAGTGACGAGGCTGTAGGGACCGATGGAGCGGGCGTGGATCTTGTCGTCCACAAGATGATGCAGCTTCAGCATGTAGATGTAGCCAACGGTCACCGAGCGCTTGAACGCCTCGCCGGTGCGCCCATCATAGAGCGTCACCTGCCCGGTCTGGGAGAGACCGGCATGGCTCAGCATGTCGACGATGTCCTTCTCCTTGGCTCCGTCGAACACTGGCGTCGCCACCGGGACGCCGCCGCGCAAGTTTCCGGCAAGCTCGACGAGACCATCCTCGTCGAGTTCGCCTAAGCGCTCGTCGCCTGCGTAGATCGTCTTGAGAGTCTTGCGCAGCGACTCGACGCGCCCGTCGCGGCGGACCTTTTCGAGCATGTCGCCGATCTGCCGTCCAAGACCCGCCGACGCCCAACCAAGATGCGTCTCCAGGATTTGTCCGACGTTCATTCGCGACGGCACACCCAGGGGATTGAGCACCACGTCAACGGACGTCCCGTCCTCGAGGTGCGGCATGTCTTCCATCGGCGTGATGCGCGAGATGACGCCCTTATTTCCGTGACGTCCGGCCATCTTGTCGCCAGGCTGCAGCTTGCGCTTCACCGCGACGAAGACCTTGACCATCTTCATCACGCCGGGCGCGAGCTCGTCTCCGCGGCGAAGCTTGTCGACCTTATCCGCGAAGCGCTTGTCCAAGCGCTGCTTCGACTCGTCATATTGCTTCTTCAAGCTCTCGATCTCGGCTTGCGCCTTCTCGTTCTTGAGCCCGATTTGCCACCATTGATTGCGCGTCAGGTTGTCGAGGACCGCCTGCGTGATCTTGGTCTCCGCCGCCATGCCTTTGGGACCCGAGGCCGCCATCTTGTGCAGCAGGATCTCGGTCAGGCGCGAGTAGATATTGCGCTCCAGAATGGCGAGTTCGTCGTCACGGTCCTTGGCGAGCCGTTCCTCTTCCGCGCGCTCGATCGCGAGCGCCCGCTGGTCCTTGTCGATTCCATGGCGGTTGAACACGCGCACTTCGACGACGGTACCGGTGACCCCCGGCGGAACTCTGAGCGAAGTGTCGCGAACATCGGCTGCCTTTTCGCCGAAGATCGCGCGCAGGAGCTTCTCTTCCGGCGTCATCGGCGTCTCGCCCTTGGGCGTGACCTTGCCGACGAGAATATCGCCCGCGTTCACTTCCGCGCCGATATAGACGATGCCAGCTTCATCGAGATTCTTGAGTGCCTCTTCACCGACATTCGGGATGTCGCGGGTGATTTCCTCGGGCCCCAGCTTCGTGTCGCGCGCCATCGTCTCGAACTCCTCGATATGGATCGAGGTGAAGACGTCGTCGCGCACGATGCGCTCGGAGATGAGGATGGAGTCCTCGAAGTTGTAGCCGTTCCACGGCATGAACGCGACGAGCACGTTCTTGCCCAAAGCAAGCTCGCCCAGATGCGTCGAAGGCCCGTCGGCGATGATGTCACCCTTCTGCACCGCGTCGCCCACTTTCACGAGCGGCCGCTGGTTGATGCATGTGTTCTGGTTCGAGCGCTGGAACTTCAACAAGCGATAGATGTCGACACCCGGCCTCGTCGGGTCGGTTTCCTCCGTTGCGCGAACGACGATACGGGTGGCATCGACCTGATCGACGACGCCCGTACGGCGTGCAGCGATCGCCGCGCCTGAATCGCGCGCGACGACATCCTCCATACCGGTGCCGATCAAGGGCGCTTCCGCGGTCAAGAGAGGCACCGCCTGTCGCTGCATGTTCGAGCCCATCAGCGCGCGGTTCGCGTCGTCGTTCTCGAGGAACGGGATCAGCGCCGCGGCGACGGACACGAGCTGCTTGGGGCTGACGTCGATGTAGTCAACCTGCTCGGGAGTCGTCATGATGAAGTTGCCGCCTTTACGGCAGCTTACCAGCTCGTCCACGATGCGGCCTCTGGAATCGAGCGTCGCGTTCGCCTGGGCGATCGTGTACTTCGCCTCTTCCATCGCCGAGAGATATACGACCTCGTCGGTCACGCGCTTGTCGTGCACCTTGCGGTACGGGCTTTCGATGAAGCCGTATTTGTTCACGCGCGCATAGGTCGCGAGCGAATTGATAAGACCGATGTTCGGGCCTTCCGGCGTCTCGATCGGACAGATTCGTCCGTAATGGGTCGGATGAACGTCGCGGACTTCGAAGCCGGCGCGCTCGCGGGTGAGACCGCCCGGGCCAAGCGCCGAGAGCCGGCGCTTATGCGTCACTTCCGACAGCGGGTTGGTCTGATCCATGAACTGCGAGAGCTGGGACGAGCCGAAGAACTCGCGCACCGCAGCTGCGACCGGCTTCGCATTGATGAGATCGTGCGGCATGACCGTGTCGATATCGACCGAGCTCATGCGCTCTTTGATCGCGCGCTCCATGCGCAGGAGCCCGATGCGGAACTGGTTTTCCATCAGCTCGCCGACCGAGCGGACGCGCCGGTTGCCGAGATTGTCGATGTCGTCGATCTCGCCACGGCCGTCGCGCAAATCGGCAAGCGCCTTCAGAATCGCGAGGATGTCCTCTTTTCGCAGCGTGCGCACCGTGTCGGGGCAATCGAGGCTAAGACGCATGTTCATCTTCACGCGACCGACGCTCGATAAGTCGTAGCGCTCAGAGTCGAAGAAGAGCTGGCCGAACAGAGTCTCGGCGGTTTCGGCCGTCGGCGGCTCGCCCGGGCGCATCACGCGGTAGATGTCGATGAGCGCCTGCTCGCGCGAATGGTTCTTGTCGACCGCCATCGTGTTGCGGATATAGGCGCCGACATTGATATGGTCGACGTTGATGGTGACGAGCTCCTGGAAGCCTGCGTCCCTCAGGATGCCGATGTTCTCGAGCGAAAGCTCGTCGCCTGCTTCCACATAGATCTCGCCGGTCTCGACATTGACCATATCGAGAGCGCAATAGCGACCAACCAATTCGTCGTCGGGCATGGCGACGTTCTTGATGCCGTCTTCCTGCCATTTCCTGAGCGCGCGCACGGTGATCTTCTGGCCAAGCTCGGTGAGGACCTCGCCCGTCTTCGGATTCGTCCAATCGTGATTGGGCTTGGCGTTGCGCATCCAAGAGGAATCGACGGGCGTCGTCCAGCCGCCGTCCTTCGACGCGCGAAACGGCACCTTGCCGTAGAAGTAATCGAGAATACCCTCCTGATCGAGGCCGAGCGCATAGAGAAGCGTCGTCGCCGGCAGCTTCCTCCGGCGGTCAATACGGACGTGGATGATGTCTTTGGCGTCGAACTCGAAGTCGAGCCACGAGCCGCGATAAGGGATCACGCGCGCGGCGAAGAGCAGCTTGCCCGAGGAGTGGGTCTTGCCCTTGTCGTGGTCGAAGAAGACGCCCGGCGAACGGTGCATCTGGGAGACGATGACCCGCTCCGTGCCGTTGACGATGAAGGTGCCGTTGTTGGTCATCAGCGGCACGTCGCCCATGTAGACGTCCTGCTCCTTGATGTCCTTCACCGATTTGGCGCCCGTCTCCTGATCAACATCGAACACGATCAGGCGCAGCGTCACCTTCAAGGGCGCGGCATAGGTGATGGAGCGCTGCTGGCACTCCTCGACGTCGTATTTCGGCTCCTCGAAGTGGTAGTCCACATATTCGAGCAGCGAGGTCTCGGAGAAATCCGAAATCGGAAACACGGACTTGAAGACGGCCTCAAGCCCCATGTCGATGCGCCCGCCTTCGGGTTTCTCGACCTGGAGGAACTGGTCGTAGGAGGTCTTCTGAACCTCGATCAGGTTCGGCATCTCGGCGACTTCGACCATGTGGCCGAAATATCTCCGCAGCCTTTTGCGTCCGGTGAATGAAAGTGTCATCGAGCGATCCCTTGCCTGTTAGGACAAAAAGACCCGACTCCCCCGGCGGAGCCTTTCCGCCGAGGGGACGGGATATGCGTTCAATGCGCGTCAGCTTTTGACAGCCGCCACGCCTCCTTACTTCAGCTCGACTTTCGCACCTGCGTCTTCGAGCTGCTTCTTAATCTTCTCGGCTTCGTCCTTGGACACGTCCGTCTTCACCTCTTTGGGAGCGCCCTCGACGAGGTCTTTCGCTTCCTTGAGGCCGAGGCCCGTAATCGCCCGGACTTCCTTGATCACATTAATCTTCTTATCGCCTGCGCTGGCCAAGACGACGGTGAACTCCGTCTTCTCAACCGCGGCAGGTGCCGCCGCTCCGCCCGCTCCGGGAGCCGCCGCAACCGCGACCGGCGCCGCTGCGGACACGCCCCACTTCTCTTCGAGGAGCTTCGAGAGCTCGGCTGCCTCGAGAACCGTGAGCTTCGAGAGATCTTCGACTAACTGCTGGAGATTTGCCATTTCCCGTTACCTCATATGGGTTTGAATTTGAGAGTTTCCAGTGCTTACGCCGCTTCCTTCTTCGCGTAGGCCGAAAGCACGCGGGCCAGCTGACCGCCAGGGGCCTGCAGCACACCTGCGATCTTGGTCGCAGGCGCCTGTAAGAGCCCGATGATCTTGGCCCGAAGCGCGTCGAGGCTTGGGAGCTCGGCCAAGGCTTTGACGCCATTGACATCGAGCACCGATCCGACCGCGACGCCGCCAAGGATTTTGAGCTTCTGATTGTCCTTGGCGTAGGCAACGAGGACCTTCGGAGCTGCGACCGGATCGGTGGAGAAACCGATGCCAGTCGGGCCCTTGAACAGGTTCGCGATGCCGTCTGCTTGCGTTCCTTCGAGCGCACGCACGGCAAGACGGTTTTTCGCCACCCGGAACGAGGCCCCGGCCTTGCGCATCCGCGCCCGGAGCTCGCCCATTTCGGCGACCGTCATGCCCGAATAGTGGGCGACGATGACAGCACCGGCACCGGTGAAAAGCCCGTTCAGGCCTTTGACCGTTTCCGCTTTCTGGGTTCTGTCCATACCCACTCCTTCTCAACGGAAGCCAAGGCGCGTTCCTTGGACTTCCCCCTGTGTTGGATCGCGAGCGATTTTCGACCTCTCGCGACTTTCCCGTCCCAGGGTTCAAACCCTTTATCGGACCTAAAGTCCGCTATCGGTTCTGGCCCCGTCTGCGCCGGCTTTGGCTGTTTAAGTTCTCGGGATCTAGATGATCCGTTGAACGCCTGCGGTCTCGGACAGGTCTCCGGCCAACGCGAGCCGGAAATTCAATCTCCTTCTTTAAGCGCCGCCGAACTGTCCCACGGAGTCGAGCGCGATCTTGACACCCGGTCCCATGGTGGAGGTCAGCGAAATCTTCTTGACATAAGTTCCCTTGGCGCCGGCTGGCTTCGCCTTCATCACGGAGTCGATCAGCGCGCGAACATTCTCGGCGATAGCCTTCTCTTCGAAGCTCGCCTTGCCGACACCGGCATGCACGATGCCGGCCTTCTCGACGCGAAATTCGACCGCGCCGCCCTTGGCGTCCTTGATCGCCTGCGTCACGTCCATGGTGACGGTGCCGACCTTCGGGTTCGGCATCAGACCACGCGGACCCAAGACTTTACCCAAACGGCCGACGATGCCCATCATGTCTGGGGTCGCGATGCAACGCTCGAAGTCGATCTCACCCTTGTTCACCTTCTCCGCGAGGTCTTCGGCGCCGACGATATCGGCACCCGCCCGTTTGGCTTCTTCGGCCTTGGCGCCTTTGGCGAACACCGCGACGCGCGCGCTCCGCCCCGTGCCGTTGGGGAGCGAAACCACGCCGCGAACCATCTGGTCGGCGTGCCGAGGATCGACGCCCAAGTTCATCGCCACTTCGATCGTCTCGTCGAACTTTGCCGTCGCGCGCGCCTTGATCAGCTTGACCGCCTCATCGAGCGGATAGGACTTCACCCGATCGACGCCCTGGCGGGCTTTAACCATGCGTTTCGAGACCTTGCTCATGACTTCACCTCGATGCCCATCGAGCGCGCGGAGCCTGCAATCAGCCGAGACGCCCCGTCGAGATCATTCGCATTAAGGTCTTTCATCTTAGCTTTGGCGATCTCGCGGACCTGCGTCATGGTCACGGAGCCGACGAAATCGCGTCCGGGAGCCTTCGACCCGTCGGTCAGCTTCGCCGCCTTTTTCAGGTAATAGGATGCGGGCGGAGTCTTCATGTCGAAGGTGAAGGACTTGTCCGAGAAGACGGTGATCGTCACCGGAATGGGCATGCCCTTCTCTTCGGCCTGCGTCTTGGCGTTGAACGCCTTGCAGAACTCCATGATGTTCAAGCCCCGCTGACCCAGCGCCGGCCCGATGGGCGGCGATGGGTTGGCCGAGCCGGCCGGCACTTGGAGCTTGATGTACCCCACGATCTTCTTCGCCATGTCTCTCCGTCCTCCTTAGACGTTCGCGGTACTTACGGCCCGGCGAGGGCCTCCCGCATGCGGGTTCAAACCTTTTCGACCTGCGTGAACTCGAGCTCGACCGGCGTTGCCCGGCCGAAGATAGAGACTGCGACTTTGAGGCGTGAACGGTCTTCGTCGACTTCCTCGACCGTGCCATTGAACGAGGTGAACGGACCATCGGCAACGCGCACCTGCTCGCCGATCTCGAACGTAATCGAGGGCTTCGGCCGCTCCGCCCCCTCCTGCACCTGGTTCAAGATCCGATCGACTTCGCCCTGGCGCAACGCCATCGGCTTGTTGTTCTGGCCCAGGAAGCCCGTGACCTTCGGGACATTCTTGATCAGGTGGTAGGCTTCGTTCGTCAGATCCGCCTTGACGAGGATGTAGCCGGGCAGGAATTTGCGCTCGGCATTCACCTTATGCCCGCGGCGCACTTCGACCACTTCCTCGGTGGGAACCATCACGTCCTCGATGAGATCGGCGAGGCCCTGGATCTGCGCCTGGCGCTTGATCTCCTCGGCCGCCTTCTTCTCGAAGTTCGAGTAGGTATGAACGATGTACCACTGCGCATTCATGACAAAGTCCTTGAGTCCGCCGTCTAGACGCCAAGTACTAAGTTGAGGGCGAGGCCGAGCGAGTAGTCGACGACCGCGAAGAACACCATCGAAACCGCTACCATGATGAACACCATGATGGTGGTGAGGTAGGTCTCGCGCCAGGACGGCCAGGTAACCTTCGCCGTCTCCTTGCGCACTTCGCTTACAAACTGGAACAGCCCGGTGCGTTTTGCCGGTGCCGCGGTCACTTCTTTCGTCGGATTATCGGACATGCTCGCCTTGTCGTTTTCATTTCCAACCAGCCAAACTTGCGGTTTGGCAGGAGTGGAGGGACTCGAACCCCCGGCCTACGGTTTTGGAGACCGCCGCTCTACCAACTGAGCTACACTCCTTTGGGCAAAAGAGAACGCGCCGGCGAACGGGATCGCCAGCACGGACGGAATCCTTACTGGGAAAGAGGCGTTTAGCAGCCACCGGCCTGGTTATCAAGCGGTGAATAACACAATCCTGTGTCCCCTTGGGAGACCGGAAGACGTGGGAAAACCAAGGGTTATCTGTAGCTTAGCGTTCGCCCCGGCCAGGAAGAGCCTCCGTGCCACAACTTTTCACGACCAAGCCGAGGCTTTGGCCATTGTCCGCCAGCTTAAAGCGCCCGTCTTCCTCTAATCCAATGACCCGGGCGGGATTACGGCTCGGCCGCCCTCTTAGGGGCAAAGCGTGGAGCGGGTGAAGGGAATCGAACCCTCGTCATCAGCTTGGAAGGCTGTTGCTCTACCATTGAGCTACACCCGCGTGCGTCCGTTGTTCTCGCTGTTTGCGAGTTTTACCACAACCGTTTTTTCGCTGATCAGAAGGCTGCTCAGAAGTAGGAGAACAGCCGCAAACGACCTACTGATCTATTGACACACTGACGGATTTTGCCGCCATTAGCCGCCCCACGGCTGGGGGAATGTCCCGAGCGGCAAAGGGGGCGGACTGTAAATCCGCTGGCTAAGCCTTCGTAGGTTCGAGTCCTACTTCCCCCACCAGCCTGTGCCCGCACGGCCTACTGTCGGCCACCCATGGAAAATCTCACGTGAGACCGAAAAAGACCAGACCGCAGCAGCGCGGGCCCGAGCGACCTCATGGACAACAGCGGGACCAGAGCGGGCCTTCGACCACTGACCTGGTACGCGCCTCGCCGTCGGCATTCTGGCTTTACGGCCTGCATGCGGCACGGGCGGCACTTTCCAATCCGCGCCGCCGGGTGAGGCGCGCGGTGACCAATGAACGCATGGCCACGGATCTCGGAAAGCTCCTGGGCAGTGTTCCCCATGAGATCGCAGCTTTGGACGTCATCAGCCGGCTGCTTCCGCCGGGCGCCGTGCATCAAGGCATTGCGCTTTTGTGCGAGCCTCTCGCCTCGCTCGACCTCGAGCATGCTCTGAGCGCGACAGCCCCCGGCCGCCGCATCGTCGGCGTTCTTGATCAGATCACCGATCCACACAATGAAGGCGCGATCCTGCGCTCGGCCGCGGCCTTTGGGGTGAGCGCAATTATCGTCCAGGACCGCCACGCTCCCCCCGAATCGGGCGCGCTCGCCAAAGCCGCCTCGGGCGCACTCGACCGCGTGCCTCGTGTCGCCGTCGTCAATATCGCTCGCGCGCTCGAGGAACTGGGACGGCTCGGCTTCTGGCGCATCGCGCTCACGCTCGATGGCGACGCACCGCTCTTGGAAGCAGCTCCGCCCGGCGACGTTGCCATCGTCCTGGGCGCGGAAGGATCCGGCTTGCGTCGGCTTGTGCGTGAACGCTGCGACGCGTCGGCTTTCATCCCGATCTTAAGCGGAATGGAAAGCTTGAACGTATCGAATGCAGCCGCGATCGCGTTCTACGAGCTGCGCCGCGGTAATGGCGCCTAGAACTCGCTGAACGCGTCCGAGAGCACGAAGCCGACGGCCTGGGCGATCAGTTGCTCGTGGCGATCCGCCGGCGCGCGGGCTCGCGTCGCTTCGTCGAGATAGGTTTGCGCGAGTGCAAGATCGCGCCCGACGAAGAACGAATAGCGCAGCACCGCCATCACCGTGACGGACGCATCTGCGGCTCCCCGGTTCGCGTTCGCGATGGTGCTGTTCGCCACCTCCTTCAAGTCGAATGTGGTCACGAACGGAAAAAGGCACGCGGCGCGGAGTTGGCCCGAGAGCACGCAGTCGCGGACGAAGATGTCTACAGCTGTGCGCGGGCCTGCCGCGATCTCCTGGTGATAGAGCGCAAGCAGCCGGTCGATGGACCGTGGCCCGACCGCGTAAGAAGTGAGACAGGAGAAGTTCTGCTGCGCTAGGTCGATGATCTCGAGATCCTCGACTTTCAACTCGCGCTCCGGAGGACTCTCGATCCTACGGAACGATAACTTCAAGTGCTTGAGAAGACCGAGATGACAGTTCACGAACATGTCCGTGAACAGGATGTCGTAGCGGTCGAACAGATTGGCAGTGATTGCGCTGTCGAGGACCGGGCGCACATGCTCGGAAAGAACGGCATCGTCCTCGACGATGTGGACGCAGCCGGAACTTCCCCTCGCCGCTTTGAGCGCGCCGACATGAGAATGAAAGGCGCCAAGTTCTCCCGGCTTCAAGCCTGCCCGGGGTGATAGAGTCGAGCCGTCGATCGCAGGAAAACGGCTATAGACATTCTCGAGTCCGAGG
>DASQHF010000065.1:0-5486 GCA_035632215.1 Micropepsaceae bacterium | reverse complement strand
GTCAATTTTGTGCGGCGCAATAACTAAGCGTGGTCTCTTGGGCTGTCAACGAAGCGTCGCGAACACTATCCTCCTGGGTAGGGCCGCCGAAGCTTCGGCCTGCGTCATTCGGTCGCAGGAGTCCTCTAAGCCTTTATGCCTTTTGCCGTTTCGATCGCCCGACGGAAACCCACCGGATCGGCGATCATCGGTGTCTCGACGGCATCCACACCCGTGCCTTCGATCCGAAGGTGCCCGTAGTTCCAGATTCTGCCCCAGAAGCCCTGGGTCACGCGTACCCCCTCGATGTTGGGAAGGGCGATCTCGTTTGTCTTAAGCGACAGCCAGCCGCTCTTTTCGACGAAGCGATGCGAGGTCACCCCGATCTCGGTCGTCCAGCGGAAAATCATCATGCGCAAGAACGTCAGCAGTCCCAAAGCGACCAACACGAGGCCTGCAATCGCCAGCCCTTCGCGCGTGGTGTCGTCGGCATAGATCCGGATCAGGAGGACGATAATCAGCGGCGCGATCAGGATCCCATAGGCTTTAAGCGAATAGAGCCAATGGAAATAAGCCCGACCGATCAGTCGTTCGCCATCGCCGGAGGATTTCTCGATGTAACCCATCGCCAAGCGATGTCACTCCCGCCCTTCGGGCAACAGGATCTCGCGTTTGCCTTGGTGATTGGGCTTGGAGATCATGCCTTCTTCTTCCATGCGCTCGATCAAGCGCGCGGCGCGATTATAGCCGATCTGAAGCCGGCGCTGGACGTAGCTCGTCGAAACCTTGCGTTCGCGCGCGACGATGGCGATTGCCTTGTCGAAGAGATCGTCGCCCCCTTCGCCGTTGCCATAGAGCGCGTAGGGATCGTCATCGTCTTCGTCCGGCTCTTCCGTGACGGCGTCAAGATAATCGGGCCGGCCCTGCGTCTTCAAATAGCGCACGACGTCTTCGACTTCGGAATCCGAGACGAATGGCCCGTGCACGCGGCGGATGCGACCGCCCGCCATCATGTAGAGCATGTCGCCTTGACCCAAGAGCTGCTCCGCGCCCTGTTCACCCAGAATGGTGCGCGAGTCGATCTTCGAGGTGACCTGGAAGCTGATGCGGGTGGGGAAATTCGCCTTGATCGTGCCGGTGATGACATCGACGGATGGCCGTTGGGTCGCGGCGATCAGATGGATGCCGGCGGCGCGTGCCATTTGCGCGAGCCTCTGCACCGCGCCCTCGATCTCTTTGCCCGAGATCATCATCAGATCCGCCATCTCGTCGACGACAACCACGATGTAAGGCATTGGCTCGAGCTCGAGGATCTCGTCCTCGTAGACGGGGCGGCCGGTCTCACGGTCAAAACCGGTCTGCACGGTGCGCTTTAAGACTTCGCCCTTGTCGCGCGCCTTCTTCACGCGCTCGTTGAAGGCTTCGACGCCGCGGGCGCCGATCTTCGCCATCTTGGCGTAGCGCTGCTCCATCTCCCTGACGGCCCATTTCAAGGCCACGACCGCCTTCTTCGGATCGGTGACCACGGGTGCCAAGAGATGCGGAATTTCGTCGTACACGGATAATTCCAGCATCTTCGGGTCGATCATGATGAGCCGGCAATGCTCGGGCGGCATGCGGTAAAGGAGCGACAGGATCATGGTGTTGAGCGCGACCGACTTTCCCGATCCCGTCGTGCCCGCGATGAGGAGATGCGGCATCTTCGCGAGATCGGCCATCACCGGTTCGCCGCCGATGGTCTTCCCGAGCGCGAGCGTCAAGGGCGCGCGCGACTTCTCGTATTCGGAGGCTGAGAAGAGCTCGCGCAGGTACACGGTCTCGCGCTTCTGATTGGGGAGCTCGATGCCGATGACGTTGCGCCCGGGGATCACTGCGACGCGGGCGGCGACCGCGCTCATCGAGCGCGCGATATCGTCGGAGAGGCTGATGACGCGCGAAGACTTGACGCCCGCCGCGGGCTCGAGCTCGTAAAGCGTGACCACGGGGCCCGGCCGCACCGCGACGATCCGGCCGCGAACGCCGAAATCCGAGAGCACGGCTTCCAAGAGGCGAGCGTTTTCCTCGAGGGCATCGTCGGAAAAGGCGGGTGCTGCGGTGTCCACCGGCGGTTCCGAGAGAAGGCCCAGAGGCGGAAGCTGATATTCGCCTTCCGCGAGATTGAGCGCGGGCTGCGATCCGGCTTTCGCTTTTCCCTTCCGGCGGCGCTCGTCGCGCTGCACGCGCCTTCCGGGGAGCTCACGCGGCTCAAAACGCTCGGGCGCGACATCGAGACTCGCGACGTCGTCGTCTTCCGACTCCGCATCAGCATCGGCCTCTTCGTCCCATCCGGGTTCGGCCTCGAAGTCTTCGTCCTCGACCTCATCCATGCGACGACGAGAGAAACGCTGGTGCAGCCAGCTGCCTGCTGCCCAGAGCGAACCCGCGACGGCGAAGAGGACGGTTTTCACGGCGGCCCAGCGGATTCCGCCCGCGGTGAGGATCAACGCCGACCCGGCGAGCAGGAGCACGGGCGGAATGACATAGACGAGCCAAGCGGCCTCGAGGCTTGCCGTCCACTTGTTCGCATAGAAGTCCGACAGCTGGCCAACGGCACCGCCCATGCCCGCGGGAAGAAGCGAGAAGTCCGGGAACGAGCCCAACCCTGCGGCAAGGATCGCGCCGCCGACGATCGCGGCCGGTACGCGCCACCACAGTCTTGCCGGACGGGTGCCCGTCATCATCTGCCAGCCGCAGGCCGCGATGGGGAGCGCAAGAGCGATGGCCGCCGCGCCGAGCGCCTGGAGAAAGAAGTCCGCGCCATAGGCGCCGAACGACCCTAGCCAATTTGCGGCGGTACGTGCCGTTGCGTTGTTGAACGAAGGATCGGTGGAATCGTAGCTCAACAGAGCCGCGAGCCATGCGCTTGCGCCCAAGACGAGGCCAAGGCCGAGGACACGGAGCAAGGTCTGCCGGAGAAGCTGCGCGAACCACTCGCGCGCTTCCTCGACGGCTTCGGCGAATCGCGCCTTGCGCGAGCGCGGCTGATAGACGCCAACCCACCGATGCACGCCCACGCTTACGCCCCCGCGTTCAACTGATCCGCCACGCTTTCGAGTGCCGCCGTAATGGTTAATGAATCGTGAACGAGGGCGACTCGCACATAAGAATAGCCCGGATTGCTGGCCGGGTCGCCGGGGGTCGTTTCCTTGCCCATGAAGGCCCCCGGCATCACGCGAACACCCGCGTCTCGCCACAAGCGTTTGGCGAAATCGGCGCCGTTGCCGACATCGAGCCAGAGATAGAATGCGCCCGCCGGCTTGCGGAAGCCGCGCTGATTGCCAAGCAGCCGTTTGGCAATCTGGAAGCGCTCGCGGCGAAGCGCGCGCGTGAGTTCGACATGGGTCTCATCCGACCAGGCAGCAGCTGAGGCCTCGAGCACCGGCAGCGGCACTTGCGCGGCACAGGTGTTGCGGAAGGCCGTCAAGGGCGCGATCAGCTCGCTTGGCCCCATGACGAAGCCCGATCGCAAACCCGGCGCGCTCGAACGCTTGGAGAGCGAGTGAAAACTGAGGAGACGGGAAAATCCGCCGCTCATCCGATAGCGAACCTCGGCGGCGCCGACCGGCGCCACCTCGTCATAGAGCTCGCAATAGCACTCGTCCGCGAGCACGGTGAAATCGTATTCGTCCGCGAGCTCGAACAGGCGCCGCCATTCAGCCTCGCTCGCACAAGCGCCTTCCGGATTGGAAGGGGAGCAGAAAAAGGCAGCGACGGTCCGTTCGAGCACGGCTTTGGGCACCGAGGCGAAATCCGGCAGGAAGCCCGTCTCCGCGCGCGAAGACACGTAATAGGGCTCGGCGCCCGCCGAAATCGTGCTCGAGGGATAAACCGAATAGAACGGGTTCGGGACCAGCACGACGGGTCTTGCTCCCGCCTTGCTCTCCGGGATCAGCGGGAATACGGCGCAGAACAATCCTTCGCGGGAGCCGTTCAAGGGCAGGATCTGCGTCTCCGGATCGATCGCGCTCGAGGGGAGATGGAAGCGGCGTGAAAGCCAGCTCGCGCAAGCGGCGCGGAAGGCAGCGGTGCCGGCCATCGGCGGGTAACGGCCGAAATCGCGCGCGCGCGCATGGATGATCTCGGCGATGAAAGCAGGTGGCGCGTCCTGGGGCTCGCCAACGGTCATGATGATGGGCGCGTTCCCGGCGGCATAGGAGCGAGGGCTCACGTCCCTGATGAGCTCGTTCAGCTTGGCGAAGGAGGAGGTCGGGATGGGCGCCAAGCGTCCGGGAAGCACGTGACGGCTCTTTGAGGAGTTACGAAGCGGCGCAAACTAGCCGCGTTGCTCCAAGCTGTCATCAGAAGATAAAAAAAGAGGGCGCTTGCGCGCCCTCTTGTCAGTTTGAGGAGACTGCTATCAGGCGTGGATAGTCTCGCCGTGGAGGTTGATGTCGAGACCTTCGACCTCGACGTCGCGCTTCACGCGCAAGCCAATCGTCACGTCGATCACTTTCAGGATGATGTAGGTGCCGATCGCGCAATATACGAAGACGGCGGCCACATCATAGAACTGGATCAGCATCTGACCGGCATTGCCGTCGATCAGCCAGCCGCCCTTGTCGAAGGGCATTGCGCCGTTGATCGCCTTGCTCGCGAAAGCGCCGGTCAGCATCGCGCCGGTAGCGCCGCCGATGC
Source organism: Micropepsaceae bacterium (assembly GCA_035632215.1). GTDB lineage: Bacteria > Pseudomonadota > Alphaproteobacteria > Micropepsales > Micropepsaceae > CAIYRG01. Next base: position 833 of record DASQHF010000065.1, on the reverse strand, counting down.
CGTGCACGCCCCATGCATCCAAGGCGTCGTCATAGCCGAACGCCTTCTTCATATGCACCGAGGCGAAGTAGCAAACGACGCCGGCCGCAAGGCCGATGACGAGAGCGCCGCGCGGGTCGACGAAGCCCGACGCCGGCGTGATCGCCACGAGTCCGGCCACCGCCCCGGAGATCATTCCGAGTACGGACGGTTTCTTGGCAATGAGCCATTCCGAGAACATCCAGCTCAAAGATGCCGCGGCAGTTGCGATCTGCGTCGCCGCCGCTGCCATCCCCGCGCCGACATTCGCAGTGACGGCGGATCCGGCGTTGAACCCGAACCAGCCCACCCAGAGAAGCGATGCGCCAATGACGCTCAATGAAAGATTGTGCGGCGCCATGTTCTCGCTGCCGTAACCGACGCGCTTGCCGAGCACGAGGCACGTGACAAGCCCCGCGGTCCCGGCATTCAAGTGCACGACTGTGCCGCCGGCGAAATCCATCGCGCCCATCGTGCCCAGCCAGCCGCCACCCCAGACCCAATGCGCGATCGGGCAATAGACGAAAAGCAGCCAGAGGGACATGAACCACATGAACGCGGAAAACTTCATGCGGTCCGCGAGCGCGCCCGCGATGAGCGCCGGCGTGATGATGGCGAACGTCATCTGGAAGAACATGTAGACCGATTCCGGAATCGTCGCCGCCAGCATGGTCGTCTGATTCAAGCCCATTGGCCCAAGCAGGAAGTAATCGAAGCTTCCTATGAAGTTGTTGAGGCCCGAGCTCGGATTGGTGGTGAACGCCACGGAATAGCCGATGATCATCCACAGTACGGTGATGATGCAGGTGGCGCCG
>DASQHF010000064.1:0-6873 GCA_035632215.1 Micropepsaceae bacterium | reverse complement strand
GCATTCGCGGGCCATGACACGTTAGGGGGAGATGTGAGCAAAACCGCGGCGAAATGGCGGTCAGGGGACGGCACTTCAGCGCTGCAAATCAGCTGTTCGCCCGTTTGGTACAGCGCGGACCCGGGCACGGGGATGACACAGTTTCCCGTTTACATCCGTTCCGGCACGGTGATGCCGAGGAGGCCCAGCACGCGGAGGATTTGCGTGCGGACGAGCTGCGCAAGGCCGAGCCGCGCGTCGCGCAGCGAAGCGTTCTGCTCCGAGAGGATGTGATGCTCGGTGTAGAAGCGGCTGAAGCTCTGCGCGAGACCGAAGAGATAATCGCAGACGATGTGCGGCGCGCGCTTTCCTTCCGCGCCGAGAAGCGCTTCGGGCATGGCGAGAAGGTCGAGCGCCAAACGCCGTTCCTCGTCCGAAACGATGATCGGTGGCGCGGGCTTGAAGCCCTCGCCTTCCGCTTTCTTGAGGATTGATAGAATTCGCACCGCGGCATATTGCAGATAGGGGCCGGTCTTACCCTCGAAGCGCGTGAAGCGCTCAAGATCGAAGACGTAATTCGAGAGCCGCGGATTGGAAAGATCGGCGAATTTGATCGCGGCGATGCCGACCGCATTCGCGATCGCGGCGCGCTCCTCTTCCGGATAGTTCTCGGCCAGACCCTGCTCGACCAGACGCTTGTTCGCTTCGGTCGTCGCCATGGCGATGAGGTCGTAAAGCTTCATCACGCCGCCAGCGCGCGTCTTGAATGGCTTGCCGTCGGGCCCGTTCACGGTGCCGAAGCCGACATGTTCGAGCTCGGCGCGGCCGGCAAGCCCCGTCTTTGTCGCGGCCCGGAAGAGCTGCTCGAAATGGCCGTGCTGGCGCTGGTCCACCACATAGAGGACGAGGTCGGGATCGTGCTCGCGCACGCGCTCGACGATGGTGGCAAGATCGGTCGTGCCGTAGAGCACGGCGCCATCGGATTTCAAAAGAATGAGCGGCGGCACTTCCTTGGTGTCGTCGTCGCGCGCGACGGGAACGATGAGCGCGCCCTCGTCCATGATCGCGAAACGATCATCCTTCAGGCGCTCGATCATCTCCGGGATCAGCGGATCGGCGTCGGACTCGCCTTTCCATTCGTCGAACACGACACCCAAGCTCGCGAATTCGCGCTTCAGGCCCACCGCCGAGACGTCGTGGAAATGACGCCACAGTGCGCGATAACCGGGGCGCCCGGCCTGGAGCTCGGCGGTGGCTAACCGCGCGGATTCGAGGCGCGCCGGATCGGCTTTGCAGGCAGCGGCGGCTTCGGGATAGACGCGCTCGAGGTCGTCCATCGAGACCGGAGACTGATCCGGGTACGGACTTTTATCCTCCGGCGCGAAATAGGGAAGCTCGGGCCTCGTGAGCGCCAAATGCGAGATGAGCTGGCCCATCGGCAAACCCCAGTCGCCCAGATGCACGTCGCTCGTCACGTCCCATTTCAGGGCGCGGTAGAGGCGCTGGAGCGAGTCGCCGATGATCGAGGACCGCAAATGCCCGACATGCATCGGTTTCGCGATATTGGGACCGCCGAAATCGATAATGGCTCGTTTGCCCTTGCCGCTTTCCGGAATGGCCGTATCCGGAGCGACCGCAAGCGCCTGAAGGCGCGCCTCGATGGCCTCATCGGTGAGCTTCAAATTGATGAAGCCAGGCCCAGCGATCGTGACGTCTTGAAACAGCGGCGATTCCTTCAGCCGCGCCGAGATCTTGTCCGCGATGGCGCGCGGGTTGGCGCGCGCGAGCTTCGCCGCCGCAAGGGCGCCGTTGCACTGAAACTGCGCGAGATCGGGCCGGTCGGAGACCTGCACGTTCCCAAGCTCCCAAGGCAAGCCTTCGGCCGCGAACGCGGCACCCGCGATCGCGGAGAGCTCGGACAGAAGCGAAGTCATGGACGATTCGCGCGCGGAGCGGGCAAGGGGCGCGGAGCGCGATTGTAGGCGAGCTCCTCCGGCGTCAACTGGAAGCCGGTGAGAATCTCGTAATCGGGCGGCCGCTTGTCCATCGCCAAGGGCACGGCGAAGTTGTTGATGCTCTCGGTGAAGGTGTTCTGGGCCTTGCCGCCCATCTCAGGCGCGACCTGGAAGACCTTCTTGAAAAGGACATTGTTGTCGACGTCGACAATGGCGACGAAGAAGGAGAGCTGAGGGTCGGCGCCTTGCGCCGCCGCCCCGCGAGCGGCACGGATGCCGAAGCTGATGTTCACGCTGAGCTTGTTCGCCGGCCGGTCGTAATCGCATTCGAGTTTGGGCTGCGCCATCTCGGCGGAGAACATGACATTGGCGGGATTTTGCTGGATGGGGGAGCCAGGTTTGAGCTTCGTCACCAGGGCGGCATCGCCCAGCACGGCGGTAATGGGGCACGGCGCGGTGAAGTCGACGATCATCGCTTCCGGCGGCGTGCTGCTGGTAAGACCTAAGGTCTCGCACCCCATGAGGGGCAGGAGAGCAAAAAACGCAAGGCTAACAGCGACAAATCGCTTGGACATTATGATCACTTACCCATTTACCGAAAGCCGGCCGGACTGTAACCAAGCAGGGCACGGAAGGAAAGCGCAGGGCAATCGCATATGATGGGCCGATGAGAGCGAGCAACCGATCCGTTCAGGCGCTCAAGACGGCGCCGAAGCCGCCGCTGACGCTGCTTCTCGCGGCGCCGCGCGGCTTTTGCGCGGGCGTCGAGCGCGCCATCCGCATCGTCGAGCTCGCAATCGAGAAATTCGGGCCGCCGATCTATGTCCGTCACGAGATCGTGCACAATCGCTTCGTGGTGGAAAGACTCGAGAAGATCGGCGCCATCTTCATCGACGAGCTGGAAGAAGCCCCGGCCGACGCGCGCGTCGTGTTCTCCGCGCATGGCGTGCCGAAATCGGTGTTCGCGGACGCCGAACGGCGGAAGTTCTTCTATCTCGACGCCACCTGCCCCTTGGTGTCGAAGGTGCATTTCGAAGCCGAGCGCCACTTCGCGGCGGGGCGTACGATCGTGCTCGTGGGCCATGCCGGACACCCCGAGGTGATCGGGACAATGGGCCAGTTGCCGGAAGGCGCGGTGATCCTGGTCGAGACGACGGCGGACGCGGAGCGTTTGAGCCCGCCTAAGAAGGCGCCCTTGGCCTACATCACGCAGACGACGCTCTCGGTCGACGATACGGCCGAGATCGTCGCGGTGTTGAAGCGGCGCTTCCCGGGCATCGCGGGGCCGCGCAAGGACGACATCTGCTACGCGACGACCAACCGGCAGGAGGCGATCAAGGCGATCGCGCCCAAAGCCGACGCGGTTCTCGTCATCGGCTCGTCCAATTCGTCGAACTCGATGCGGCTTGTCGAAGTCGCGCGCAAGGCGGGCGCGAAACGCGCCGCGCTGATCGAGAACGAGAGCGCGATCGACTGGAGGATGCTCGAGCATGCGAGCACGGTCGGGGTGTCGGCTGGCGCCTCCGCGCCGGAGATCCTGGTCGAGCGCGTGATCGCGGCCTTCCGCGACCGCTACGAGGTGAAGGTCGAGGAAGTCACGGTCAAGCGCGAGGAAGTGGAATTCAAGCTGCCCCGGGCGCTTTCGAGCGGCTGATCCATGGCCGTCTACACCGATGTCTCGTTCGAGGAACTCGAGGTTTTCCTGAATGCCTACGAGCTTGGCCATGCGCATGTGTTCAAGGGCATCGCCGAGGGCGTTTCGAACTCGAATTATTTTATTCAGACGAACAAGGGCTCCTACATCCTCACCGTCTACGAGACACGGGTGGAGGCCAAAGACCTCCCCTTCTATCTCGGCCTGATGGAGCATCTCGCGGGGAAAGGAATACCCTGCCCCACCCCTGTACATGCGCGCGACGGCAGCGTGACACGGAGCTTGAACGAAAAGCCCGCGGCGATCTTGGGTTTCCTCGACGGCGTCTCGTTGAGACGGCCGACGGTCGAGCACTGCGCCCATGCCGGTCGCGCTTTGGCCGAGCTGCACGAAGCGGGGGCGAACTTCCCGCTCAGGCTCGAGAATGCGCTCGGGCTGAAGGGCTGGGCCAAGCTCGCCGCCGACTGCGCCAAGGATGCCGATTCCGTGGCCGATGGCTTGCGCACACTGATCGAAAAGGAGCTCGAGGCGCTTTCACGCGCCTGGCCCAAGGATCTGCCGCAAGGCGTGATCCACGCCGACATGTTCCCCGACAACGTGCTCTTCATCGATGACCGCGTGTCGGGGATCATCGACTTCTATTTCGCCTGCGACGATTCCTACGCCTACGATCTCGCGGTGACGCTGAACGCGTGGTGCTTCGAGATCGACGGCGCCTATAACGTGACCAAGGGCCGCGCGCTGATTGCCGGCTATCAGGGGAAGCGGAAACTCGCCGCATCCGAGATCGCCGCCCTTCCCCTCCTCTGCCGCGGCGCCGCGTTGAGATTCCTGCTGACGCGGCTTTACGACTGGATCAACCGCGATCCGTCCGCGCTCGTGCGGGTGAAAGACCCGCGCGAATATGTCCGCCGCTTGCGCTTCCACAAGAACGTCAAGTCGGCGGAGGCGTACGGGTTGTGAGCGAGCCCAAGGTCGAGATCTTCACCGACGGCGCCTGTTCGGGGAATCCCGGACCCGGCGGCTGGGCCGCGATCCTGCGCGCAGGATCGCACGAGAAGGAGCTCTTCGGCGGCGAGCGGCTCACCACCAACAACCGCATGGAGCTGATGGCGGCGATAAGAGCGCTCGAAGCATTGAAGAAGCCGAGCATCGCGGTGATCCACACCGATTCGCGCTATGTGATGGACGGGCTCACGCAATGGCTGCCGCGCTGGAAGCGGAACGGCTGGAAGACGGCGGACAAGAAGCCGGTCAAGAACGGCGATTTGTGGCGCTTGCTCGACGAACAAGTCGCGCGGCATGACGTGATTTGGCGCTGGGTCGAGGGACATTCGGGTCATCTCGAGAACGAGCGCGCGGACAAGCTCGCGCGTGGGGCGATCCCGAAGGGATAAGCTCGCGGCTGGTTCAGCGACGAGCATAGCCCCGTCGAGCGAGGTCAAATTCGGGCCCTGTTACGGTTTGAGATGCAGCGGTTCCCATGCACCGGCAAGTTGCTCTTTGAGCGTCGCTAGCTGGTCGTATCCGTCTGCTGCGAAAACAAGAGCTTCTCGCGCGGACGGCTCGCTCGTCATCATTGCCATGATGCGGAGCTGTTGAGCTTTGTCGCGATACTCGTCTGCTAAGGCTAGGTCCCGTTTCATCTCGCACCGACCCAGCCCCCGAACTTCTATACTTGCGTTATGCTTTAAGGGACCTCAAGGCCAATAACGCGCCTCAGACGAGATCGGCAACGCCATCTCCGTCAGCAGTTAGTTCCAATTTTTCGTGAAACCCAGGCCTTGGCCGATGTCGGCGGATCCGGGGAAGGAGCTGATGCCCCTTCCCCGAATTGCGCGCGGCGCACGGGCGCCGAGCTTATCCTTAACTATGCCCCGTCGGAGATCGCGTTGTTCGCGACACCGCTGATCTGAATGTCGTACCCGAACGGATCGTTCATGTGCAGGCTGTAGAGCCCGCCGTCGCGGACCTTCTGCACGCCCATCGCCATCAAGTCGGCTTTGATGCGTTCGCGGTCCCAATCCGCGACCGTGTACGCCATGTGGTCGATCACGCAAGTCGCTTTGGGACGCTGGATCCCGGTCGTCCCGATGGTGCCATTCAGATCGCGCGTGCGCGCGACGATGAAGGTCGGCCCGACGTCGTTCGCGGTCACGCCCTGCGACTTCTCGCCCTGCTTTCCGAACGGGAGATTGACGTTGTGGCCATCATCATTGACCTGCTCGAGATTGAACACTTTCGAGTACCAGTCCGCGGCCTGACGATAATTCGCGCAGGTATAGGAGACGTGGTTCACGAGCGCGGCTTTCACGCCCGATTGCGGCGCGGCCTGCGCGGCGCCCGTTGCGGTCGTCGCCGTCGCGGCGGCCACCAGCGTCTCGATCAGCTTGCGGCGGCTGATCTTGCCCTGTTCGAATTCCTGCAATTTAACAACGGCAAATTCTTCCATGGCCGTTCTCCTTATTTCCTCCAGGCGTTCTCGCCCACGATCGAGGCGAGCTGCACCTGATAATTATTGGGATCGAAAACATTGATGCTGTTGCCGCCGGGATTGCGGTTCGTGGGCTTGGTGCCCGCCGCCGTCAGCGACGCCATCAGGCGCTGATCGTTCCAGTTGGCGATCGTGTAGCAGATGTGGTCGACCTGCGAGGGTCCCGGCGTCGGCGACACGTTGCCGAAATTGCGGGCAACGACGAACGCACCGCCCTTGCCGGGCTCCGGCCCGAAGGCGAGATTGGCGCGGTTCTTCTTGTTGTCGTTCAACACCTGCATCCCGAGCACGGACGAATACCAGTCGCGCGCCTTGGCATAATCGGCGCAGGAATAGGAGATGTGGTTCACGCCCAGCATCTTCAGTCCCTTCGCCGGCGCGGCTTTGGCGGCGTCGCCAAATCCGTAAACGGTGGCGGCGATGGCCACGCCCTCGCCGAACTGCCGCCTTGTGATCTTTCCGGCCTCGAAATCCTTCACGAGCCCGGCAATGAATCGTTCCATGGTACGGGTCCTCCCTGCATATGGAGCCCGCATCTTAGCGCTTATGGCGCGGAGCCGTAAGCGCGGCTTCGCGTTTCTTTTGCGCTCCGGCGCCGGTTTTCGAGGGCCGCCGGCCTGTAGGTTTAGGGTCCCACCGCCTCTGGATCGGAGGAGAGCGATGCAATAGCCTTATCTTCCAGTACGAGGCATCCGTCAGGGTACTGACGAATAGGAAGCTGGCAACAAGTCCCGGGAGGAACGCCATGAGAAACACAGCGCTGAAAGTTCTGCTGATCGCGTCGGTTTTGA